>JAXDHQ010000101.1:0-4088 GCA_034664395.1 Solirubrobacteraceae bacterium | reverse complement strand
GGCAGTCCAGCCGCCTCTCGACCAGCGCGACGGACCGCGGGACGAATGCGGAGTGTTCGGGATCTACGGGCCCGAGCACGACGTCTCTCGCCTGGCGTACTTCGCGCTGTACGCGCTGCAGCATCGTGGCCAGGAGTCCGCGGGGATCGCGGCTGCCGACCACGGCGGCTACATCATCACGCAGCGCTCGCTCGGCCTCGTCTCGCAGGTGTTCAAGGAGCACGACCTGCGCGCGCTCGGCGGCGACCTCGCGATCGGCCACGTGCGCTACTCGACGACCGGCTCCAACCAGTGGGAGAACTCGCAGCCGGTGCATCGCAGCGAGGGCACCGGCGGCAACCGGCGCGAGCTCGCGCTCGCCCACAACGGCAACCTCATCAACGCCGTCGAGCTGCACGCGGAGCTGCGCGAGCGCGGGGTGACGTTCACCTCGACCTCGGACTCGGAGATCATCGCCGCGCTGCTGGCGACGCACCCGTCCGACGACATCGAGGACGCCATCGCCGACGTGATCCCTCGCCTGCAGGGCGCGTTCTCGACCGTCGTGATGACCAAGAAGCGCGTGTACGCGTTCCGCGACCCGGCCGGCGTGCGCCCGCTCGCGCTCGGGATGGTGGGCGACCGCTACTGCGTCGCCTCGGAGACGTGCGCCTTCGACATCATCGGCGCGAAGCGGCTGCGCGACGTGGCGCCGGGCGAGCTCGTGTCGCTGGGCGAGGACGGCATCCGCACCCGCCAGGTCGTCTCCGGCGCGCGCGAGGCGTTCTGCGTGTTCGAGTACATCTACTTCGCGCGCCCCGACTCGCGGATGGGCGGCGACGTCCTGCAGGCCGCGCGCGGGCGCATGGGCGAGATCCTCGCCCGCGAGGCGCCGACGCCGAACGCCGACCTCGTGATCGCCGTGCCCGACTCCGGCAACCCGGCGGCACGCGGCTACGCCCGCGCGGCGGGCCTGCTGCAGGACGACGGCCTGATCAAGAACCGCTACGTCGCGCGCACGTTCATCCAGCCCGGACAGGAGCTGCGCAAGCACGGCCTGCGCCTGAAGTTCAACCCGCTGCCCGAGATCGTCGGCGGCCGGCGCATCGTGGTCGTCGACGACTCGATCGTGCGCGGCAACACCACCCGCCAGATCGTCCAGATGCTCCGCGACGCGGGCGCGCTCGAGGTCCACATGCGGATCTCGGCGCCGCCGATCCGCCATCCCTGCCACTACGGGATCGACATGTCCACGCGCGAGGAGATGATCGCCCACGAGCGCACGCCGGCGCAGATCGCGGCCGAGCTCGGGGCGGACTCGCTGGCCTACCTCTCGCTCGAGGGCGTCTACGAGGCGATCCGCGGCGAGCGCGCAGGTCACTGCGACGCCTGCTTCACGGGCGACTACCCGCTGGCCGGCACCGACGACGCGGCCGGCAAGTTCTCGCTCGAGCTGCCGCTCGTGCGCGCCTAGGGCCGCGGCCGCGCGATCGCGTCGGTCACCGCGCGGCGGGTGTAGACGACGTCCTCGATCGCGGTGCCGACCGGCGCCGTGAGGTCGCCGACAGGGCGCACGACGACCTGGCGCTCGGCGAGGACCTCGGAGGTGCGGGGGTCGAACAGGAGCTCGTGGCGCAGCCCGGTGCGCTCGGTGTAGGCGACGCCGACCGCGTCGCGGCCGAGACGGTCGCGGGTGGGCCCGACCAGCTCCACGCCGGGCACGAGCGCGAGCGCGCGGTAGAGCGTGGCGCGCAGGCGCGGCGGCTGGGGGCCGTCGCGCAGGGCGTCGGCGATGAGGACGAAGACCTCGCCGTCGGGCGTCTGGCCGGCGTTCCCGACGCGCGCGCGCAGGCGGTCGAAGAGCTGGCGCGGGGTGGGATCGTAGGCGCGCAGCGCCGCGGTGCTGAAGCGGTCGGAGCCGATCTCGTAGTGGCGCACCGGGCTCATCGGCTGGGTCGGCGGAAGCGCCGGCTCCAGCGGCGGGCGGCCGGCGGCGATCCAGCGGCGGCGATCGGTGGGGGTGACGAAGCGCGGCCGCCCGGGCTCGCGGACGGAAAGCCGCCCGCGCCGGGCCACGCTGAGCCAGCTCTCGCGGCGGTTGACCACGAAGTAGCTGTAGGAGGTGCCGTGGATCGCCGTGACCACGAGCTCGGTGCCCTCGCTGGCGATGTAGAAGAACTGGTCGTCGCGCGGCACGCCGGGCCCCTCGCGGCGGGCGGCGACGGCCGCGACCCGCGCCAGGACCGGGCGCGCGCTGGCCGACGCGGGCCCGACGCGACCGTCGTCGACGCCCGACACGATCGCCACCGCCGCGGCCGCCATCGCGCCGGCGGCGGCTATGGCGGCGGTGCCGCGGCGCCCGGGGCGACGGCGGCGCGGACCGGCGCCGGCGACGCGGGCACGGGCGGCGGCACGGGCGGCGGCGGATGCGGGCGGAAGGTCGGCGCGAAGCGCGCGCAGCAGGTCGAGGTCGTCGGTCATCGGCTTTCAGCCTCCAGGTGGGCGCGCACGACGCGCCGTGCTCGGTGCATCCGCGAGCGGACGGTCCCGATCGGGACCCGCAGCGCGACGGCGATCTCCTCGTAGGTCAGCTCGGTCCACGCCAGGAGCAGCAGCGCCTCGCGGTCGCGGTCGTGCAGGCTGGCGAGCGCGGCCGCCAGGCGCGGCCCCGCCGCGGCGGCGTCGAGGCGCGACGGGGCGTCGGCGTGCTCGTCGGCGAGCGGATCGCGGCCGGTGCGGGCGTAGGCGCGCCACCGGCGGACCTCGGTGCGCCGGTGGCGGCGCATGAGGTTGGCGGCGATCCCGTAGAGCCACGGCAGGGCGTCGGGGCGCTCGGCGTCGTAGCGGCTCAGGTCGTGCAGGGCGCGCACGAACGTCTCGGCGGCCAGGTCCTCGGCGATCGAGACGTCGACGCGGCGGCGCAGGTAGGCGTGGATCGCCTCGTGGTGGCGGTCGAAGATCGTGGCGAAGGCGGTGGCGTCCTCGCGCGCGCGGGCGATCACCTGGGCGTCGGTCGGGGCCCAGATGGTGGCTGCCCCGCTGTCCATGGTCGTCATCGCATGTCCTTTGCCCGCAGCCCCCGATCCGGTTCTCGCACCCAGCATCGCGCCGGACGATGGTGCGTGCCAGGCGCTGCGCGGGATCGTGACGAGTCTGCATCGGGGGACCCGCGCCGACCCCGCCCCCGCCGGCCGCGCCGCTATGGTCGGGCGCCCCCGCCATGGACACCACGCTCGCCGCCCTCCACTCGATCTTCGGCTTCGAGACCTTCCGCCCCGGCCAGGCCGACGCCGTGCGCGCCGCGCTCGACGATCGCGACGCGCTGGTCGTCATGCCCACCGGTGCGGGGAAGTCGCGGTGCTACCAGCTCCCCGCGCTCGTGCGCGACGACCTCACGGTGGTGGTCTCGCCGCTGGTCTCGCTCATGCAGGACCAGGTCGAGGCGCTGGAGCGCGTGGCGCCCGGCCGGGCGGCGCTGGTCAACGCCCAGCAGGACGCCGAGACCAACCGGGAGGTGCTCGGGCGGGCGCAGTCCGGCGAGCTGCGCCTGCTCTACGTCGCGCCCGAGCGCTTCTCCTCGCCCGGCTTCGCCGAGGCGGTGCGCGCGACGCGGATCGGGCTGTTCGTGGTCGACGAGGCGCACTGCGTCTCGCAGTGGGGTCACGACTTCCGCCCCGACTACTTCCGCCTGGCCGACGCCGCGCGCTGGCTCGGGGCGCGCGCGATCATGGCCTCGACGGCGACCGCGACCCCGCAGGTCGCGGCCGACATCGCCGCCCGCCTCGGGCTCCGCGACCCGGTGCAGGTCGCGACGGGGTTCGACCGCCCGAACCTGTCGTTCGTGGTCGTGCCCTGCGGCGGCGCCCGCGACAAGCGCGCGCGGCTGGCGGCGGCGCTGGCGGAGCCCGACGCGCGGCCGGCGATCGTCTACGCGGGGACGCGGGCGGAGACCGAGGACCTCGCGGGCGCCCTGGCGGACGCGCTCGGCGTGGAGGTCCTCGCCTACCACGCGGGGCTGGCGCGCGAGCGGCGCGCCGAGGCGCAGCGGCGCTTCATGGACGGGGACGTCGAGGTGGTGGTGGCCACCAACGCCTTCGGCATGGGGGTCG
>JAXDHQ010000100.1:0-5223 GCA_034664395.1 Solirubrobacteraceae bacterium | reverse complement strand
CGTCGAGCGAGACCGACCCGGGCTGGTTGGCGAAGCCGGTCCGGTGTAGCGACGCGAACAGCCAGTCGCCCGACCGGTCTCCGGTGAACACGCGCCCGGTGCGGTTGCCGCCGTGCGCCGCGGGCGCGAGGCCGAGGACGAGCACCCGCGCCGCCGGGTCGCCGAACCCGGGGAGCGGGCGCCCCCAGTAGTCCTCGCCGGCGTAGGCGGCGCGCTTCTCGCGCGCGACCTGCTCGCGCCACGCGACCAGGCGCGGGCAGCGCCGGCACGCGACGACGCGCGCCTCGAGCTCGGCCAGGCCGGCGGGGTCGCTCAGCGCGGCGCCCGGTCGCACGCGCCGAGCATGAGCCGCGTGATCACCGGCTCGAGGGCGAGCATGTCGGCCGGCTGGCCCGTCCGCAGGCTCCGCGAGACGAGCTCGACCGACGCGCCGATGATCGCGAAGGCGTCGTCGCGCGAGGCGAACGTCGGCGAGCCGTACGTCGGCGCGGCGCGGTGGTTGTCGCGGAAGAGCGCGTCCGCGAAGGACTCGAGGATGGCGTCGCGCCGGGCGGCGGCGCGCGGGCCGGCGCCGATGATCTCGACCAGCAGCGTCTGCGCCGACTCGGGGTACACGGCCAGCGTCTGCAGGAACGCGCGCACGCCGGCCGAGACCCGCTCCGCGTAGGAGGCGTAGCCCTCGCCGTCGGACGCGGCGGCCATCGCGCGCATGACCTCGGTGGCCGCCTCGTCGAACAGCGCGAGGATGCACTCCTCCTTGTTGGCGAAGTGCTCGTAGAACGTCGCCTTGGACATCCCGGCCTCGCGCGAGATCGCCTCGGCGCTGGCCTCGGCGTAGCCGACGCGAGCGAAGACGGTGGCGGCGGCCTCGAAAAGGCGCCGGCGCTGGACCGTCACCCGGACCTCCAGCGGAGGGGCGTGGCGGCCACGCGGAACGGTGGTCGGAGAGCGCTCGGCGGCGGCCATGGACGCAATGGTAGGTAGGCTGGGTCCGAGCATGCTCCACCGCCGCCCGCTGATCGTCCTCGCCCTCGTCCTGGCGGCCGTGCTCGCCGGCTGCACGACGCAGCGCACCACCAGCACCTCGTCGGTCAAGTTCACCGGCGACCAGCGGCTGGTGGCCAACACCGTCGCCGACCTGCAGACCGCCGCGTCGAAGGGCAATCAGGGCCAGATCTGCCGCAACCTGCTGGCCCAGGCGCTCGTCACCCAGCTCGCCCAGCACGGCGGCACGTGCGAGCGCGCCGTCCGCAGCGCCATCAAGGACACCGACCTGACCGACCTCAGCGTCCTGTCCGTGAGCATCCAGGGCACGCGCGCCACGGCCCAGGTCAAGTTCCCCAACGGCAAGAACGCCAAGAACGATCGCCGTCAGTCCGTCGGCCTGGTCAAGCAGGGCACGGTCTGGCGGATCGCCAGCTTCGGGTAGCGCCGGAGCCGTCGCCGCCCTCGCCTACGCTCGGCGCGTGGAGCACGACGATCTCGTAGGCGATCGCGTCGATCTCGATCTCGCGGTCGACCGCTAGCCGAGCGTGCGCCCGTACTGGCGCTCGTAGTACGCCCGGTAGTCGCCCGAGCGGATCGGCTCCCACCACCAGGCGCTGTCGCGGTACCAGTCGACGGTGCGCTCGATGCCGTCGGCGAAGCGGACCTGCGCCTCCCAGCCGAGCGCCCGCACCTTCTCGGAGCCCAGCGAGTAGCGGCGGTCGTGGCCGGGGCGGTCGGTGACGTACTCGATCAGGCCGGGGTCGGCGCCGGTGAGCTCGATGATCCGCTGCACGACCTCGATGTTCGGGCACTCGTCGGGGCCGCCGACGTTGTAGGCCTCGCCGGGCACCCCGTTGACGAGGACGTGGCCGATCCCCCGGGCGAAGTCCTCGACGTAGAGCCAGTTGCGCACGTTCATCCCGTCGCCGTAGACCGGCAGGCGGTCGGCGTGCAGCGCGTTGAGGACCATCAGCGGGATGAGCTTCTCGGGGTACTGGTACGGGCCGTAGTTGTTGGAGCCGCGGCAGATGAGCGTCTCCAGGCCGAACGTGTGGTGGTAGCTGGCCACGAGCAGGTCGGCGCCGGCCTTCGTGGCGCTGTAGGGCGACGACGGCGCCAGCGGCGAGGACTCGGTGAACGAGCCGTCCTCGATCGAGCCGTACACCTCGTCGGTGGAGACCTGCAGGTAGCGGACCTTGCGCGCGCGGGCGGTCTCCAGCAGCACGTACGTGCCCTGGGCGTGCGTCCGCACGAAGGCGTCGGGCTCGGCGATCGAGCGGTCGACGTGGGTCTCGGCGGCGAAGTTCACGACCGCGTCGACGCCGTCCATGCACTCGGCCACGGCGCGCGGGTCCTCGATGGCGCCGTGGACGAACTCGTGCTCGACGTCCTGGAGGCTCTCGCGCCGGCCGGCGTAGGTGAGCTTGTCGAGCACGACGACGTCGTCGCCGTGGTCGCGCACGCGGACGCGGACGAAGTTCGAGCCGATGAAGCCGGCGCCGCCGCAGACCAGGAGCCTCATCCCGCCACCGCGCGGGTCTCGGCGAGGTAGCCGGCGACGCCGTCCTGCCACGGCGGCAGGACCGGCGCCTCGTCGCGCTCGCTGGCGAGCACCGAGTACGCCGGGCGCGGCGCCGGGCGGGCGAAGCGCTCCGACGTCGTCGGTCGCACGCGGCAGCTCATGCCGGCGCGGTCGAAGACCTCGACCGCCAGCTCGTACCACGAGCACGCCCCGGCGCCGGCGGCGTGGAAGATGCCGACGTCGCCGCGGCGCTCGGCCAGCTCGACCACCGCCTCGGCGAGGTGGACCGACCACGTCGGGCTGCCGGTCTGGTCGGTGACGACGGTGACCTCGTCGCGCTCGCCGCCGAGCGCGAGCATCGTGTCGACGAAGTTGCGCCCGCCGGCGCCGAACAGCCACGCCGTGCGCACGACGGCGTGCTCGGGGGCGGCCGCCGCGACCTCGAGCTCGCCGGCGAGCTTCGAGCGCCCGTAGGCGCCGATCGGCCCGACCGGATCGGACTCGACCCACGGGGTCTCCTTGGCGCCGTCGAAGACGTAGTCGGTCGACACGTGCACGAGGCGCGCGCCGACCTCGGTCGCGGCGCGCGCGACGTTGCCGGCGCCGGCGCCGTTGATCGCCGTCGCCGCCCCCTCGGCCATCTCGGCGCCGTCGACGTCGGTCCACGCCGCGCAGTTGACGACCGCCCGCGGCTCGGCCGCGGCGACGACGCGCCGGACGTGATCGGCGTCGGTCACGTCGAGCTCCGCGCGCGACAGCCCGACGACGTCGTGGCCGAGGCGGGCCGCCGCCGCGCACACGGCTCGGCCGAGCATCCCGCGGGCGCCGGTAACGAGCAGGCGCATGGCCACTACAGGATCCCGATCTCGGAGTTGTCGCCGACCAGGAAGCGGTAGGCCCGCGGCTGGCGCTGGTCGCGCGAGATGTGGACGTTGCGCCCCAGCAGCGAGGACTCCATGCGCCCGTCGAGGTCGCGCACCGACGAGCCGGCGAGCAGGATCGAGTGCTCGACCTCGGCCCGCTCGATCACGCAGTCCTCGCCGATCGCCGAGTAGGGGCCGATGTAGGCGTCGACGATCCGCGCCCCGGCGCCGACGATCGCCGGACCGCGGACGGTGGCGCGCTCGAGGTGCGCCCCGCGCTCGATCACGACGCGCCCGTCGCACTGCGAGTCGATGAGCTCGCCCTCGACGCGCCCGGCGATGGTGTCGAGGACGAGGCGGTTGGCCTCGAGCATGTCCTCCAGGCGCCCGGTGTCCTTCCACCAGCCGCGGACCACGTGGGGCTCCACGCGCCGGCCGGCGTCGACCAGGTACTGGATGGCGTCGGTGATCTCCAGCTCGCCCCGCGGCGAGGGCTCGATCGCCCGGGCGGCGTCGTGGATGATCGAGGTGAACATGTAGACGCCGACGAGCGCGAGGTCGGTCCGCGGCTCGGCGGGCTTCTCCGCCAGCGCCACGACGCGGTCGCCGTCGAGCTCCGCGACCCCGTAGTGCTGGGGGTCGGGCACCGGCGTGAGCAGGATGAGCGCGTCGGGGGCGTTGGCCCGGAACGCGGCGACGAGGTCGCCGATGCCGCCCTGGAGCAGGTTGTCGCCCAGGTACATGACGAACGGATCGGCGCCCAGGAACGGCTCGGCGGTGAGGACCGCGTGGGCCAGGCCCGCCGGCTCGTCCTGGACGATGTAGGTGATGCGCACGCCGAAGTCCGACCCGTCCCCGGCGGCGGCGCGGATCTCGTCGCCGGTCTCGGGCGCGATGATGATCCCGACCTCGTCGATGCCGGCCTGCGCCATCGCCTCGATGCCGTAGAAGAGCACCGGGCGGTTGGCGACCGGCACGAGCTGCTTGGCGCTCGTGTGCGTGATCGGGCGCAGCCGCGTGCCGCGCCCTCCGGAGAGAATGAGACCCTTGAGGCGCTCCATAGCCCGCGCAGAGGCTAGAGAACCGGGGCGCCCGCGGTCGCCCGCCTTCTGGCCAGGACGGTCAGGAGACGGAGCCGAGCTTGCGGTGGTCCCACGTCGCCCGCGAGCGCTCGGCGAACTCCAGGCCCACCCGCTTGGAGGCCTGCTGAGCGACCGTGGCCCGGACCTCGTCGTCGGGCCCGCCCGTGTACCGGGCGAGGATCTCCATCCCCAGCGCGGCCACCACGTCGGTGTCGCGGTGCACCGTCGTCTCGCACTCGAACATGACGCCGCGCAGGACCGGGTACTCGGTGCCGGCCTCGACCTGGAGCGTCGTGCGCGGGTCGCGCTCGAGGTTGCGGACCTTCTGGGACTTGGCGTAGGTCCACGCCCACAGACGGCCGTCGCGAACGACGTACCAGAGGGGCATGAGGTGCGGGAAGCCGTCGCGGCCGTTGGTGGCGCAGATGACCGTCCGCTCCTCGTCGAGGAAGGCGAGGACCTCCTCGTCGCTCATCCGGATCTCGTCGCGGCGGCTCACGGCGCCGCACCCTAGCGCGGGCGGGGCGCGACTTACCGCAAGGTTGGCCGCTCGGCGCCGTTGTACGCACAACGGACGTGAGATGACATGAGCGACCACCACGCGTGCCACCTGCTGCCGGCCGACGCCGGGAGCGTCGTGCTGGCCCGGCGCGCGATGAACGAGCTCGGGCTCGCGCCGCTTCGGACCGGCAAGGTCAAGCTCATCGTCTCCGAGCTCGTGACCAACAGCGTCGAGCACGGACGGCTCGGCCCCGAGGACCACATCGAG
>JAXDHQ010000099.1:0-50667 GCA_034664395.1 Solirubrobacteraceae bacterium | reverse complement strand
GCTTTCGTCGCAGACCGCCGGGCTCGCCCGGCCGCGCGAAGGGAGCGCAGACGCTGCGGAGTGTCGCGACGGACGGCGCGATCGCCGTTGCGAAGCACTCGCAGCGTTAGGCGAACGGCGAATTTGTCACCTGGGAGGTGACATTTTCGCCGAGCACGCTCGCAGGAGGACGACCGCCCGCGCCCCGCGGCGCAGCCGACTCCGCTTCCCCTCGATGCCGAACGCCGCAAAGCGCCGCCAGCGCGTGGGGTGGACCGGGAGCTCGACGGCGCGATCGGTCCGCAGGCTCAGCCCATGACGCGCTGCGCATCAGCGGCGCCCGATCGGGGAACAGGGAGCACGACAACGAGGCAGGGGTGCCGGGAGACATGAGGCGCATCGCGACGATGACGGGGCGGGCGGCGGCGCTCGCCATGACGACGACGGCGATGGCGGCGGGGGCGGCGCCCGCGCACGCCGCGGTCTGTCCCCGCGCCGATGCGGTGAAGGTCCCGGGCGCCGAGGTCCAGAAGTCGGCGTGCCTCGACGACCTCACGACCGCCGGCACGGTGCCGACCGGCCACACGGACCAGAGCGACTGGGCCGGGCTCAACGCGTCGGGGACCCGCAACCCGACCGGCGTCCCCGGCCTGCAGGTCGACGGCTACTTCCCCGACACCTCCACCGACAACAACGAGAACGGCTGGAACCACGACGCCCAGTTCGTCATCCGCTTCCCCAACCGCTGGAACGGCAAGCTGGTGGTCACGGGCGCGCCGGGCATCCGCAAGCAGTACTCCTCGGACTTCCTGATCTCCGACTTCGTGCTCGCCCTCGGCTACGCCTACGCGTCGACCGACAAGGGCAACAACGGCCAGACCTTCTTCCAGGACCAGGTCAACCCCGGCGACGTCATCGTCGAGTGGAACAGCCGCGTCACGCAGCTCACGATCGCGGCCAAGCAGGCGGTCGCCCAGCGCTACGGCCGCCCGCCGGCGCGGACGTACGTCACCGGCATCTCCAACGGCGGCTACCTCACCCGTTGGCAGCTCGAGCACCACCCCGAGCTCTACGACGGCGGCGTCGATTGGGAGGGCACGCTCTTCACGCCCGACGGGCCCAACCTGCTGACCTACCTCCCGACCGCGCTGCGCCAGTACCCCCGCTACGCGGCGACCGGCGACCAGGCCGCCCACGACGCGATGATCGCGGCCGGCTTCGCGCCCGGGTCGGAGTTCCTGTGGGCCGACCACTACGCCGAGTACTGGGACCTCACCCAGCGCACCTACCGCGAGGTCTTCGACCCCGGCTACGACGGTCCGCTGCAGGCCGGCATCCCGTTCTGCCAGTCGGGCACGCCGTTCTGCGACGCCGACTACGACTACGCGTCGCGCCCGCAGGCGGTCAGGGACGCCGTCGCGCGCGTCTCGCTCACCGGCGCGATCGGCAGGCCGATGCTGACCCTGCACGGCACGCTCGACGCGCTGCTGCCGATCGCGACCGACTCCGACGTCTACACGCGCATGATCGGCCGGGCCGGCCGCGCGGCGCTGCACCGCTACTACGTCATCCAGGACGGCAACCACGTCGACGGCCGCTACGACCTCTACGGCAACCGGCTGCGCCCGATCCTGCCCTGCTACCGCGCGGCGTTCGTGGCGATGACGCAGTGGGTCGAGCGCCGGACCGCGCCGCCGCCGAGCCAGCTCGTGCCCGATCCGCACAGCGGCGACGTCGTCAACCAGTGCACGCTGGCGCGGCGGCCGTGACCGCGGCTCAGCCGGTCGGGCGCATCGCATAGCGATCGTCCGACGGGCGCGCGACGACCGCCGACGCCAGCCGCGTCGCCGCCCGCAGAGCGTCCGGCCAGCCGGCGCCGCTCGCCAGCGCCGCCACGAGCCCGGCGTTGAACGCATCGCCTGCCCCGGTCGTGTCGGCGACGTCGACCGCGGGAGCGTGCTCGACGAGCTCGACGCCGTCCGGGCCGGCGGCGTGGCAGCCGGCCGCCCCGAGCTTGACCACGACCCAGCCCCTCGAGGCGCGCTGCAGCGCGCGGGCCGCCGCACGCGGATCGGCCACGCCCGCCAGCGCGCACGCCTCGGCCTCGTTGGGCAGGAAGACGTCGGCGAGCTCGAGCAGCGCCACCACCTCCTCGCGCGTGGCGGCGGGGAAGGCCGCGGGGTCCCAGGCGGTGTCGAAGTACGTGCGCCCGCCGCCCGCGCGGGCCCGCGCCAGCAGGGCCCCGGTCGGCGCGCCGCGCAGCGCGGGCGCGCAGAAGTAGTCGCACATCAGCAGGCTCGCGCCGGCCACGGCGGCGCCGGGCACGAGGTCCCACGTCTCGGCAGCGCCGAGCAGCGTCAGGAACGAGCGGTCGTGCCCGGGCGCCTCGCAGGCGACGGTGATCCCGGTCTGCTCGCCGCCGGCGACGGTGAGGTCGGATCCCAGTCCGGCGCGCGCGAGCTCGTCGAGGATCCAGCGACCGTGGACGTCGTCGCCGATGGCGCCGAACAGCCGCACCGGCACGCCGAGCTCGACGAAGGCCAGCGCGGCGTTGGCGCCGGCGCCGCCGACGCGCACCGCCATCTGGTCGACGAACGTCGACTCGCCCGGCGGCGGGAGCCGGGCGACGGGCGTGACCACGAGGTCGACCTGCACGCCGCCGATGACGCTCACGTCGTGCACGGCGCCTCGAGCTTCGTGTCGTCCTGCTGGCGCAGCAGGCCGGCGACCGGCAGTCCGCGCGCCGTCGCCAGCGCGAGCACGACGAGCTGCACGGGGACGATCTCGAGCACCGGCGTCGCCAGCGTCCCGACGCGCGGCAGCCGGAAGGAGACGATCGGCGCGTCCGCGGGCGGGTGGGCGTCGTCCGTGCCGACCAGCGCGACCGCCGCGCCATAGGACGCCAGCGACGCGGCCAGGCGCCGCTCGCGCCCGTCGCCGAAGACGAAGCATGCGAAGCCGTCGTCCACCGGCTCGAGCGGGCCGTGCAGGTACTCGCGCGTCTCGGCCGCGGCGGCCGGGAGCCGCAGGGCCTCGCGGACGAGCAGCGCCGCCTCCCCTGCGGTGCCGACCGCCGGGCCCCCGCCGACGGCGTCGAAGGCGCGCGCCGAGGCCATCCGCTCGGCCGCCTCGGCCGCCGGCGGAGCGCCGCGCTCGAGGGCCTCGGCGGTCAGGTCCGCAAGCCGCGCCCAGCCCGCGTCGTCCTCCCGACCGAGCAGCGCGTCGGCGAGCATCCCCAGCGCCTGCAGCGTCGCGGTGTACGACAGCGTCGAGACCTGCGAGTCGGTCAGCGGCCCGAGCGGCAGCCAGGCGCTCGCCCCCGCCGCGAGCGGGCTGTCGCCCCGCGCCGCGATCGCCAGCACCGGAGCCCCGTCGAGGCGCTCGAGCGCCGCCACCGTCTCGACGCTCGTCCCCGACTGCGAGACGAGCACGAACGCGTCGCCCAGTCGCGCCGGCTCGCCCGCGGCGAGCTCGGCGGCCGGCACCGCGAACGCGCGCCGGCCCGCCGCCCGCAGCGCGTGCGCCGTCGCCGCCAGCGCGTGCCAGCTCGCGCCGATGGCGCCGAGCACGAGCGTCCCCTCCCGCCACGGAGCGAGGTCGATCTCGTCCAGCGCGCCCCGCAGCGCCGCGGCGCCACCGCGCAGGTTCTCGGGCTGGCCGAGCACGCCGGACCGGAAGTCGGGCGTCATCCCTTGACCGCTCCCGCCGACAGGCCGCCGACGATGTGGCGCTGGAAGACGGTCGCGATCAGCACCGGCGGGATCGCGGCCAGAATGCCGCCGGTCGCCTGCAGCCCGAAGTCGGTCTCGAAGCGCCCGGTGAACTCCGCGATCGCCACCGGAACCGTCTTCGCCGCCGTGGTCGAGGTGAAGATCAGCGCGTAGAGGAACTCGTCCCAGGCGATGAGGAAGGCGAAGAGCATCGTCGCCAGCAGCCCGGGGCGCGCCAGCGGCAGGATCACCCGGAACAGCGCGCCGATCCGGCTGCAGCCGTCGACGCGCGCGGCGTCCTCGAGCTCGCGCGGGATCGCCTGGAAGTAGTTGCCCATGATCCACAGCACGAACGGCGTGGCGAACGAGCAGTACACGACGATCAGCCCGAGCCGCGTGTCGAGCAGGTGCAGCTTGACCATCACCAGGTACAGCGGGATCACCAGCGCGATCGGCGGCACCATGTAGGTCGAGAGGAACACGAGCAGGATCGGCTGGCGGGCGCGGAAGCGCAGCCGCGCGATGGCGTAGGCGCCGAAGATCCCCACGGAGGTCGAGACGACCACCGTCGCGCCGGCCACGATGATGCTGTTCACCAGCGCCGCCCGGAAGCTCGAGAAGACGTTCTCGCCGCCGGCGGTGAAGATCTGCGCGTAGCGGTGCAGCGACGGGTGCGCGGGGATCCAGTGCAGGGGTCGCGACAGCAGGTCGCCGGGCGCGGCGATGCTCGCCACGAAGAGCCACAGGAACGGCACCAGGAAGACGAGGCTCACGAGCACGGCGGCGACGTGGACGAAGATGCGGTAGCGGCGCGAGTCGGGCATGCGTGCGTTCCTCAGAAGTCGTAGGCCTGGCTGCGCAGCACCCGGATGTAGAGCGCCGCGAGGACGAGGATGAAGAGGACGATCAGGTAGGCGAGGGCCGAGCCGTAGCCGAAGTTCTCGTCGGAGAACGCCCGCACGTAGGCGAAGTACGCGATGCTCTGGGTCCCGTTGGCGGGACCGCCTCGCGTCATCACGTAGATGATGTCGAAGACCTTGAAGGCCTCGATCGTGCGCAGCACGAGCACGACGACGATCGACGAGCGCAGCAGCGGCAGCGTGATCCGTCGGAAGCGCTGCCAGGCGGTGGCGCCGTCGACGCGCGCCGCGTCGTGCAGCTCGCGCGGGATGGTCTGCAGCCCGGCGAGCAGGAAGAACGCGACCAGCGAGGTGTTCTTCCACACGTCGGCGGCCACGACCGCGTTGAGCGCCAGGAACGGGCTCCCGAGCCACGCGCGGTAGTCGCCCATGAGGTGCAGCTCGGTCAGCAGCGCGTTGAGCGCCCCGTACTGGGCGTTGAGGATGAAGCGCCACATCTGGGCGTTGACGACCGTCGGCAGCGCCCACGGCAGCACGACGATCGCCCGGAACAGCCAGCGCGCGCGCAGCGGCGCGTTGAGCAGCAGCGCCAGCCCGATCCCGAGGCCGATCTCCAGGCCGGTCGAGACGAACGTGAAGTAGGCGGTGCGCCCCATCGCCGACCACACCGCCCCGTCGCCGAGGATCTGCGTGTAGTGGCGCAGCCCGACGAACGGGTAGTGGCCGGGGAACGGGCTGTCGACCTCGTACAGCGAGGTGTAGAAGGTCCGCAGGATCGGATAGAGGACGATCCCGAAGACCACCACCGCGCTCGGGGCCAGCAGCGCGGCGGCGAAGCGGGCCTCGCGCGTGCGGGCCCGCCAGCCCGATCCGGATCGGCGGCCGGCGGCCCGCACTCCGCGCGGGACCTCCGAGGCGGAGGCGGTCGACATCGGCTCCGGCGGGGGCGTCAGCTCGACGAGAACGCCTTGGCGGCGTCGTCGAGCGCCTGCTGCGAGGACTTCTTGCCCAGCAGCGCCTTCTGGATCTCGACCTGGAGCTGCTGCGACGCCGCGTTGTAGTTCGTCACCTCGGGGCGCAGGATCATGTCGCCGAGCTGCTCCTTGGCGACCGGCACCACGTCCGGGAGCGCCTTGACCACCGCCGGGTCGTCGTAGGAGCTCTTCCAGATCGGCAGCGAGCTCTTGGAGAACCGGTTCTGGATGCGCTGGCCGGTGAGGAACTTGACGTACTCCCACGCCGCGTCCTGGTGCTGGCTGCCGGCGCTGATCGCCAGTGCCTCCGAGCCGTTGCAGCCGGGCCCGTTGCCGCTCGGGCCCTTGGGCGTCCGCGCGACCTTCACGTGGCCGGCGACCTTGCTCTGCTTGGGGTCGTTGGCCATGGCGTCCATGTAGGTCCAGTTCAGCGCGATGGCCGCGTCGCCCTGCGAGAACGTCTTGCGGACGTCCTCCTCCAGCGCCGTCGTCGACGCCGGGTTGTAGAGCCCCTGCTTGAGGCCGTTGCGCATGAACTCGAGCGCCTGGACGCCGCCGCCCCGGTTGAACGCGGGCTTGCCCGACGCGTCGAGGAACGAGCCGCCGTAGGCGCCCAGGAGCTGGGCGTAGTCGCAGACGACGGCCTCGGCCTGGGACCAGCTCCCGATGAGCGGGTACTTGACGATGCCCTTGGACTTGAGCTTCTGCGCCGCGGCGAGCACCCCGTCCCACGTGCCGAGCTGGCTGGCCGGGATGCCGGCCCGCTTCAGCATCGCGTCGTTGTAGTAGAGGTACTTCGAGTCGAGGATCCACGGCACGCCGTAGAAGCGCTTGTTGTAGTTGGCGGTGGCCAGGGCGCCGGGCAGGATCTGGTCGACGCCGAGCCCGTTGACGCGGCCGGTGATGTCGGCCAGCAGGTGCTTGGAGCCGAACTCCGCGGGCCAGATGACGTCGATGAGCACGACGTCGAAGGTGCCCGCCGGGGCGGCGGCGACGATCTTGTCGTGCAGCGCCTCGTAGGCGACGAGCGTCGGCTTGACCTTGATCTTCGGGTTCGCCGCCTGGAAGGCCGCGGTCATGCCGCGGATGTCGTCCTCGCTGTAGCCCGCCTGCTTCTGGAGCAGCGCGTTGATGGTGACCGACGTGCCCTGGCTCGACGTGCTGCTCGCGCCGCCGCTGCCGCCGCAGGCGTTGAGCAGCAGTCCCGCGCCGGCGACGGCGCCCGCGCCGAGCAGTCCCCGGCGGGTCAGGCGCTGGCCCTCGAACTCATCACGGCCTGGCTGCATGGTGCACTCTCCTCCACGAACCGCGCCGGGGCTTCCGAGGGCACCGTGAGCGATTCGTTAGCTCCTCGAATGAATGCAAACCTACTCACGCTCGCGGCCTAGCGTCAAGTCCTGGTCGATCGGTAGGTTTCCTCCCGAATGTCCATCGTCGACGACACCGACGCCGGTCTCCCGGCGCGGCCGCGCCCGCGACTCAACCTCCTGCGCGAGCTCAGCGACCAGGCCGTGCTCGAGGCGATCTTCCGCAGCGGACCGATCACGCGGCCGGAGATCGCCGACCAGACCGGCCTGTCCAAGCCGACGGTGTCCGAGGCGGTGCGGCGGCTGACCCAGGGCGGGTTCGTCCGGGCGGCCGGGTCGCGGCCCGGGCGCCGCGGACGCACGCCGGTCTCCTACGCGGTCAACGACACCGCGGGCTACGTCATCGGGGTCGACATCGGCGCCGCGAACCTGCGCGTCGGCGCGGCCGACATCTACGGGGAGCTCCTGGCCGAGGAGCACCGCGCGACCGCGCGCGACGGGGCGCGCGCGCTGGCCGGGCAGGTCCACGAGCTCGTGCGCGACGTCATGGACCGGGCCGGCGCGACCCACGGCGAGCTGCTCGCGCTCGGCGTCTCCACGCCCGGCGTCGTCGATCCGGTGAGCCGCCGCGTGACCTCGCTGGCCTACAACCTCAGCCCCGACGGCGCCTTCGACCCGCTGGCGGCGCTCCGCGGGCGCTTCGACGTGCCGCTGCTCGTCGACAACAACATCAACCTCTCGGCGGTCGGCGAGAAGTGGCGCGGGGTGGCGGCCGGCGTGTCGGACTTCGTGTTCGTCTCGGTCGGCGCCGGCGTGGGGATGGGCATCGTCGTCGGCGACGAGCTCGTGCGCGGCGCCCACGGCGCGGCCGGCGAGATCGCCTACCTCCCGTTCACCGGCGACCCGTACGACGACCGCCACCGCGTCCACGGCGGCTTCGAGGACGAGGTCGGCGCCGCCGGCGTCCTCGCCGCCGCGCGCGCCCGCGACGACTGGCGCGGCCCCCCGCCCGAGTCGGTGGCCGAGGTCTTCGAGCGCGCGGCGACCGACCCGGCCGCGCAGGCGATCGTCGAGGAGGAGGGCCGGCGGATCGCCTTCGCGCTGGCCGCGATCTGCGCCGTGCTCGACCCGGCCCTCGTCGTGCTCGGCGGCGGCATCGGGTCCAATCCGGCGCTGCTGCGTCCGGTGCGCGAGACGGTCGCGGCGCTCGTCCCGCTCACCGCACGGATCGAGACGAGCTCGCTGCGCGAGCGCTCGGCGCTCTACGGCGCCCTGGCCATCGCCCTGCGCGAGGCGCGCGAGCACCTCTTCCGCCAGGGGCGCGGCGCGGCGTCCGGGTCGCCGCAGGCCTAGCCGGCGGGCCACGACGGCCTGCGTGTTCTCCCGCCGGGTGCCCTGAGCACGCGATCCGGCAAGATGCGCGCGCATGCCACGGCCGATCGTCGTCGCTCCCGACAGCTTCAAGGGAACCTTCGCCGCGCCGATCGTCGCCGAGGCGATCGCGAGCGGCATCGAGCAGCAGGGCGTCCCGGCGCTGCGTCTTCCGATCGCCGATGGCGGCGAGGGGACGATGGACGCGCTCGTGTCGGTGCTCGGCGGGGAGGTGCACGAGGCGATCGCCGGCGATCCCCTCGGGCGTCCAAGGACCGCCCGCTTCGCCATGCTGCCCGACGGGCGGACGGCGATCGTGGAGATGGCCGAGGCGAGCGGGCTGGCGCTCGTCGCCGAGCACGAGCGCGACGCGCGCGCGGCGTCCACGCGCGGGACGGGCGAGCTCATCGTCGCGGCGGTCGCCCTCGGGGCCGAGCACGTGATCGTGACCGTCGGCGGCTCCGCCACGACCGACGGCGGCGCGGGGGCGCTGGATGCGCTGGACGATGCCGGCGTGGCGCCACGCCTGACGGTCGTGTGCGACGTCGCGGTGCCCTTCGAGGACGCGCCGCGCATCTTCGGGCCGCAGAAGGGGGCCGATCCGGAGACGGTGGCCGAGCTCGAGGCCCGGCTGGACGAGCTCGCGCGCCGAGCGCCGCGGGATCCTCGCGGCGTGCCCATGACGGGGGGTGCGGGCGGCCTGTCCGGCGGGCTGTGGGCCTTCCGCGAGGCCGAGTTGGTCCCGGGCGCCGCGTACGTGCTCGACGCGCTGCGCTTCGACGACGCCGCCCGCGATGCGGTCCTCGTCATCAGTGGCGAGGGCGCCCTCGACGAGCAGACCTTCACCGGCAAGGCGGTCGGCGAGGTGGCCGCCCGCTGTGCCCGCCTCGGCGTTCCGTGCCATGCCGTCGTGGGACGGTCGCGTCTGTCCGACGCCCGCGCCCGCGAGCTCGGGGTCGCCGCCGTGCACGAGGCGTCGACGCTCGACGATCTGCGCGCCGCGGGAGCCCGTCTCGCCCGGCTCTCCGAGCGGGTCGGCGCCAAGGGCTGACCGTCGACGCGCCTAGATCACGGCCCGACGTGTGATGTCCCCACCGGATCTCGCGCGGCGGGACCGGGGCGCGCTCAGGACTTCCGACCCGTGCGGCGGCCGCGCCGCGGCTCCCGACAGGTGCGACGACGGTCGCCCGTGAGAGTCCAAGAACGTCGAGCGGTACGCGCGATCCGCGCGAAATGCCGAACCCCTTGCCACGCCCGCCTCTGGTGCTGCGAAGATGATCTGAGACCGCCTCTTGACTCCGAGGCCCCACGCGCCTTAGGCTGATAATCCCATGACACGGTGTTGTTTCGTGTTATGTCTGGGTCAGGCCTACATCAAGCACCATGTCAAGCAACGAGAAAGATCGGTCGTGGCCCGTCGCCGAAGTTCGGCGACAGGAGATCGTGCGCCTTCTTCTCGAGCGCGAGACCGTGACGGTGCGGGAGCTGTGCGACCGCTTCGGCGTGAGCGCGATGACCGTCCACCGCGATCTCGACGCGCTCCAGGCGCGTGGCGTCCTGCGCAAGGTGCACGGCGGGGCGACCGCGCAGCCCTCGAGCTCCTACGAGAGCTCGCTGCGGTTCCGCCAGGCGGCGGGGGTCGATGCGAAGCGCACGATCGCCTCCCGCGCCGTCCGGCACATCTCGCCGGGATCGAGCGTGCTGCTCGACGACTCCACCACGTGCCTGGCGATGGTGCCGCTGCTCGCGCAGATCCCGCAGCTCACCATCGTCACCAACTTCCTCGCCGTCGTCGAGGCGTACAACTCGATGGACGGCCAGGCGGAGCTGCTGGTCACCGGCGGCCTGTACGACGAGCGCTATCACTCCCTGCTCGGCATCGTGACCGAGCAGGCGCTGTCCGAGGTGCGCGTCGACTGCTGCTTCCTGTCGGTCCCGGCGGTGGACCTGAAGGACGGCGTCTTCCATCAGGAGGCGGTCCAGGCGCGCGTCAAGCGGGCGATGATCTCGATCGCCGACACGGTGATCCTGCTCGCCGACTCGTCGAAGCTCGACAAGCGCGCGCTGCACTGGATCGCCGGGCTGAACCAGTTCGACTTCATCATCACCGATGAAGGCGCCGACGACGCGGCCGTCGAGGCACTGCGCAGCAGTGGCGTGCAGGTCGAGGTCGCCGTCGACGAGAGCGCCAAGGGAACCTCCCGCACTGGCCCGCGAAACGGCGCGGCCAGCCCCGAGCAACCGGAGGGCGCTGTGGACTGACGCGGGCGGGTCCGGGGCTTCGCCCCCTGCCGCAGATCGGCAGCGGGCGGTGTGTCGCGTAGTCCCTGACAGGTGAAGTGCAGTCGAGCCGTCGGCGTGACGTCGGGAGCGTCCGCGCCGTGGCACATGTCTGGGTTGACGGTCGCGCGCAGGAGCGAGGCGCGCGCTCGGGTCGGTCGGCGCTCTGAACCAGGGTGCCGACGAGTTCAAGGAGCGAGGTAACTGAATAATGAGGATGCGGATGCGGACGAACCTGGCTGCGGCTTCTGTCGTGGCGGTCGGTGCCCTGGGCCTTGCGGCCTGCGGTGGCAGCTCGTCGAGCGGCGGCGACACGTCGAGCACGTCGAGCGGTAAGAAGGAAGGCAAGGCGGCCAACATCGCAGTGGTCGTGCCGGCGCCCAGCCGGTACTGGAACGAGCCGTGGGCTGCAGCCGCCAAGGACGCGGCCAGCAAGGGCGGCTTCCAGGGCCAGTTCGTCGGTCCGCCCGGCTCCCAGGTCTTCAACCTGACCCAGCAGAACGCTCTGCTGGACTCCCTCGCGGCGAAGGGGATCAACGGCTTCGGCATCTTCCCCGGCGACGCGCAGGGCTCCAACGCCGAGATCAAGAAGCTCAGCGCCCGCGGGATCAAGACCATCACGGTCAACGGGTGCACGGTCGACCCCACCGACGCGCTGTTCTGCGTGTCGACGAACGTCGGCCCGGCCGCGAAGTACCAGGCCGAGCAGCTCATCGAGGCGGTCGGCGGCCAGGGCAACATCGCGCTCCTCACCAGCCAGGCCGCGGACACGAACACGAAGCTGCGGATCGACGCCGTCAAGGAGGCGGTCGCGGCGACGGGCGGGAAGGTGAAGCTCGTCCAGACGATCACCGACCCGGGCACCCTGCAGGACGCCAAGAGCCAGATCAGCGCGCTGCTCTCCGCGCGCGGGAAGTCGCTCGCCGGGATCATGTCCACGTCGGAGAACCCCTCCGTCGCGGCGGCGACCATCTTCACCGACAACGCGGAGTACCGCCGCATCAAGTTCATCGGTGCCGAGAACTCCCCGCAGGTGATGGACGCGATCCAGAAGGGCTACATCACCGGCACGCTGTTCCAGAACACCTACGGCATGGCCTACGTCGCGGCGTACTCGCTGGGCAAGGTCATCAAGGACGGGTGCACCGTCCGCCAGGACGCGCAGTTCCAGGAGAACACGCAGACCAAGAAGCTCGTGGAGGCCGGCGTGCTGGTCGTCGACAAGTCGAACCTCGACCAGTACAGCCAGGGATTCGAGTCCCTGCCCGACGACACCACGAAGCTCCTCGACCAGGTGAACACGAAGGTCCTGAGCTGCGGCTGAGCGGCCTCCGCAGAGCTCAGAGGGAAGAGGACTGGTGAAGTCCAACGAGTCGGAGAAGGTGGGCGGCCGCAGCAAGCGGTCGCCCACCGCCGTGCTGGCCGGCAGCAGTCAGTCGACCGCGGGCGGCCTGCTGCTGCTGATCGCGATCACCTGGTTCATCTACGGGACGATCGGCAACGGGTTCCTCAGCAGCTTCAACCTCTTCACGCTCTCGCAGCTCGCGGCGCAGACCGCGGTGCTGGGCTTCGCCCAGCTCGCGGTCCTGGCGCTCGGGCGCATGAACCTCGCCGTCGGCGCCGTGGGCGTCTGCGTGACGATGTTCACCGCCTGGCTGATCGGCGTGAAGCACGTCGACCCGCTCCTCGGCATCGCCGCCGGGCTCGTGCTCGGCGCGGCGACGGGCGCGCTGATGGGCTGGATCGAGCTCAAGACCAAGCTCAATAGCTTCATCGTCACGCTGGCGATGGCCTCGGTCTACACCGGGCTGATGCTGCTCCTGAGCAACGGCGACCCCGTCGGCAACATCCCGGCGTCGATCGCGAGCTTCGGCGCCAGCAGCATGTTCACCCCGTACCTGTCGTTCCTGGTGATCCCGGCGCTCGTCGTGGCCGGCGGCGCCTGGTTCCTCTACAGGCGCACGAGCCTCGGGTGGAAGATGCTCGCCGTCGGCGCGAACGAGACCGCCGCGGGCCTGAGCGGCGTGCGCGTCTCGCGCGTCGTGATCATCGGCTTCGGCCTGTCCGGACTGCTGTGCGGCGTGGCGGGCATGATGGAGATGGCGAGGGTCGCGGCGGCCCTGCCGTCCCAGGGCGGCACCTGGCTGCTGGCGGCGTTCATCGTCCCGGTGCTCGGCGGCAACTCGCTGCGGGGCGGATCGGTGGCGATCGGCGGCGCGCTCCTGGCCGCGATCTTCCTGGAGAGCATCAACTCCGGGCTCGTCTCGCTGGACGTCGCCGTGTACTGGCGCGAGCTCGCCCAGGCCGCCGTGCTCCTGGTCGCCGTGATGGTCGACGAGGCACGCCGGCGCAGACAGCGCAACGCAAAGGTGGAGCGGATGGTCGAGGCCGAGGCGGCACGGAGGTCGGAGGGCGCTCATGCCTACGGGTAGATGGCGCCAGAGGGCTCCCTGGATCCCGCTCGTCGGGGTCGCGCTGCTCGCGATCGTCGTGTTCGCCGCGATCAGCGGCCAGTTCCTGACGTCGTTCAACGTCTACGTGATCCTGTCGGCCGCCGCGCTCCTGGCGGTCGTGGGCTTCGCCCAGGTCACGGTCCTGAGCGTCGGCGAGTTCAGCCTGGCGGTCGGGGGCATCGGCGCGCTCGCGGCGGTCATCGTCGGCAACCTGCTGGTCAAGCAGGGCGTTCCGCTGGTGCCGGCCGTCGTGGCCGGCCTGGCGCTGGGCGCCGTGTGCGGATTCGCGAACGGCCTCCTGGTCGTGAAGTCCGGCGTGGACGGGTTCATCATCACGCTGGCGACCGGCGGCGCGTTCTCCGGGTTGACGCTCGCCATCACCAAGAGCCAGCCCTACGGGAACCTGCCGAAGCTGATGAACAGCATCGGGACCGGTCGCGCCGGCTTCATCCCCTACATCCTCGCGGCGACGATCGTCGCCGCGCTGGCGCTGGCGGCGCTGTACCGGTGGAGGGCGACCGGCAGGACGATGCTCGCGGTCGGCGGCAACGCGGAGGCGGCCCAGCTCTCCGGCCTCTCGGCGGCGCGCGCGAAGATCTGGGCCCACACGCTGTCCGGGCTGCTGTCGGGCGTCGCCGGCGTCATGGCGATGGCCATGGCCCACGAAGCGGATCCCAACGCGGGCGTCGACTGGCTGATCCAGTCGTTCACCGTCGCGATCATCGGCGGCACCGCGCTGGCCGGCGGCGTGGTCTCGATCGGCGGCGTCCTCGTCGCCGCGCTGATCCTCGCCATCATCAACAACGGGCTCGTCCTCGTGAACGTCAACCCGTTCTGGATGACGTTCGTCGAGGGCGTGCTGGTCTTCGCCGCGGTCGTGCTGGGACGTGCCGCCAACTGGCAGACGTTCCGCGGTGCGCTCGCGCGCGCGGGCGCCTGGCGACGCACCGAGTCGGCGAGCTGATGGGGAGGCGGCAGTGAGCGGAGTTCGAGCACGGGACGTGTGGAAGGCCTTCGGCGGCACGATCGCGCTGCGCGGGGCGAACCTGACGGTCGACAGCGGCAGCATCCATGCCCTCGTCGGCGAGAACGGCGCCGGCAAGTCGACCCTCATCAAGGCGATCACCGGCGTCCATCACGCCGATCGCGGAGAGCTGCTGATCGGCGGGCGCGAACGCCGCTTCTCGAGCCCGCAGGACGCCATCGACGCGGGCATCAGCGCGGTGTACCAGGAGCGCAACCTCGTCCCGGAGTTCTCGGTCGCCGAGAACCTCTTCCTGCACGCGCCGCCGCGGACGCGGGGGTTCCTGCGCTACCGCCAGATGTACCGCGACGCGCAGGGCTGGCTCGACCGCGTCGGGCTGCGCGTCGATCCGCGCGTGCCGGCGCACCGGTTGAGCGTCGCCCAGGGCCAGCTCGTGGAGATCGCGCGGGCGCTCGCCCTGGAGGAGACCGTGCCGGAGCAGGCGCGCGTCCTGCTCCTCGACGAGCCCACGGCGTCGATCACCGAGCGCGAGGCCGTCGTGCTGTTCGACATCCTGCGCGAGCTGCGCGACCAGGGGAGCGCCATCCTGTTCGTGAGCCACAAGCTCGAAGAGGTCTTCGCCCTCTGCGACCGCGTCACGGTGCTGCGGGACGGAGAGACGATCCTCGACGGCGCCGAGCGTTCCTCGTTGACCCAGACCGACGTCATCACCGCGATGGTCGGACGCAACGTGGTCTTCGCGGAGCGGCGCGCGTCGCCGGCGCCGCGCGACGAGCCGCCGCTGCTCGAGCTGCGCAACGTCGCGACGAACCTGGGGCACGAGGACGTCAGCCTCGCGGTCCCCGCCGGACGTGTCGTCGGCCTGTACGGGCTGGTCGGCGCCGGGCGCAGCGAGCTCGCGAAGGCCATCATGGGCATCGGGAAGATCGAGGGAGGAGCGATCCTTCTGCGCGGGGAGCCGGTGCGGATCCGCAACCCCCACGAGGCGCTCCAGAAGCACCGGATCGGCTACGTCAGCGAGGACCGCAAGGGCGAGGGCCTCATCCTCACCCATCCGATCAGCCGCAACGTCGGGATCACCATCTGGGACCGCATCAGGGGCCCGCTCGGCTTCATCACGCCGGGTCGGGAGCGGCGCAGGATCGAGCCGGTGATGGACAAGATCCAGGTGAAGCTGGCGAGCCTCGACCAGCCGGTGGGACAGCTCAGCGGCGGCAACCAGCAGAAGGTCAGCGTCGCGAAATGGCTGGCGAGCGACAGCGACGTGCTGATCATCGACGAGCCGACGATCGGCGTCGACGTCCGCACGAAGGAGGAGATGTACGTCCTCATCGAGGAGCTCGCGAGCGACGGGCTGGGCGTGCTGCTGATCTCCAGCGATCTGTCCGAGATCGTGAGGCTCTCCGACAGCATCCTGGTCATGGCCGACAATCGGATCGTCGCGGCGATGCCGAACAGCGGCGACTACGACGTCCTGAGCCATTCGATCATGGACGCGATCATCTCGGCGCAGCCTCGGCGGCTCGGCGAGCTCCAAGAGGCCTGACAACAAAGGAGAAGCGGCATTGGCTCTTGTCATCTCGTCGGCCCACGACCTCGATGGGCGGGCACGTTGCTGATCCGCGCGGCCGTCCTCGAGCGGTTCGCCGAGCCGCTCGTCGTCCAGGACGTCGAGCTCGCCGGGCCCAAGCACGGTGAGGTGCTCGTGCGCCTCCACGCGTGCGGCATCTGCCACACCGACATGTACAGCGCCTCGGGCGTCGACCCGTCGGGCTACGCGCCGTGCGTCCTCGGCCACGAGGGGGCCGGCGTCGTCGAGGCGGTCGGCGAGGGCGTGACCGGGCTCGCGCTCGGCGACCACGTCGTCACGCTGTTCTCGCCCCAGTGCGGGACCTGCGTCAACTGCCGCTCGGGCAAGACGAACATCTGCGTCGCGATCCGCGAGCGCCAGAACGCCGGGTACCTGCCCGACGGCACCACGCGTCTGCACCGCGACGGGGACGAGCTGCGCCACTTCATGGGCTGCTCGACGTTCGCCGAGGCGACGGTGATGCCGGAGATCTCGCTCGCGAAGGTCTCTCCGGAGGCCCCGCTCGAGGCCGCGTGCCTGTTCGCCTGCGGCCTCTCGACCGGGCTCGGCGCGGCGATGTACCGCGCGCAGGTCGAGCCGGGCAGCACCTGCGTCGTCTTCGGCGCCGGCATGGTCGGGCTCGGCGCGGTGGTCGGGAGCAGGCTCCAGGGCGCCGAGCGCATCATCTGCGTCGACAAGTCGCAGGAGCGCCTGGCGCTGGCCCGCCACCACGGCGCGACCGACACGTGGAGCGCCGGCGACGACGTCGTCGACCGCGTCCTCGAGGAGACCGGCGGCTTCGGCGCCGACTTCACGTTCGAGGCGACCGGCCTCGTCGGCGTCATGCGCCAGGCCGTCGAGGCGGCGCGCCTGGGCTGGGGCGTCTGCTGCGTCACCGGCGTCGCCGGCAAGGGCGAGACGCTCGACATCGTGCCGCGCTACCTGATCACCGGCCGCAAGGTCATGGGCGCGTCGTTCGGCGGCGTCAAGGGCCGCGACCAGGTCCCCCAGCTCGTCGACCGCTACGTCGCCGGCGACATCGACGTCGACTCGTTCATCTCGCACCGGATGCCGCTGGACGACGTCAATCGCGGCTTCGACCTCATGCACCACCAGGACGGGATCAGGAGCGTGATCGAGTTCCGATGATCGTCGAGCGCACCGAGAGCGAGACGTGGCTGTCCAACGCCTACCTCGTGGCCGACCGCCAGGGCGGCCATGCCGTGCTCATCGACGGCAACGGCGCGGTCGAGCCGCTGATCGAGGCGGCCGACCGGCTCGGCGTGACCGTCGAGGCGATCCTGCTGACCCATCATCACGCCGACCACCTGGCGGGCCTCGGCGCCTACCGCGACCGGTTCGGCGCGGCCATCTACGCGCACCCGTGGACGGCCGAGCAGGTCGGAGGCGTCGACCAGACCTTCGACGACGGCGACGTCCTCGACGTCGGCGACCTGCGCATCGAGGTCCTGCACACCCCGGGCCATGCGGCCGGTCACGTCGCGCTGCTCGTCGACGGGACCGACTGCTTCACCGCCGACGTCGTCTTCAAGGGGACGGTCGGAGGGACGTTCGCCCCGGGCGCGACCGGCTACGAGGACCTGAAGGCGTCGGTCCTGAGGCTGGTCGACCTGCCGCCCGAGACCGTCCTGCACCCGGGCCACCGCGAGCCGACGACGGCCGGCGACGAACGCGAGCACAACCCGTTCGTGCGCATCTGGCGCGGCGTCGACCCCGAGGGCGACGAGCCGTGCACGGTCTGGGACCGCCCCGCGCGGCTGATCCTCTGGGCGCCGGACTACGACGGGACGAACAAGGCGTGGGTGCGCTTCCTCGACGACGGCGCGGACGGCATCGTCGGCGGGTCGCAGGTCCAGCGCTGAGCCGGCGCCGGCGCTCCGTTACGCCGCAGACCCGACCGCCGCCCCCTCGTAGAAGAGCTGCTCGGCGTTCTCGCGCATGAGCCTGGGGACGAGGGCGAGCGCTTCGTCGGCCGTGAGCCAGCCCGACCGGACGAGCTCCTCGAGTGCGAACTGCAGGCCCCGGCGGGCGATCTCGGCGTGGCCCACGACGTTCTCGACGACGAGGCAGTCGCCGCCGAAGCACAGCAGCTTGTTGGCCGGGATCGTCGTCAGGCACCGCTGCACGAACTCGCGCGCGACGAGCGGCGTCGCGATCCACGACCAGGCGAGGTCCGGGTAGACGTTCGGGAAGTGCTTGGCCACCGCCAGGAGCTGCTCCTGCTGGGGCCACGCCATGTGCATCAGCACGAAGTCCGCCCGCGGATGGCGGTGCACCACGCCCGCCATGTCCGACACGTGGTCATGGATCCACGGAAGCTGGGGGGTGCGCGTCCGCGCGAGATAGCCCATGTGCACCTTCACCGGCAGGCCGTGCTCGGCCGCGAGCTCCACGCAGCGGTGGAACAGGAAGTCCTCGACCTCCCGGCGCTCCTGCGGCGTGGCGTCTCCGCGGCGGAGGCGAAGGAAGGACCGGCCCGGGGGCGTGTCGACCTCGCCGACCGCGAGCGGCCGAAGGTACGCCCAGTGGCACTTGACCGCCACGGCGCGGGGGCCGTACAGCTCGAAGCAGTGCTCGACGACCCGGAGGTAGTCGTCGAGCGTCGCCACCTCGATGCCGGCCAGCGCCTCGGCCGCGGCGTGCCGGCCCAGCGCCAGCGGGACGATCGCGAGGTCCTGGTCGAAGAGCTCCGGGCTCTCGCTCTCGCAGAACGGGTCCTCCTCGAGGGAGTGGATCTGGCAGCGCTCGACGTTGGCCACGTCGCGCAGGACGTGCGTGTAGTAGCCGTCGGTCCGGAGGTCGCGGAACTGCCGGTCGATCGACTCGACGGTCGCGCTCGACAGCCGCTCCCCGAAGAGGCGCTCCGTCGTGAGGTCGACCGTGCGGACGAACCCCGTCGCGCGCGCGGCCTCGAAGGCGGGCTCGATCGCCCGCCACTTCTCCAGCGGATCTCCGTCGCCGAAGAGGACCTCCTGCGCCGCGCTCGCCGGCAGGCCCGCGACGAGCAGGTCGTCGATGACGTAGTTGACGATCAGCGCCGTCCAGCCCTCGGGGATGCGATGCACGCCGCCGATGCCGTCGGTGAAGCCGTGCTCGCCGGGCGCCAGGCGGTGGCGCTCCTCGACGATGTGCTCGTGGACGTCGATCCACGGCGTGGCGTCGATGAGCTCGGCAAGGGTGTTCGAGTTCGTCATGGGCGAGGGGACCTCCGCATCAGTTCATCGAGGCGGCCTGCGCGAGCGCCTCGTCCATTGGCGCCGACTGCGCGATGAGCCGGCGGTACTGCATGAGCAGGCGCGGCGCGCTGAAGGCGAGCGCGCCCACGAGGCGACCGCGGTGGCCGTAGACGGCGACGAACCGCTCCTCCTCGGGAGAGCCGTGCACGACGCGCACCTCGTCGGCATGAAGGCTCATGCCGGCGAACTGGATCTTCGTCTCGTACTGATCCGACCAGAAGAAGGGAACCGAGACCAGCGGCTGAGCCTCCGCCGGCCCCGCGAGGATGGAGCGAGCCACCGCGGCGCCGTGCTCGGCGGCGTTGGTCCAGTGCTCGACGCGCATCCGCTGGTCGAAGAGCGGGCTGTACCACTCGGCCACGTCCCCGGCGGCGTAGACCCCCGGGGCGCTGGTGGCGCCCGTCGCGTCGCAGACGACGCCGTCGCCGAGCGCAAGGCCCGACGATGCCAGCCACGCGGTCTCGGGCGTCACGCCGATGGCCACGATCGCCAGGTCGGCGTCGACGCGCGAGCCGTCGCTGAGCACCAGGCGCTCGAGCCGGGTGTCGCCCTCGAACGCCGTCACGGTGACGCCACAGCGCAGGTCGACCCCGCGGTCGACATGAAGCCGCGCGCAGGCCGCGCCCATCTCCGCGCCGAGCGCGTGGACGAGCGGCAGCGCCAGCGCCTCGATCACCGTGACCTCCAGGCCGCGGCCGCGGGCGGTGGCGGCCACCTCGGCGCCGATGAACCCCGCACCGACGACGGCGACGCGGGGTCGCTGGTCGAACGCGTCGCGGACAGCGAGCGCGTCGTCGAGGCTGCGCAGCGCGTGGACGCCGTCGAGGTCGGGGGCTCCGGGCAGGCGCCGCGGCGCGGCCCCGGTCGCCACGACCAGCCGATCGAAGGGGACGGCGGTGCCGTCGTCGAGCGCGAGCTCGCGCGCGTGGAGGTCGAGACCGGTCGCGCGGACGCCGAGGCGCAGCTCGAGATCGAGCGCCGCGAGGTCGCCGTCGTGGAAGTACAGCCGGTCCTGGGTCCAGGCTCCCGAGAGGAGCTGCTTGGACAGCGGCGGCCGGTCGTAGGGCCGGTGCGCCTCGGCGCCGATCAGCGACAGCCGCCCGTCGTAGCCCTCGCGGCGGAGGGCCTCGACGGTCCTCAGGCCGGCGAGCGACGCGCCGACCACGACGACGCCCTTCGGCTTCATCCGGCAGCCACGGCGCTCTCGAGGCGCTCCCAGATCCCGCGGACGTGGCGCTGCAGCGCGAGCGCGTCATCCCAGCGGTCCGACAGCTCCTTGCCGTCGGGCCCGGTGATGGCGTACCACGGCGGCCCCAGCTCGGTCACGAAGATCAGCTCGTCGTCGGGGCCGGAGCGCTGGCGCCAGCCGCGGAAGCCCTCCTCCCACCACCCGAGGAAGAGGTCGAGCCACTGGCGGTGGTGCTCCCATCCGACCGCGATCTGGACCTGCTCGCGCGACGCTACGCGCCCGTGGAACATGTCCGACCGCTCGAGCACGCGCCGGACCAGCGCCTGGTCCTCGCCGTCGACGGGCCACGCGAACTCCTGTCCCACCACGAAGTGCGAGAGGTCCGCGACCATGCGCATCTCGGGGACGAGGTCCATGAGCGTCAGCGTGAACCGCAGGTCCGTGGTCATCCGGTCGCGGTGGGTCTCGACGAGCGTGCGGAAGCCAGCGTCCTCCGCGGTCCAGATCCACTCGCTCAGCAGGGCCGCTCCCTCCTCGGCGCTGAACACCTTCGGGATCGGCTGCATGTTGAGGTAGATCGGCGCCGGATCGAGAGCGCGGAACGTCGCGACCTGCTCGCGGAATCCCTCGACGGATCTCGGGAAGCACACCAGGCCGTAGTCGAGCCCCGCCGCCCGGGCACGCTCGACGGCCTCCTCGCACGGCAGGTCCGGCGTCCAGCCGATGTCGATCCCGTCGAACCCGCCCGCGGCGATCCGGTCGACCTTCTCGGCGACCGACCATTCGGGACCGCCCTCGAAGGGGAGCTGGCTCATCCCCCACAGGGACTGAAAGATGCGCAACGTCAACGGCTCGTTCCTTTTCTCGAGCGCCTGCGGGAGCGGTGAGGCGTCCGTCACTCCGAGGCTGCGATCGTATATCAGAACGTGGCAAGATCGCTAGTGATCTTAACGCCAAAAGCTGTGAAGAGTGCGGCCCAGCCCACCCTGCGGACCGTTGTCGTAGGCGTGCTGGCTGCGGTGCCACCGCAATCTTGGCTCAGCAGGCGGTCTTTCGTACGGGCGTCGAAGTTCACATGAACTCCGTTGAAGATCACTCAGGACGATGGTATCGTCACGCCACGAGGTGGGGCAACACGGTACCAGCCCCCTCGCCCCTGGTCAGGACGTTGGAAAGGATGGCTGGCACGTGACGTCAAACGTGGGCGTGGACTACGCCGATGCGAAGCAGGAGTCCTTCGTTTACGACCCGTTCTCGCGCGAGATCCGTGACGACCCGTACCCGATCTATCGCGTGCTGCGCAACGAGTACCCGCTCTACCACCAGGAGGCGCTGGAGCTGTGGGTGCTGTCGCGCTACGACGACATCGCGGCGGTCGAGCGGGACTGGCAGCGGTTCTCGAGCCATCACTACGTCCACATCGACGCGACCGGCGAGCTCTTCGCTCCCGGCCACTTCATCGAGGACGACCCGCCGCACCACACCGAGCTGCGCAAGATCGTCCAGAAGGACTTCACGCCGAAGGTCATCCGCGCGGAGTACGACGAGCTCGTCCGCTCCGAGGTCCGTCGCCTGCTGCTCCCGCTCAAGGGCGCCGGGACGGTCGACCTCATCGAGCAGTTCGCCGACCCGTTCCCGCTGAACGTGACGTGCCGCATGCTCGGGATCCCCGAGAGCGACCAGGTCATGCTGCTGGGGTGGTTCCGCCAGACCAACGTGCGCGAGGTCGGCAACCCGGAGATGCCCGAGAGCGCGCGCGTCAACGCCGGCAAGATCCAGGACTACCTCACCGAGCTCGTCGAGGACCGCCGCCGCGCCCCGCGCGACGACATGACGAGCAAGGTCGTCGCCGGCACGCTCGCCGACGGCACGCCCATCGGCGACGAGGCGGTGGGCATGACCCAGCTCCTCTTCGCCGCCGGCATCGACACGACCTCGACGCTGCTGTCGAGCGCCTTCTGGCTCCTGGAGTCCCACCCCGAGCAGCGGGCCAAGCTCGCCGCCGATCCGTCGAAGCTCCCGATGGCTGTCGAGGAGATCCTGCGCTGCGAGGCGCCGCTCCAGAACATGGCCAGGACGACCACGGAGCCGGTCGAGTTCCACGGCACCGAGATCCCCAAGGGCGAGCACGTCGTGCTCCTCTACGGCGCGGCCAACCGCGACGAGTCGCGGTGGGAGGACTCCGAGGTCGTCGACCTGTTCCGCGAGCCCAAGCGCCACCACGCGTTCGGCATCGGGATCCACGCCTGCATGGGCGCGGACCTGGCCCGTCTCGAGGCGCGCGTGGTCCTCGAGGAACTGCTCGCCCTGTCGCCCGAGTACACGCTCGAGCCGGGGGCGCGGCGCATCAACAAGCAGCTCCTTCGCGGGTTCGATCGCCTTCCGGCGACGCTCTAGGCCCGCGATGACCGTCATGGCAACCAGGATCGTGCAGGAGGCAGCATGAGTGAGAACCGCGCGGCAGCAGACGTCGATCGCCACGCGTGCATCGGGTCCGGGAACTGCCTGGACATCGCCCCCGACGCATTCGAGTTCGACGACGACGACAAGGCCTACTTCGTCGAGTCGTCGAGCCCGGATCGCGACACGCTGATCGACGCGCAGCAGGCGTGCCCGGCGGGCGCGATCACGCTGCGCGACGGCGCGAGCTGACGAGCTCGCCGCCGAGGACGTCACCCGAGGCCGCAGTGGGCGAGAGATGACGTACGTGATCGCCGATCCGTGCATCGGCACCAAGGACGCGTCGTGCATCGACGTTTGTCCGGTGGACTGCATCCACCCCGTGCCGGACGCGCCGGGCTTCGAGCAGGCCGAGCAGCTCTACATCGATCCCGAGGAGTGCATCGACTGCGGCGCCTGCGAGCCGGGGTGCCCGGTCAACGCGATCTTCCGCGAGGACGACCTCCCCGAGGAGTGGAAGGCGTTCACGCAGATCAACGCCGATCACTTCCAGGCGGCCGGCGCGTAGCTCGACCGGCCCCTCCGAGGCGTCACGGGCGCGAGCTCCGACGCCACGCCGGATCGTTGACGATCACACTAGTTCTCGTTAGAGTCACAACAATAGGTGTGAAGAGAGGCCGTAGATCACGTGATCACGGCGTTCGAGGCCGGATCGCCGCGCCGGTCGCACCTCTCGCCACCCCCATCCACCATCAAGCAGGAACAGGAGCGAGCAGAGCGTGAAGATCTCCTACAACACCTGGCCGTACTCGGCCTTCTTCGCGTGGGTCCCGGCTTACACCCTGGACTACACGATCGAGCACCTGGCGAAGATCGGCTACGACGGCATCGAGATCGGCGCCGCGGCGCCGCACGCGTACCCGCCCCACCTCTCGGCGGATCGTCGCCGCGAGGTGCGCGAGCTCCTCGACGAGCACGGCATCGCGCTGTCGAGCATGCTGCCGGCCCCCTCGGGCGGGCCCGGCAACAACCCCGCCTCCCCGAACATCGAGGAGCGCCGGGCGACCGTCGCGCACTACAAGGAGCTCGCGGCGCTGACCGCGGAGTGGGGCGGCGACAAGCTCATCTACCTCCCGGGCTGGACCATCTTCGGCACCCGCCGCCGGCAGGCGTGGGCGTGGTCGCGCGAGTCGCTCACCGAGATCGCCGACGGGGCCGCCGAGCACGGCGTGACGCTCGTCATCGAGCCGACCCCGCACGACACGAACCTGTGCGAGAGCGCCGAGGACGCGATGGAGCTGATGGAGGACGTCAACGCCGAGAACGTGAAGCTCATGTTCGACACGTTCCACGTCCTCTACCGGCGCGAGGTGATCACCGACTACGTCCACATGATGGGCGAGAACCTCAAGCACATCCACATGTCCGACAACGACCGGCTCCCGCCGGGCGCCGGCTACGGGGACTTCCCCAGCATGATCGACGCGCTGCTCGACATCGGCTTCGACGGCTACCTGACCATGGAGACCGGCTTCCACCAGCGCGGCATCGAGCCCGACCGCGACGCCCGCCTCGGGCTGGAGTACCTGCGGACGCTCATCGAGGTCAAGCGCCAGGAGCGGGCCGCGGCCTGAGGCGGAGCGGGACCGTGGGCGAGATCCTGCTCATCGGCACGTTCGACACCAAGGGCCCCGAGTACGCCTATGTCGCACGGCGCCTCGCCGATCTCGGCTGGAGCACCGTGACGATCGACGTGGGCGTCCTCGGGCCGGCTCGTCTGGCCGCGGACGTGCGCTCCGAGGACGTCGCGGCCGCGGCCGGCACGTCGCTCGCCGCGCTCGTCGACCACGGCGACCGTGGCGAGGCGATGATGGCGATGGCCCGCGGCGCCGAGGCGGTCGTGCGGTCGCTGCTGCGCGAGGGCCGCGTGGCGGGAGCGCTCGCGCTCGGTGGCTCCGGAGGCGCCTCGGTCGCCGCCGGCGCGCTGTCGGTGCTGCCGCTGGGCGTGCCCAAGCTGCTGGTCTCGACCGTGGTCGCGGGCGACACGCGCCCGTTCGTCGGCGACGGCGACTTCACGCTCATGTACCCGGTCGTGGACCTCGCCGGGATCAACCGCGTGACCGAGCGCGTGCTCGGCAACGCGGCGGCGGCGATCGCCGGCATGGCCCGCGCCCACGAGGAGCGCACGGAGCCCGCCGAGGGTCGTCCGCTCATCGGCCTGACCATGTTCGGCGTCACGACGCCGTGCGTCGAGCGCGTGCGGCAGATCCTCGCCGAGCGCGACTACGAGCCGCTGGTGTTCAGCGCGAACGGGGTCGGCGGACGGTCGATGGAGCGTCTGGTCGCCGAGGGCGACATCGTCGGCGTCGTCGACGTGACGACGACCGAGCTCGCCGACCGGCTCGTCGGCGGGATCCTGCCGGCTGCCGATGGGCGCCTCGAGGCCGCCGGGCGGCTCGGGCTGCCGCAGGTCGTGTCCGTCGGCGCCCTGGACGTCGTCAACTTCGGCCCGTGGGAGACCGTGCCCGAGCGCTTTCGCGGGCGCCGGCTGCACCGGCACAACTCGGCGGTGACGCTCATGCGCACGTCGCCCGAGGAGGCCGCGCAGCTCGGGGCCGAGCTGGCGGAGCTCGTGGCCGGCGGCCGTGGCCCGCGCGCGGTCGTCCTGCCCCTGCGCGGGACGTCGACGCTCTCCGCCCCCGGCGGACCGTTCCACGACCCCGACGCCGACGCGGCCCTGGCCGCGGCGCTGCGCAACGGACTTTCCGAGGACGTCGAGCTCATCGAGCTCGACACCCACATCAACGATCCGGACGTCGCAACCGCTCTCGCGGAGCGCTTCGACGCGGCGTACCGGACGGCAAGCAAGGAGACAGTGACGACGTGAGCATCGAGAGAGAGGCCGCCCTCGCGGCGCTCCGAGGGCAGATTGCCGACGGTCGCGCCATCATCGGCGCGGGCGCCGGCACGGGGCTCTCGGCGAAGTGCGCGGAGGCCGGCGGGGTCGACCTCATCATCATCTACAACTCCGGTCGCTACCGCATGGCAGGTCGCGGGTCGGCGGCGGGCCTGTTGCCCTACGGCGACGCCAACGCGATCGTCGTGGAGATGGCCGCCGAGGTGCTGCCGGTCGTCAAGCACACGCCGGTCCTGGCCGGAGTCTGCGGCACGGACCCGTTCCGTCAGATGCCGCTGTTCCTCGAGGACCTCAAGCGCCTCGGGTTCTCCGGCGTGCAGAACTTCCCGACGGTCGGGCTGTTCGAGGGCGCCATCCGGCAGAACTTCGAGGAGACCGGCATGGGCTTCGGGCTGGAGATCGACATGATCCGGATCGCCCACGAGCTCGACATGCTCACCAGCCCCTACGTGTTCGACGAGGACCAGGCGCGGTTGATGGCCGAGGCCGGCGCCGACGTCCTGGTGCCGCACATGGGCACGACCAACAAGGGCTCGATCGGCGCCACGACCACGATCACGCTCGACGAGTCGGTCGACCGGATCGGCGCGATGGAGGTGGCCGCCAAGGAGGTCAACCCGGACATCGTCGTCCTGTGCCACGGCGGCCCGATCGCCGAGCCCGAGGACGCCCGCTACATCCTCGATCGCCTGCCGGGCGTCGTCGGCTTCTTCGGGGCGTCGAGCACCGAGCGCCTGCCGACCGAGATCGCGATCACCGAGAACATGCGCCGCTTCAAGTCGCTCGAGGTCGGAGGTGAGATCCTTGCCGGCGATTGACCCCAGCGCGTTGCCCACGGAGAGCTTCGCGTGGGGGACGATCAAGTGGTTCGTCACGCCCGGCATGACCGCGGGCGCCGCGTTCACGTTCGGCGAGGTCGTCATGCAGCCCGGCGAGGGGCACGGTCGCCACAACCACCCCGACGCGGAGGAGCTGCTCTACGTGCTGTCGGGCAACGGCGAGCAGACGATCGACGGCGAGCCGCCGTTCGCGGTCGGTCCGGGCGACGTCATCTACATCCCGACGGCCGTCTTCCACTCCACGACGAACACGGGCTGGGCGCCGATGCACGTGCTGGCGCTCTACAACCCGGGCGGGTCGGAGACCGGACTGCGCGAGCTCCCCGACCACAAGGAGCTGGCGCCCGGCGTCCCGCCGATCTTCGTGCGGTCCGACGAGGCGTCATGACCGCGGTCTGGTCTGAGCCCCTGCTGTTCCTCAACCCCGCCGAGGCGGAGACGATCGACGCCCTGGCGGCGCGGATCGTGCCCGGCGACGCCGACGACCCGGGCGCCCGCGAGGCGGGCGCCGTGCACTACGTCGACCGGGCGCTCGCCGGCTTCCTGCGCGGCCTGCAGACCACGTACCAGGACGGTCTGCGCGAGCTCGACGCCCACTGCCGCCACCACCACGGCGGGCGCTTCGCCGAGCTCGACGCCGCCGTCCAGGACGGCGTGTGCGCGGAGCTCGACCGGCGTGCGCTGGCCGATGGCGAGGACTCGCTCGGCCACCTGTTCGCGGTGGTGCGCGAGCACGTCGTGGAGGGCCTGTTCTGCGATCCCGCCTACGGCGGCAACCGCGACGGCGTGGGCTGGCGGATGGTCGGGTTCCCCGGGGCCCAGTGGGCCTACACGTCCGAGCAGATGGCGCGCGACTTCGACGCGACCACCATGTCGATCGTGACGCTCGCCGACCTCTACGGCGGGAGCCGGAGCGCGGGATGAGCGAGCGCTACGACGCGATCGTCGTCGGCCTCGGGGCGGTCGGCGGCATCATGGCCGAGCAGCTCACGACCGCCGGCCTGAAGGTCCTCGCGTTCGAGAAGGGCCCCGACTACACGCAGGACGACTTCGAGATCAAGCAGGACGAGATCCGCTACTACGTGCGCAACGCGATCGTGGCAGGCGTGTCCACCGATCCCGTGACCTGGCGCGCGACGTCGTCGGACATCGCGAAGGTGCTCCCATGGTCGGCCGGGCCGCTGGGGACGGACGAGCCGCTCTACGGCCTTCCGTCGATCGGCACCGGCGGCGGCACGGTCCACTGGGGCTGCGCGGCGTACCGCTTCCGCGAGGCCGACTTCCGCATGCGCGCCGCGATCGTCGAGCGCTACGGCGCGGGGGCTCTGCCCGCGGACACGACCCTCGTGGACTGGCCGATCGCGTACGCCGACCTCGAGCCCTACTACGACAAGGCCGAGTGGGAGCAGGGCGTCTCGGGCAGCGCCGGGAACGTCGGCGGGGAGATCCAGCCCGACGGCAACCCGTTCGAGGCTCCGCGCTCGCGCGACTACCCGATGCCGCCGGTCCAGCAGTGCGCCGGCGACCACCGCTTCGTCGAGGCCACCCGGCGGCTCGGCTACCACCCGTTCCGCCAGCCGCTGGCCCTGAACTCCGAGGAGTACCGCGGGCGTCCGGCCTGCGTGAACTGCGGCTTCTGCCACGGCTACCCGTGCCACGTGAAGGCGAAGTCCACCACGCAGGTCACGTCCGTCCCGGTCGCCAAGGCGACCGGCAACCTCTCGGTGCGCCCGTTCTCGCGGGTCGTCCGGATCGATCGCGACATCGCATCGGGACGCGTCTGCGGCGTGACGTACATCGGGTCGGACGGCGCGCTGCACGAGGCGCGTGCCGAGCTGGTGATCCTGTCGGCCTACGCGCTGGAGAACGTGCGCCTGCTGCTCGTCTCGGGCATCAACGCCAACGATCAGGTCGGGCGCAACTTCATGACCCACAACTACGGGTGGTTCACGTCGATCGTCCCGGAGTGGACGAACCCGTTCATGGGCGCGTTCAACGGCTCGAGCGCGATCGACGACTTCACCTCCGAGCTGGTGCCCGACAACGACGCCGGCGTGATGTGGGGCTCGCCCGTGATCAGCGTCACCGGCGACCTGCAGCCGATCGAGGCCTTCCACAACATGCCGGCGAAGGCGCCGCGCTGGGGCGCCGACCTCAAGTCCTGGTTGCGCGACAACTACCGCCGTCTGCACCGGATGTACTCGCAGACGACGAACTTCCCCTCGCCGCGGCATTACTGCGACCTCGACCCGACCGTGACCGATCGCTTCGGACAGCCGGCGCTGCGAGTCACGCACGACTGGGACGAGCACGACGTGCGGGCGGTCGAGCTGATGGGCACGATCAAGCGCCGGATCGCCGAGGAGATGGGCGCGCTGGAGAGCTGGATGGACCCGGCCCGGCCGCCGTACCACCTGTCGACGCACGACGTGGGAGTTCACCGCATGGGCGAGGACCCGGCGACGTCGGTGACCGACTCCTTCGGCGAGGTCCACGAGTGCCCGGGCCTGTTCGCCATCGGCGGCGGCCAGTTCCCCAGCTACGGCGGCTACAACCCCACGCTCACGCTCCAGGCGCTCGCCTACCGCAGCGCCGACCACCTGCGCGAGCGCCTCGGCGCCCGCGAGACGATGGCCGGCGCGAGCGGCTCCTAGCCGGCCGCGGCGACGCGCCCGCGCGCGCGCCGGCGCGGGCGTAGGCGGCGGCGCTCGCCGCCGCCGCCGCCGAGCTGCTCGGCGCGCGTGCGCAGCAGCGCGACCTCGAGCGCGGTGTGCTCGAACGGGTCGGCGATGGCGCGCCGCTCCTGGATCGACCACGCGGCCCGCAGCTCGCCGCCGGACTCGGCGACGAGGATCGTGCCGCGCAGCGGGCGCGAGTCGTCCAGCGCGGCCAGCCGCTCGAGCTCCGGACCCTCGACCGGGACGGCGCGGCGGATCGTGATGGCATCGGCGGAGGCGGACATGGCGGGCTCCTTGGCGGGGGAGAGGATCACGCCATCGATGGTGGGCTACGCCGGGGCGCCGCACATCGGCAGGACGCAGCGGGCTGGGGCCTCCGAGACCTCAGTTCCGCCCCTCGACCCCTTACGCGAGCCGAGCGGGCCCGAGCGCCGTGGGCACGGCAGCGCCTAGGTCCAACGGCCTACGACGAATTGCCTCTGGGAGCCGTGGCCGCCGCCGCGCACAATGGCCTGGCAGTCGCACTTCGCGAGGAGCCAGCCATGACGACGTCGCAGACCGCCAGCCAGCAGATCACCGAGGAGGTGGGCTCGTGGTCGGGGGTGACGGCCGGCGCCGGGCGCCGCGGCGAGTTCGGCTTCAGGGTCGGTCGCCGGGAGATCGGGCACCTCCACGGCGACCGTGCCGCCCACTTCTCCTTCCCCAAGCAGGTCTGGGCGGAGCTGTTCGAGGAGGGTCGGGTCGTGCACCATCCCGTCTTCCCCGGCAAGCCGGGCCTGGCCGCGCGCAGGATCGAGGACGAGGCCGACGTCCGCGACGTCATCCGGCTGATGCGGCTCAACTACGACCGCATCGTCGCCCGCTACGGGCTGCCGGAGGACGCGCGCGCGGACGAGCCGCCGGCTGCGGCCTAGCGGGTGGAGTCGGCGTCGGCCTGCGGGGCCGCCGTGGCGGCGTCCTTCAGGTCCGGCTCGGCGTCGCGGGGCAGGTCGGGGCCGCCGTCGGTCACGGCATCGGCGTTGTCGCCCCCGCTGGGATCGATGCCGTCGTCGGTCGTCGGCTCGTTCGAGCCGGTGGTCCGCCCCAGCACCGAGCTGCCGAGCTCCGGATCCTCGTCCAGCATCTCGCGCGGCGCGTCGGACCCTCCGAGCTCCGCCGGCACGATGCCGTCCTGGGACGTCTCCGCCCAAGGACCCTTCTCGCGCGCCTCCGCGTCGCTGGGCGTGGTCCCGCCCCGCTGCTCGCTCGGCTTCCGCGCGCCCTGCTCGTGGTCGTCACCGGCCATGACATCCTCCTCGCGATCGTGGGTTTCGGTACAAGGGGAGGCTGTACCCGGCGATCGGTCGGACAATCTCCCGAGCTCCGCCAGCCGCCGCTCCATCAGGCGCCGCTCGGCGTCGTCGTGCACCAGCGCCAGCGCACGGCGGTAGGCGTCGCGGGCCTCCGCGATGCGACCGAGGCGGCGCAGCAGCTCGCCCCTCGTCGCGTGCAGGTAGCGGTAGTCCTCGAGGGCGAGGCCATCGACGATCTCGAGCGCGGCCTCGGGACCCTGCTCCTCGGCGACCGCGACGGCCCTGCTGAGCTCGACGACCGGCGAGCCGGTGAGGCGGGCGAGCTCGCCGTAGAGGGCGGCGATCTGGGGCCAGTCGCGCGGCTCGTCGGCGTGCAGTGACGCGATCGCCGCCTGCAGCACGTGAGGACCACGACCATGCAGAGCCAGGGCCCGGTCGAGCACCGCCCGCCCCTCCGCGATCTGCGCCGTGTCCCAGAGCGAGCGGTCCTGGTCGGCGAGCAGCACCAGGTCGCCATCCCGAAGCCGAGCCTCGCGGCGGGCGTCGTGCAGCAGCATCATCGCCAGCAGGCCGTGCACCTCCGGCTCGTCGGGCATCAGCTCGGCGAGCGCCCGCCCGAGCCGCAGCGCCTCGGCCGCCAGCTCGCCGCGGCTGGGCGGGACCGAATAGCCCTCGTTGAAGATCAGGTAGACGACCGCCAGCACGGCGGCGAGCCGATCGGGCTGCAGGTGGTCGGGCGGCACCCGGAACGGGATGCCGGCGGCCTTGATCTTGCGCTTCGCCCGCACCAGCCGCTGGGCCATCGTCGGCTCGCCGACCAGGAAGGCGCGGGCGATCTCGCCGGTGGTCAGGCCGCCGAGCGTCCGCAGGGTGAGCGCGACCTGCGCGTCGACGGCGAGCGCCGGATGACAGCAGGTGAAGACGAGCTCCAGTCGCTCGTCGGGGAACGTCGTCTCGTCCACCGTGTCCTCCGCCGCCTCGGGCACCTCGAGCAGGCGCGTCTTCGCGGCCAGCGTGCGATCGCGGCGTATGCGATCGATCGCTCGGTTGCGGGCCGTCGTCACCAGCCAGGTGCCGGGGTTCGCGGGAGCTCCGTCGCGCGGCCAGCGCTCCGCGGCGATCGCGAAGGCCTCCTGCGCGGCTTCCTCGGCGAGCTCGAAGTCGCCGAGGAAGCCGATCAGTGCGGCGACGACACGTCCCCACTGCTCGCGGAAGGCCTGCTCGAGGATCGCTACCACTCCACGATCGGGCGCACCTCGATCGCGCCGCCCATGCGCGCCGCCGGGATCCGCGAGGCCAGCTCGATCGCCGCGTCGAGGTCGTCGGCCTCGAACAGCAGGTAGCCGCCGATCGCCTCCTTGAGCTCGGCGAACGGGCCGTCGGTGGTCAGCGTCCTGCCGTCCTGCACCCGCACGGTCGTCGCCATCTCGGGTGGCTGGAGCTGGAGGCCGGGGCTGACCCCCGGCGTCTCGCCGATCGCCTTGTACGCACCGTAGATCGCCCGCTTCTCGTCCTCCGAGAGGCTGTCCCACTCCTCCGACGGCGGCGTCGGCGTGGTGCCCTGGTGGATCAGCAGCATGTACTTCATCGCTTCCTCCTTCTCGCAATGGTCGCCCATAAGACGAACGGGGAGCGGCGAGATCGACAGCTCCGCGCCCGCGGCCGGACCCGGCCCGGCCTCAGCCCCGCCGGCGGCGATCGCGGGAGACGCGCAGCACGGCGCGCGGGAGCGAATCGAGCGTGAGCCCCAGGTGCGCGCGCAGGCGCCGGCGCGAGCGGATGACGCCCACCAGCCCGATCGCCCACGGCAGGTACTGCACGGCCATCGCGGCCCGGAAGTCGCCGAGCGTGTACGTCTGCGGCCCGCCCGGCGCGAGCACGTCGAGCACGAGGCCGATCATGAGGATGGTCGACAGCGACGCCACGAAGCCGCCGATGTTGACGATGCCGGTGGCCGACCCGATGCGGCTCGGCGCGTTCTCCGTCCGCGCGTAGTCGAAGCCGACCATCGACCCGGGGCCGTTGGTCGCCAGCACGAGGACGAGGAGCACGAGCAGGCCCATCGGGGCCCGTCCGGGCCAGAGGATGACGAGCGTCCATGCCAGCACGCTCGCGCCGGCGATCGTCAGCGTCGCGGCGGAGCGCCGGTACGGCCAGCGGCCGATGAGCCGCCCGATGACCGGCCCAACCACGAGGCCGACGGCGACGAGCAGCGTCAGCAGGAGGCCGGCCTCCGACGGGGATCGTCGCTCGCCCAGGACGAGGAAGGGGTAGCCCCAGAGCAGCGCGAAGACCACGCCCGGGAACTGCGTGACGAAGTGCGTCCACAGGCCGAGTCGGGTGCCCGGCTCCTTCCATGCGTGCGCCACGTGGGCGCGCACCTCGGCGACGGTCGCCGGCGGCGCGGTCAGCACCGCCCCCGGCGGCGCGTCGCGCACCGCGACCGCGACGAGCGCCGCGACGACGAGCCCGGCCAAGGCCGCCGCGAGGAACGACTCCGTCCATCCCGCCGCGTGGAGCAGGGCGACCAGGGGGTAGGCGGCGGCGACCTGGCCGAGCTGCCCGACCAGGGCCGTCACCTGGGACATGACCGGCACCTGCCGCGGCGCGAACCAGAGCGCGATCAGCCGCAGCACGCAGATGAAGGTCATCGCGTCGCCGGCGCCGACCAGCACGCGCGCCAGCGCCGCGAGCCCAACGGTGTGCGACGTCGCCATCACCACCTGCCCGACGGCCATCACCACGGCGCCGGCGGCGATCAGGCGGCGCGACCCGAACCGGTCGACCAGCACGCCGACCGGGATCTGCAGCGCCGCGTAGACCGCGAGCTGCAGCACCACGAACAGGCTGAGCGCCGCCGCGGTGGCGCCGAAGCGCTCCTGCGCCTCCACGCCGGTGACGCCGAGCGAGGCGCGCTGGAACACCGCGGTCCCGTAGGCCAGGACGCAGACTGCCCAGACGAGCCACACGTACCTCGAGGTGCTGCGGCGGCCCGTGGCGCCGGCGGTCATCGCCGCACCGGGTTGGCCGAGTTGGCGCGACGCATCCGGCACCCATCTTGCTACAGAGACGACGGCTTCGATCACCGGCGGCCCACCGCGCAGGCGTCTCGAGCGCCCGGCGGTCAGGGGTTAGCGTGTCCGCGCATGTTCGACCATGTGACGATCCGCGTGACCGACAGGATCGCGTCGGAGCTCTTCTACGACACGGTCCTGGCCCGGCTGGGCATCGACCGGACCTACCGGACCGCGACGTTCTCGGAGTGGAGGGACCTCCTGCTGACCGCCGGCGATGACGCCAATCCGCCCACCCGGCGGGTCCACGTCGCCTTCGTGGCACCGGCTCGCGAGCAGGTCGACGAGTTCTGGCGGGCGGGGACCGAGGCCGGATACCCCGGCGACGGACAGCCGGGGCCACGGCCCGCGTACGGCGACGACTACTACGGGGCGGGCCTGCTCGATCCCGACGGCAACGTCGCCGAGGCCGTGCACCACGACACCCTGCGCCGCGGCGGGGTCATCGACCACCTCTGGATCCGGGTGACCGACGTCGCCGCGGCCAAGCGCTTCTACGAGACGATCGCGCCGCATGCCGCCCTCCGCCTGACGGACGACACACCCGACCGCGTGCGGTTCGCGGGGGGCACCGGCTCGTTCTCCCTCGTGCCCGGAGCGCCGACCGAGCACGTCCACGTGGCGTTCCCCACCGATGACGACGCCGACATCCAGCGCTTCCATCAGGCCGCGACCGACGCCGGCTACCGCAGCAACGGCGCACCCGCCGAACGCCCGCAGTACCACCCCGGCTACTACGCCGCCTACGTCCTCGATCCGGACGGCAACAACGTCGAGATCGTCAACCACCACCGGACCGGGTAACGTGGCCACGTGCTGACACATTGGCCCGTGGGGCAAGATGAGCTCTGAAAGGGCGCTCGCGTTCGAGGCCCTCGCCGATCCGACGCGTCGCTCGATCTTGCGTGTTCTGGCGGATCGCGGTGAGTGTCCGGTCGCCGAGATCACGGCCGAGATCACGCACGTGGGGCGCACGTCCGTCTCGAGTCATCTTCGCGTTCTCCGCTCTGCTCGTCTCGTGAACGAGCGCCGGGAGGGTCGCTACCGGATGTACTCGGTCGACCCGGACTCCGTCCACGAGGTCGTGAAATTCCTGACCGCGCTGTACCACGTGCCGCTGACCGAGCTCAAGGACAAGATGGAGCGCGCGAAGCCGAACTCGGGCGAGGACCAGGGTCGTGGGTCTGCTCACGCTGCCCAATGAAGAGCTGATTCGCGGTTCGGCTGAGGAGGTCTTCGACCTCATCGCATCCGCCGAAGGCGGATGGCTCTTCAACGCGGAGTGCGAGGTGCTCCGGGCCGGGGCCGTCGTGAGGCTTCAATTGCCCACGCTCGCTCACGGCGACCAACCGCTCGGCGCAACGGGACGGGTGGTCTTCGTCGAGCGCCCCAAGCGGCTGGTGATCGAGCAGTTCGCGCCCTGGCCAGCACGATTGACGTGCACGGTCACCGGTGAGCGCGACCCGCGCAACGGGGAGCCGGAGCATTGCCGCGTCCGTGTCGTCTGCGAGGTCCCCGAAGAGGCGCTCGAGTGGCACCTTCGCCGCCGGGGCCTGCGTTCGCCAAGCCGCCGCGGCGACGACGAGCAACCAGTCGGGCTGCTCTTGAGTCAGTCGGGGCCGGGCAACGTCTTCGCCGGCGCCACCGAGAACCTGGCGCGGATGGCGATCGACGAGATCAACGACGACGGCCCTCCTCTGGGGAAGAGGCTTCGTCTGGCCGTGGGAGACGACGGGACCTCGCCGTCGATCGGCGCGAGCGCTGCGCGCATGCTCGCGGAGGAAGGCTGCTCGGGCATCGTGGCCAACGGGATCTCGACGGTCTTCATGGCGGCCGGCTCCGCGCTGAGACATCACGACGCGCTGCTGATCTTCAGCCTGGCCAACGAAGGCGGGCCGGTCAACGGGCGGCTGTTGCGGCTCGGCGAGCGCCCGCTGGCTCAGCTCGGGCTGGCCATACCGCGGGTGATGTCGGTGGCCGACGGCCGGCGCTGGTTCTTCGCCGGGAACGACTACTCCTGGCCTGCGGCGGTCAACAGGTGCGCCGGCGGAGTGATAGAGGACGCGGGAGGGACGGTCGTAGGCCAGCGGCTGGTGCCGCTGGGAACCCGAACCTTCGAGCCGCTGATCGAGGCCGTCGAGCGCTCCGGAGCCGATTGCGTGCTGTCGACCTTCGTGGGCGCCGACGCGGCCGCCTTCGAGCGCCAGTTCTACGCGGCGGGCCTGCGCGACCGCTGCAAGACCCTCTCACCGGGCTTGGACGAGGCGACCCGCGAGCACATCGGCACGGCAGCGGGCGCCGGGATCTGGGCTGTGTTCGGCTACTTCGAGGATCTCCCGACGACCGAGAACCGGGACTTCCTCAAGCGATACCGGCAGCGTTTCGGGCCGTGGGCTCCTCCGCCCTCGAGCCTGTCCGAGTCGGTGTACGAGACGCTCCATCTGCTCGCTCACGCGGTGCGCCGCGCTGGTAGCTGGGACCCGCGCGATGTCGCTCGAGCCATGCGATCGAGCCGCTTCTGCGGCCCGCGCGGGAACGTGTCCATCGCGGCCGACGGAGAGATGACCCAAGAGATGTACTTGGCCGAGGCGGTCGCGGGCGGCTACGAGATTCGCGGCTGATAGGACGACGAGTGAATACGTGTTGACACGTTAGCCTGATGGTGAGAGGGTGGCGCCCCGCCGGACCGCGAGGTCGGTCCGTGCGCAGAGCCACCCATGCCGCTGATCGTTGTCATCCATAGCCGCTGCCCGCGGCCCCGCCTCGGGGCAGCGCTGTGACGTTCGCGCTCTCAGTGCTGACCCTCTTCGGCTTCTATGCGCTGCTGGCCTTCGGCCTGGGCCTGATCTTCGGACAGCTCAACGTCGTGAACCTCGCCTACGGCGGGTTTGCCGTCATCGGCGCCTACGCCGTGTATCTGCTCGACGGCCTGCCGTTCGCGGTCGGGGTGCTGGTGGCGGTCCTCGTCGGGGGCCTGATCGCCGCGGTCACGGAGTGGCTGGTGCTGCGCGACCTCTACGAGCGGGGCTTCTTGGCGACGCTTCTGGCCATGTGGGGCGTGGGCATCCTGCTTCAGCAGGGGGCCCAGGCCAAGTTCGGGGCGACCGCCAAGTCGGTGCGCGCACCGGTCGATGGCGAGCTGGTCATCTTCGGGACCCAGTACCCGACGTACCGCCTGCTGGCGGCTGGCGTGTCGCTCGCCGTGGTCGCTGCCTGCCTGTTGGTCGTCTACCGCACCCGCCTGGGACTGCGCCTGCGCGCTGCGATCGAGAACCGGGAGATGGCGTCGTTGCTCGGCATCCCGCCACGACTGATGATCAGCGGGACGTTCGTCTTCGGCAGCGTCCTGGGTGTGCTCGGGGGAGCGCTTCAGGCTCCTCTCCTGGGGCTGACCCCCAATCTCGGGGTCACGTTCCTCGCTCCCGCCTTCTTCGCCGTGCTGATCGGCCGTCTGGGCTCGTTGTCGGGCCCGGTCTTCGGCGCCTTCGTCGTCGCTCTGCTGAGCGCCGGCCTGCAGACGTCCTTCAGCAACACGGTGTCGACCGTCCTCTTCTACGTCGCGCTCATCGTGCTCATCGGAATCTGGCCGCAAGGCCTCGATCTAAGGAGACCCACGTGGATGACGCTCAAAGCACGGCGGCTGCCAAGTCCGTCGGGAGGGTCATGAGAAGGACACCGGCCCTTCGCCCGATCGGCGTACTGGTGGCCGCCGCGCTCATGGCGGTCGCCGTCGCTGCGTGCGGGTCGAGTGGCGGCGGTGGGAGCAAGCCGTTCAAGATCGGACTCGTCGTTCCGCTCACGGGTGCGGTCGCGGCGGACGGCATCCCGTTGAGGGATGGCTTCAACCTGGCCCTCGAGGACATCAACGCCAAGGGCGGCGTCCTGGGCAAGAAGATCGAGGTCGTCACCCTGGACAACCGGTCCGATCCGGCTCTGTCGACGCGGCAGGCCACGAAGCTGATCCGGGAGGACCGGGTCGACTACCTCGTCGGAACCATCACCGGTGCCGAGGAGAACGCGGTCGGGCAGGCGGCGAGCTCCGCTCGGGTTCCCTTCTCACCGATCATCATGGGTACTCCGCCGTTCTGCAGCCGGTATGTCTGGTCGTTCGGGGAGACGAACCAGATGCTGCTCAAGCCACTGGTTCCCGAGCTGATCAAGCAGTACGGCAAGAAGGTCGCTCTCGTTGGAAGTGACTACAACTTCCCGCACGAGTACCACGCCGTGGCGAAGAAGCTGATCGCCGAGCAGGGCGGCTCGGTGGTGGCCGAGGAGTACGCCCCTCTGGGCACGTCGGACTGGCAGCCGGTCATCGCCAAGCTTCGGAGCGCCAAGGCCGACTGGGTTCTCTCCGCGGTGGTCGGTGGCGACGCCATTGCCTTCTCCAAGCAGGCGCAGCAGTTCGGACTGCTCAAGAAGTCGAAGCTGACCGGCGTCAGCTTCATCCAGGAGTACTACCCGGCGATCTCGTCGATCGCGGACGGGGCGCTCCTGGTCAGCCGGTACTCCGAGCAGCTCCCCGGTCAGGCCAACGCCGACTTCGTCAAGAGCTACCGCGCGGCGTACAAGCCGCAGGGGCCGATCCCGGGCGTCGCTGCGAACGCCTACGACGCCCTGCACTTCATCGTCAAGGCCGTCGCGGACGCCGGCAGCGCCGACAAGGAGAAGGTCATCGGCCAGATGGCCAAGACCGAGATCGACGGCATCTACGGCTCGGGCCTACGCTTCTCGGCGAACCGCCGCTTCGAGACGCCGATGGATCTGACGCGCATCAGCCCCGGCGGCAAGTACGTGCCGTTGAAGACGTACGAGCGCGTCACCGACGATCAGCCCTGCGGGTGACCCCCTGAGCAGCGTGGCGGTCCCGACCGGACGAGATGATGGACGTCGCGTCCCTCGAGGCTGACCCGACGCGGACCGACCCCGCCGCGGGGGCGGGGCGGTTCGGCGGGGGCAAGCTGGCCCGGCGGCATGTCGTGGCGATCGCCACTGCGGCCGTCGGGCTGACGGCCGCACCCAGCATGCTCGCCGAGTTCCCGCTGACGGTTCTGACGCTGGCGCTCGCGTTCGGGCTGTTCGCGTTCGGCCTCGACATCGCATGGGGCCGGACGGGTGTCTTCAGCATCGGCCATGCCGCCTTCTTCGGCGTGGGCGCCTATGCCGCGGCGATCGCCGTGAACCATTCGTTCCCCGGCGTGCTGGCGGCTGCCGGCGCGGTGGTCGCCGCGGCGTTCGTGGCCTACCTCGTCGCGGTCGCTGGCCTTCGAGCCAAGGCGGTTGCGTCGACCATGGCGGTCCTGACCATGGCGTTGACCCTGCTTGCCGCCCAGGCCGCCCTCTCGTGGCTGTCTGTGACCAACGGCAGCAACGGGTTGTTCGTGATCGCGGCAGACGTCACGTCCCAGTACTACCTGACGGCGGCGGTCGTCTTCTTCGCCGTGCTCGCGGTCTGGCTGTTCGTGCTGCGCGGACGGCTCGGACGGCGCCTGCTGGCCGTGAGGGTCAACGAGCTGCGCGCGGAGCATCTGGGGATCGATCCGGTGGCCACGAAGACCATCGCCTTCGTGCTCAGCGCCTCGCTGGCCGCGCTCGCCGGAGCGATTGCGGCCCCGTCGATGGGGCTGGTCTCTCCCGAGGCTGCGGGAATCGACATGTCCACCCAGGTGCTGGTCTGGCTCGCGGTCGGAGGACGGGGGACCATCAGCGGCGCGTTCCTCGGCGCCGGTGCCCTGACGTTCGCCCAGCAGTACGTGAGCGAGGCCGTGGGCGATTGGTACCTGTTCGGGCTCGGGGCGACCTTTGTCCTCGTGGTCAGGCTGGCCCCCGAAGGGATCGTCGGCCTGTTCCTGAGCCGAATCCGTTCGCTGCGCCCGAGCTATGCCGCCCAGGGTGCGTTCTTCGACTCCCGGGCCCACGGCAAGCACGACGGCGCAGAGACGACCACCGCCGATCAGGCGCTCTCGATACAGGACGTGACCAAGAGCTTCGAGGCCTTGCCGGTCATCCAGGACGTCTCGCTTGGCGTGCCGACGGGCCAGATCGTCTGCCTCATCGGTCCCAACGGGGCCGGCAAGACGACGCTCTTGAACATCGTCGCCGGCGACCTCGACGCAGAGAGCGGGGTGATCCGCATCGCGGGGCGGGACGTCACTCGCTGGCCGCCGCACCGGCGGGCCGAGTTGGGCCTTGGCCGGCTCTTCCAGATCCCCAGTCTGTTCCTGGAGCTGACGCCGCGTCAGAACATGCTCCTCGCTCGATCCGAGGGGCGCCCGAGCGTCTCCATGCCGCCGTCGCTGAATCGCTTCGTCGACGACGACGCTCGGCCGACGTCGGAGCTGTCCTTGGCGGAACGTCGCTCACTGGAGCTGGCCATGGCCCTGGCCTGGGGACCGGAGGTTCTCCTGCTCGACGAGCCGGCAGCCGGGCTCTCTCACGAGGACTCCGTCGGGTTGGCCAAGACCCTGCGACAGCTCGCGGAGGTGTCCGGCTACACCCTCGTGATCGTGGAGCACGACATGGAGATCGTGCGCGAGCTGGCCGACCGCGTCGTCGTCCTGGCCAACGGCCGCTTGCTGGTCGACGGGTCGATGGACGACGTGGTCGGCAACGAGGACGTTCGCCGCGCCTACCTGGGGGCCCTGTGATGTTCGAGATCATCGGCCTGGCCTCCGGCTATCGGGAAGCGCGAGTGATCAATGGCGTCGACCTCTCGCTTGCGCCGGGGGAGATGCTCGCGATCCTGGGTCGCAACGGCGTCGGCAAGACCACGCTGCTCAAGAGCGCCTTCGGGCTCTGCACGGTGTTCTCGGGGGAGGTTCGCCTCGACGGCCGCAAGCTGCCGCTCGGACGCCCGGCCCATATGGCGAGCCTCGGGCTGACCCTGCTTCCTGACGATCGCGGGGTCTTCCCGTCGCTGACCGTCGAGCAGAACCTCGCGCTCGCTCGTCGAAAGGGCTACACCCCTCCGGTCGACGTGTACGAGATCTTCCCGCTTCTGAGGGCGCGAGGGGGACAGGCAGCCGGCCTGCTCTCAGGCGGGGAGAAGCAGCAGGTGGGCATCGCTCGCGCCATCCTCGCGGGGACTCGCCTCATCGCCATCGACGAGTTCTCTCAGGGGCTGCAGCCCTCCCTGGTTCACACGGCGCTCGGCGCGCTGAAGGAGGTCGCGGCGACCGGGGTCAGCGTCGTGATCGTCGAGCAGGGCCCCGACCTGCCGCTGCGCTACTGCGACCGAATCGTCGGGATGCTCAAGGGACGCATCACCTTCGACGCGCTCGCCCCCGAGCTCCGCAACTCGCCGGACGTGCTGACCGACCTGCTCGTGGTCAGCTGACCCACCCACCTGTGAGACCACTGGCCGACAAGGAGATCGACGTGCACCCCGACGAGCTGTGGAGGTGGTCGGCCACGCAGACCGCCGCCGCCATCAAGCGCAAGGAGATCTCCGCCCAGGAGGTCACGACGAGCTGCCTGGAGCGGATCGACGCGGTCAACCCGCATCTCAACGCTCTGGTGGAGGTGTCGGCCGATGCGGCCCTCGAGGGCGCCCGGGTCGCTGACGAGATGGTCGCGGCAGGGCGGGCGCTCGGGCCCCTGCATGGCGTGCCCACGTCGACGAAGATCAACAGCGCCCAGAAGGGCCATGCGACCACCGACGGCGTCGTCGCCTGGGCCAACGAGATCGCACCGCAGGACAGCCCGCAGGTCGCGTCGCTGCGCCAGGCGGGGGCGATCTTCCTGGGTCGCAGCAACAGCCCGGCGTTCTCCTATCGCTGGTTCTCCAACAACGAGCTGCACGGCTCCACGCTGAACCCCTGGGACCCGGGGCGGACCCCCGGCGGATCCAGCGGCGGCGCCTCGTCGTCCGTGGCCAGCGGGATGGTCGCCATCGGGCAGGGCAACGACATCGGCGGCTCGATCCGGTACCCCGCCTACGCCTGCGGCCTGGTCGGCCTGCGTCCGACCGTCGGCCGCGTCCCGGGCTATCTCGGGCCGCCCGACGGCGACAACCCGGTCTCCGTCCAGACGATGGCGGTCAACGGCCCGCTGGCCCGCACCGTCGATGACGTCCGCCTGGCTCTCGAGGCGATGTCGGGCTATCACGCCTTCGACACCGTCTCGATTCCCGGCGCCCCGGCCGCGGAGCTGCGCCGACCGCTGAAGGTCGGAGTCGTCACGCGCAACGGGGTCTCCACCAGCACACCCGCGGTGGAGGAGGCTCTGCGCCAGGCCGCGTCATGGCTGGCCGACGCCGGCTACGAGGTCGAGGACGTGGAGCTTGCCGTCCTCGAGGAGGCCTACCGCATCTGGTACCTGCTCTGCATGGAGGACTTCCGTCTGCTGATGCCGCTGGTCGACGAGATCGGCGACCACGGCATGAAGACGGCGGCCGCCAACTACTACGCGGTCGCCGCGGAGTGGTGGGGCGAGAAGCCGAGCCTCGAGCAGTACATCAACGGCTACGCGCGCCGCGGGACGCTCATCCGACAGCTCCAGGGTCTCTTCGAGAGCTACTCGCTGTTCCTGCTGCCCGTGTCCGCGGAGCAGGCCTTCGAGCAGGACGCGGACATCGCCAGCGTCGAGAGCATGCGCCGGGTCATGGCCGCCCAGTACTCGATGATGGCGATCCCACTGCTCGGGTTCCCGGCGATGTCGGTCCCCACCGGCGTCGTCGACGGCCTACCGGTTGGCGTTCAGCTCCTCGGCCCCCGCTTCGGGGAAGGCTCCCTGCTCGACGCCGGCGCCGCCGTAGAGGCGCGGGCGGGAGTCATCACCCCCATCGACCCTGTCGACGCCTGAGGCCTCTCGAACAGGCGATCAGACGCCGGGGTCTGCGGCCAGCGAGCGGTCGCGGCCGGCGCGCTTGGCGTCGTAGAGCGCCTGGTCGGCGCGCTGGACCAGCGCGGTGGCGCCTTCGTCGTCCCTGCCGCCCGCGATGCCGGCCGAGCAGGACTGCCCGCGCGGCGTCGCGGCCCGCAGGCGGTCCACGACGCGGTGCGCGGCCGCGAGGTCGCGCCCGTGCATGAGCAGGACGAACTCGTCGCCGCCGTAGCGGGCCAGCGTGTCGGTCGGGCGAAGCTGCGAGCGCCACGCCGCGGCCGCCTCCTTGAGCAGGCGGTCGCCGCCCTGGTGTCCGTGGTCGTCGTTGTAGGCCTTGAAGCTGTCGAGGTCGAGGATCGCCACGCACAGCGGCTCGGCGTCGCCGATCGCCTGCTCCAGCCGCGCGTCCCAGGCGCGGCGGTTGGGCAGGCCGGTCAGCGCGTCGGTCATCGCGATCTCGGTGAGCCGTCCCAGCAGGTCGGCGCGCTCGATGACGAAGGCCGCCTCGGAGGCGAGCAGGCGCACGAGCCCGGTCGCGCGGCGGTCATCTGCCGGTGGCCGGCGCCAGCCGGCGACCAGGACCCCCACGACCTCCTCGCCGCGATGCACCGGCTCGAACAGGACGGCGCCCGGCCTGCCGGCAGCCTCGAAGGCGGCGAGGCTCGTGTTCGGGTGCAGCGCCGGATCGCAGACGAACAGCCCCACGCGCGAGCGATAGGCCTCCATGGCCAGGGACGGGTCCCCGTCCGGCGTGAAGATCGGCTCGGGAACGCTGAGCTGCGCCCCCGCGGTCGAAGCGAGCGTGCCGTCCTCCCGCCCCTCGAGCAGCACGGCGAAGTACGCGCCGCTCAGCTCGCAGGCGGCGGAGCAGATGCGCTCGCGGGCATCGGCGCTGCCGGCGAGCGAGCGCGACAGCTCGGTCATCGCCTCCAGGTCGTGCTCGCGGACGGCCAGGGCGTCGACGTGGCTGCGCACGCGCGCGACGAGGTCCTGCACGGCGACGCCCATCATCGCCGAGCCGGCGCCGAACATGACCGCCAGTCGCCAGCTCCCGAGCGGGTATCCGTGCCCGCCGGCGAGCACGGCCGGGGCGAGGAAGAACGCGCAGACGGCCGCGACCAGGACCAGGAGCTGGCGGCGGCTTCCGTGCAGCGCCAGCCAGAACACCGGCACGAGGGCGAGCGCTCCGACGCCGGACACGGCGTCGCCGCTGGCGTCGCGCAGCAGCCCCAGCGCCAGGAGGAACAGCAGCGACGGAACCACGCGCAGCGCGCGCGGGAGCCGTCGCCACGGCGCCACGACCGACACGCAGGCGACGGCCGCCATCAGCGCCGCCGCGAGCGCGTAGCCGGTCCAGTCCACGTGATCGTCGATCAGGACGAGCGCGAAGCCAAGGGCGGTCGCCGCGCCGAACGGCGCGATCTCACGGGCGAGTCGGCGGTCAAGTGCCATCTCCGCGTTCCTCGGCACCTGGGCCCAAATCCTGAATCGCGTACGCCGGGCGCCCGCGCGCCTTGGAGTGGCGATCGGCGAAGGGACGCGGGAGAATCGCGCTCGTAGCGTGGCGGTGAGCCGAAAGTCGATCCTGCGAGGGCGAGATGACGTTCGTCGAGACGGTTGCTCCAGACGAGGCGACGGGGCCGCTGGCCGCGGTCTACGAGGCTGACCGGGCGGCGTTCGGGTACCTCCCGAACTTCACCCGGGCCTTCTCGTTGCGCCCGGAGGTCTACGAGGCGTGGCGGAGCCTGAACGGGTCGATCAAGGCCGGGATGGATCTGCATCGCTACGAGCTGGCGACGCTGGCCGCCGCGCGCCGGCTGGGGTCGAGCTACTGCGCGCTGGCGCACGGCAGCATCCTCGCGGAGCGCTTCCTGGGACCCGATACGGTGCGCCAGGTCGTCGAGGATCACCGCAGCGCCGGCCTGGACGCCGTGGACGTCGCCGTGATGGATCTCGCCGACAAGGTCGCCGCGGACGCGTCCAGCGTCACCGAGGCCGACGTCGTGGGCCTGCGAGAGCTCGGGCTCTCCGACACGGAGATCCTCGACGTCGTCCTCGCCGCCGCGGCCCGCTGCTTCTTCAGCACGGTGCTCGACGGGGTCGGCGCCCAGGCCGACAACGCGTACGCCGAGCTCGCCCCGGACCTGCGGGAGGCGCTGACCGTCGGGCGTCCGATCGCTGAGGGCTAGCGCCTCCCGTGACGCGTTCAGGATTCGCCTACGGAGGGTAGGTAGGGCGCGCGCCGCTGCCGGCGCCTTGTCACTCGGGAGGGGTCATGCACAACCACGCGCGGCGGATCAAGACCTTCATGGCGCTGGTCGCGCTGGCAGCCGGGGTCGTCGGGTTCAGCGCGGTGCCGGCCTCGGGCGGCCTGGCGGAGCCACCTCTCGCCGCCTCGAGCAACGTGCATCTCCTGGCGCACATCCCCGGAACCGCCGCCGGGATGAACTTCAAGGATCACTACGCCTACGTGACCGGGTGGGGTGGCATCACCGTCCTCGACATCGCCAAGGCCGATGCGCCGCAGCTCGTCGGAACGCTGCCGTTGCCGCACTTCGAGAACGAGGACGTCGACCTGTGCGGGAACACGCTGATCGTCGTGAACGACCGCGAGGCGCGCGATCTCGGCTCGGTCATGTACGTCGTCAGCATCGCGAACCGGACCTCACCGGTCGTGAGCGCGATCCTGCCGCTGGGCCTCACGGGCACGGGTCGCGGCTCGGGGCACATCGCCAACTTCGTGAAGTCCGACTGCTCGCAGGCGTGGATCGATGGCGGCGACCACGTCGAGGTCGTCGACCTCAGCAACCCGAGCGCACCGAGGTCGCTCGGCAAGTTCGAGTCGGCGGCGTCCCTGAGCGACGCGTTCAAGGTGACGCACGACACCGAGCTCGACAGCACCGGCACGGTGTGGTCGGTGGGCGGTGGCGGCGCAGCCGGCTACCGCCTGACCTCCAATCCACTCGCGCCTGCGCTGATCGGGACGACCGGCACGGCCGGCCGCAACCCCTCGCCCTACAACGACTTCATCCTCCACAACTCGCAGCGGCGCGGGAAGACGCTGCTCATCACCGAGGAGGACTACATCGACACCGACGAGGTTCCACCCGGCGGCTGCCGCGGCCAGGGGAAGTTCGAGACCTGGGATCTCTCGAGGCTGAGCAAGGGCGCGATCACGCCCCTCGGCACGTGGGAGACGGAGCTGAACGGCATGTTCACCGGCGGAGCGGTCGACTCGAAGGCGCCCGTCACCGTCAACTGCTCGTCGCACTGGTTCGACGCGAAGGACGGGGTCGCGGCGGTGGGTTGGTACGAGCAGGGCGTCCGCTTCCTCGACTACAGCTCGCCGACCGCCATCACCCAGGTCGGCTACTACATCCCGGCCAATGGATCCACGTGGGCCGCGTACTGGTCGCCGACCGACCCGAGCGGGCAGATCGTCTACACCGCCGACGCCTATCGCGGCGTGGACGTGCTCAAGATCGACGGCGGCGGCCGGCGCGGCAAGAAGGTGCGGGCGCCGGTCCGCGACGAGTGGTTCGGCAGCCCGACCGCCGACTCCGCATCGTTCCGACCGCACCCGACCTACGGCTTCATGTGCCCGCTGCTGAAGCCCGACGTGGACACGCCCTAGACCCGACCAGCCGACGGTGGACGGACGAGGCGATCGACCTCACGGTCGCGGACGTCCGCGCGACCCCATGGCAAGGCGTCGGGACGGGGGCACGCGGGCGCAATCGTGCAACCGGCGATGGGGTTTCCCGGCCCGTGTGTGAGGCTTCGCGAAATGAACGACCCCTCCCCTCGCCGGCGCGCCTGCCTCAGCGTGCCGGGATCTGCCCGGCGAATGATCGAGAAGGCCGCCGTCAGCGGCGCCGACGAGATCGTGATCGACCTGGAGGACGCTGTCGCCGTCGATGCGAAGGAGTCCGCGCGAGCCACCGTCCTGATGGCGCTCGACGAGCTCGACTGGGGCGCGACCGCGGTCGCGGTTCGCGTCAACGCACCCGGGACGCCATGGTGCCACGCGGACCTCGCGGCACTGGCGGCGGGGTCCAGGGCGCTCGGGTCGATCGTCGTCCCGAAGGTCGAGTCCGCGGGCGATCTCGCGTTCGTGGACCGCTTGCTGGATGGGGCGGAGGCGGCCGCCGGCCGCTCAGCGAAGCTGCGCGTGCAGGCACTGGTCGAGACGGCGGCCGGGCTCGGTCGCGTGCAGGAGATCGGGCAGTCCTCGCCCCGTCTGGACGCGCTCATCCTCGGCTACGCGGACCTGGCCGCGTCGCTCGGCCGGAGCCCGGCGGGCGCGGCCGACCGCGCGGCATGGAACCCTGCGCGCGAGGCGGTGCTGACCGCGGCGCGCGCGCACGGCCTGCAGGCGATCGACGGACCTTCGCTCACGGTCGCCGTCGACGACGTCTTCACGGCCGACACGGCGTCGGCGCGCGCCCTCGGCTGGGACGGGCGCTGGGCCATCCACCCACGCCAGGTGCCGGCGCTGCTTGCGGCGTTCACCCCCACCGCCGAGGAGCTCACCTGGGCGCGACGCGTCGTCGACGCGCTGGCCAAGGCCGCGGCGGAGGGCGCGCGCGGCGCCGTCGCGGTTGACGGCCAGATGATCGACGAGGCAGTGCGCCGGGCCGCCGTCCGCGTCCTCGCCCGCGCGGGCGAGGAGGTGTTGGCGTGAGCGCCGCCTCGTCCGACCCTGCCGCGATGACCGGCACGGGTGGCCCGTACTTCGAGGACCTCAGCGTCGGCGACACCGCCCGGTCGGCCCCGTCGCTCACGCTCACCGCGGGCCACGCCGCGACGCACCAGTCGATCGTCGGCGATCGTCTGCGGCTGCCGCTCGACGCGGAGCTGAGCCGGCGTGTCCTGGGCGCCGACTCCGCCCTCGCTCATCCGGCGCTTGTGTGCGACGTGAGCATCGGTCAGTCCACGGTGCTCACCCAGCGCGTCGTCGCGAACCTGTTCTACCGCGGGCTGGTGTTCCGGCGGGCGCCGGTCATCGGCGACACGCTGCAGACCGTCACGACCGTCACGGCGCTTCGGCAGAACTCGCGCCGGCAGGGCCGGGCAACGACCGGTCTCGCGGCGCTGCACATCGTCACCACCGACCAGGTCGGCCGGGCCGTCCTGGACTACTGGCGCTGCGCGATGCTGCCGCTCCGAGATCCCGACGCCGACACTCCGCACCACGACGATCTCGACGCGATCTCCCCGGCCCTGGACTCCGTCGCGCTTCGCCAGACGACGGCGGACTGGGACCTCGGTGCGCTTCGCGCCGACGCCGACGGACCGTTCGCCGCCGACCTGCAACCCGGTTCGGCATGGACCGGAATCGGCGGGAGCGTCGTGAGCAGTGCGCCCGAGCTGGCGCGCCTGTCCCTCAACGTCGCGACCGCGCACCACGACAGGAGCGCAGGCGCCACCGGACGCCGGCTCGTCTACGGCGGACACACGATCGGGATGGCGGCCGCGCACATCGCGCTCGCGCTCCCGAACCTCGCGACGATCGTGGCCTGGGAACGCTGTGACCATCTTGCGCCCGTGTTCGAGGGCGACACCTTGTTCAGCGACGTCACGCTCGAGCACGTCGAGCCGCTCACCGACGGCGCGCTGGTGCACGTGCGCGCGCGGGTCCGCTCCGTGCGCGACGGTGCGGATCCGTGCGACGTGCTCGACTGGCGACTGATCGGGGTGCATCCGTGAGCTCGAGAGGCATCCTGCACGGCATGCGGATCGTCGAGGGCTCTGCCTTCGTGGCCGCTCCGCTCGGCGGCATGACGTTTGCCCAGCTCGGGGCCGACGTGATCCGTTTCGATCAGATCGGCGGAGGCCTGGATCACGACCGCTGGCCGCTGGCGCCCAGCGGCAGGAGCCTCTTCTGGGCCGGGCTGAACAAGGGCAAGCGTTCCATCGCGCTCGATCTGCGCTCGGACGAAGGCCGCGAGTTGGCCACCGCGCTGGTGACCGCGCCGGGCGAGGACGCGGGCCTCTTCATCACCAACTTCCCCGCGCGGGGCTGGCTGGCGTACGACCGGCTTGCCGCCGCGCGCCGTGATCTGGTCATGGTCAGCCTCACCGGCAACCCCGATGGCACGAGTGAGGTCGACTACACCGTCAACCCGGCGACCGGCTTCCCGTCCGCCACCGGCCCGCGCAACCTCGCCGAACCGCTCAACAGCATCCTGCCGGCCTGGGACGTCGCGATGGGCACGCTGGCCACGACAGGGCTCCTCGCCGCCGAGCGACACCGCACCCGCACCGGCGAGGGGCAGGAGATTCACCTCTCGCTCTCCGACGTGGCCTTCGCGATGGTCGGCAACCTCGGCCGCATCGCCGAGGCCCAGCTCGGCGGCCGTGACCAACCCAAGGACGGCAACTACCTCTACGGAGCGTTCGGACACGACTTCGAGACCCGCGACGGCCGCCGCGTCATGGTCGTGGCGCTCACGGCCCGCCAATGGCAGGCGCTCAAGAGGGCGACGGGCATCGATGACGCGTGCGCGAGCCTCGAGGCTGCCAGCGGGCACGACCTGGACACCGAGTCCGGCCGCTTCGAAGCACGCGACTTCATCGCCGCGCTGCTGCGGCCGTGGTTCGCCTCCCGCAACCTCGCTGAGATCCGCACGCTGTTCGCCGGCACCGGGGTCTCGTGGGGGCCTTACCAGTCGTTCAGGCAACTCGTCGACGAAGACGCGCGCGTCTCGCGCGCGAATCCGATGTTCAGCGACGTCGACCAACCGGGCATCGGCACCTACCTCATGCCGGCCTCGCCGCTCGAGTTCTCCAGCAGCGGCCGGCTTCCAGCGACCCGAGCGCCCGATCTCGGGCAGCACACCGACGAGGTGCTCGCCGAGGTGCTCGGCCTCTCACCGGCCGAGATCGGCCACCTGCACGACCGCGGCATCGTCGCGAGCCCAGCGTAACCGAATCGCCTTCTGTGCAGGCACTTCAACGGTGGCACGGCGCGGGGGTCGCGCCGGACAGGTGCCGATACGCGCCGATTGCCGCCGATTCAGGCACGCTCCTTGCGATGAGTGCCTGAACGGCACGAGCAAGCTGGGCGCTGGTCGAATGTCATCGTCGGCTGCGCGCGGTAGCGTCCTTGGCATGGTCCCGGCGCTGACGAAGATGAGGTGGCCGCGCGTGCGCGATCATCTCGCCGTCGGCGCATCCACCGGGTACATGAGCGGCCATCGCGGTGATTGGGACGCGCTGGCGCGCACGGCGGCCGAGGAATCGTTGGGTGCGGTCGAGCTCTCCGCGCTGTCAGAGCCTGAGCTCCCAGGACTCGTCGACTGGCTCGATGCCGGGCCGTCTCTGCCGTTTCGCTGGGTCGCTGCGCACGGCCCGACAAAGGGCCGTGAGATGCCCGAGGCCGATCTCGTCGTAGTGCTTGCGCGGTTGGCGCTGCATGTCGAGGCGGTCGTGGTGCATCCCGACACGATGGGCGACGCGGCGCTCTATCGCCCCCTCGGAGCCAAGCTTGCTGTCGAGAACATGGACAGCCGCAAGCCCATGGGTCAGCGCGCCCATCAGCTCCAGCGGATCTTCGACGAGCTTCCCGAGGCGCGGCTTTGTTTCGACATCGCCCACGCTGGGGCCGTCGATCCGAGCATGGCCGAAGGTGAGCGGATCCTCGAGCGCTTCGGAGCGCGTCTCAGCCACGTCCACGTCTCCTCGCTCGACGAGAGCTGCCACCACGTCTCGCTGACCGAAGGCGACGAGGAGCGCTTCGGCTCGCTGCTGGATCGCTGCCGAGACGTCCCGTAGATCCTGGAAGCGCCGCTGCGCCGCTGAGCCCCGCAGGGTCGCTCGGCGACCTCGCCGCCCGCGCGGGGGTGACGTTCGCTCACCTGGATGAGGCGCGCGACCTTGCTGCCCGCCGGATCGCCGACGCGTCCGGCGAGCTCGCCGCGGCGACGCCGGATGACGTGTCCGTGGTGATGTACGGCTCATGGGCCCGCGGCGAGCTGACCGAAGCGAGCGACAACGACTGGGCGATCCTCACGCCGGACGGCCGCACAGATGACGAGGACGTGAACGCGCTGGCCCAAGCTGGCCGACGCCATCGGCCTCGAGGAGGACGACAACGCCAACCTCACCCGGCGGATGCTGACGCTGCTGGAGTCGGTGGCGCTCACGGGGGAGGCCGTCGACGAGTGCCGTGAGACGATCCTCGATCGCCCCACGACCGACGAGAGTCTTCACCCAGACCTTGAACATGGCGGATCAATCGGTCCCCACTACGACTACAAGTCCCCGGGCGGGCCAACTTACCGCGTGTATCCGGACGGGCGGGTCATCCCGAAGTGACTCGAACTATGCGAATCTTGGAGGTCGCCAAGGGCCCAGCTCTTGACTGGCTGGAGCAGTCGCTCGCAGCTGGTCATGAGCTAGCCACAGCGGCCCTGGCTGCAGTGCCGTTCGATCGGGGCAGGTTCCGCGCGCTCATCCCAAGCGACGTTCGGCCAAGCGGCATCGTCAGCTTCGAGGAAGGCGGGCTCGTCACGACCAGCGTGGCGGATGCGGCACTTGCTGGCCTCTTGGATGATGTGGCAGAGACGCGCGCCGTCTCCTGCGTGGTCGCTGAAGATGATCTCGTGCAGAGAACAGACCCGGCGGTCGCTCGCCAAGCTGTCCCATCGGCGTTCATCGGCGATAACGTCGTCCATTGTGTGATCTTGCGCCCGGGCTGGGCGTGGCGGC
>JAXDHQ010000098.1:0-5306 GCA_034664395.1 Solirubrobacteraceae bacterium | reverse complement strand
CGGTCTTGCCGACGCCGGTCGGACCGAAGATCGCGAGCACCGCAGGCGTCGAGGAGGCCATCGGCGCAGGAGTATCGTCACACGGGTGAGCGTGCGCATCGGCTGCGGCCTGTCCACGGGCCCCGATCCCCGCGTCGCGGCGATCGAGGCCGGTCAGCAGGCCCGCGCCGCCCTCGGCGGCGCCCGGACCGACGTCGCGCTCGTGTTCGCCTGCGGCGGGCACCTGGCCGCGCCCGAGGCGACGCTCGAGGGCGTCCACGAGGCCCTCGATCCGCCGGTGCTGGCGGGATGCGGCGCCGGCGGCGTCGTCGGCGCCGGACGCGAGGTCGAGCGCGGCACGGCGGTCGCGGTCTGGGCCGCGTCGCTGGACGGCGGCAGCGCCGAGGCCTTCCACCTCGAGGTCGTCCAGGGCGAGGGGACGGCGGCGATCACGGGGATGCCGGACCTCGACGACGCCACCGGGATCGTCCTGCTGCCCGACCCCTACTCCTTCCCCACCGACGTGGTGCTGGCCGAGCTCGGACGCCACGCCCGCGGCGTCCCCGTGCTCGGCGGCATCGCCAGCGCGCGCACGCTCGACGGCGGCGCGGCGCTGTTCCGCGGCGACCGCCTGTGCGGCGACGGCGCCGTCGGCATCGCGTTCTCGGGGGTCGAGGTCCTGCCGTGCGTGTCGCAGGGCGCGGCCCCGGTCGGGCCCGAGCTGACCGTCACCGCCGCCGATGGCCACGTCATCCGCGAGCTCGCCGGGCGGCCGGCGCTCGACGCCCTGCGCGAGGCGATCGAGGACCTCCCACCCACCGAGCAGGCGCTCGTGGCCAGCGGGCTGCTGCTCGGGATCGTCATCGACGGCGGCAAGCCCGAGTACGAGCAGGGCGACTTCCTGGTCCGCGGCGTGATCGGCGCCGATCCGGAGGCGGGCACGCTGACGGTCGGCGCCCGCGTCCAGGAGGGGACCGTCGTGCGCCTGCACGCCCGCGACGCCGCGTCGGCCGACCGCGACCTGCGCGCGGCGCTCGGCCTGCGGCGCGAGGCGCTCGGCGGCGCCGCCCCGGCCGGCGCGCTCGTCTTCACCTGCAACGGCCGCGGTCGCGGCATGTTCGGCGTGCCCGACCACGACGCGCTGGCGCTCGACGAGGAGCTCAGCGGCGCACCGGCCGCCGGCTTCTTCGCCGCCGGCGAGATCGGGCCGGTCGGCGGCGACCCGTTCCTGCACGGGTTCACCGCCACTGTGGCAGTGTTCCCGCCGTGAACCTCGCCGGCCGTACCGTCCTGATCACCGGCGCGACGGGCGGCCTCGGGCAGGCCATCGCGCGCCGCCTGCGCGCCGCCGGGGCCAAGCTCGTCCTCACGGGGCGCCGCACCGACGTGCTCGAGCCGCTCGCGGCCGAGACCGGCGGTCGCGCACTGGCCGTCGACCTCGCCGACCGCGACGCGGTGGCGCGCCTGGCCGAGGACGCCGCGGACGTCGACGTCCTCGTCGCCAACGCCGCGCTGCCCGCGTCGGGGAACCTCATGACGTTCGGCGTCGACGAGCTCGACGCGGCGCTGGCGGTCAACCTGCGCGCGCCGATGGTGCTCGCCCGCCTGCTGGGCGAGCGCATGGTCCAGCGTGGCAGCGGCCACCTGGTCTTCGTCTCGTCGCTGTCCGGCAAGGTCGCCACGCCGGGCAGCTCGGTCTACAGCGCCACGAAGTTCGGCCTGCGCGGCTTCGCCCAGGGGCTGCGCGAGGACCTGCATCCGCTCGGCGTCGGCGTGAGCGCGGTCTTCCCCGGCTTCGTCCGCGACGCGGGCATGTTCCACGATGCGGGCGTCAAGCTGCCCCCGTTCGTGGGGACGACCACGCCGGAGGCCGTCGCCGACGCCGTCGTCCGCGCGATCGAGCGCGACCGCGGCGAGATCGACGTCGCGCCGCTCGGCCTGCGCGCGGGCGTGAAGGTGGCCACCCTGGCGCCCGACGTCGCGGCCACGTTCAACCGCCGCTTCGGCGCCCAGCGCGTCGCCGACGCGATGGACGCCGGCCAGCGCGTCAAGCGCCGCTAGTCGCCGCCGCGGTCGTCCGCGGCGCCGCGGCGGTCGCCGTTGCCCCCGCGCCTGCGGCGGCCATCGCCTCCAGGACCTCGGTGGCCAGGCGCGGGCCGTCCGCCGGCCGCTCGGGCGTGGCCGAGATGCGGACCACGAGCTCGTCGCCGTCGATCTCCTCGAGCGTGATCTCGGGACGGTCGCGCAGCGGGGTCTCGACCGCCGCCTCGAGGCGCTCCTGGACCTCGAGCGGCGCGATCTCGGAGGGCAGCCGCGCGCGCAGGTCGACGCCGTCGGGTTCCCGCAGCGGCACGATCGCCACGTTCAGCACGACCGAGTTGGGGACCATGACCTGGTCGTCGCCCTGCGAGAAGGTCGTGTAGAGCAGGCCGAGCGAGCTGACGACGCCCTCGACCTGGCCGGCCAGCGGCCCGCCCTGGAGCCGCACGCGCTCGCCGACCCGGAACGGCCGGGCGCTGAGCAGCACGGTCCCCGCGATCAGGTTCCCGAGCGTCTGCTGCGCGGCGAGACCGACGATGACCGCGGTGAACGCCCCACCGACCGCCAGCGTCCGCGGGTCCAGCCCCGCGACGCGCAGCGCCACGATGACCGCGGCGCACACGAAGACCAGCCGGATCAGGAAGCCGAAGGTCCCCGCCGTCGCCGGGTCGAGGCGCCGGAACAGCGTCGGCCCGACCGATCGCCCCACGTCGCGCGCGAACTGCCAGCCGAGCATGATCAGGGCCAGGACGGTCCCGATCCGCACCGGCGTGTCGTACGCCGGCCCGAACAGCTTCTCGCGGTACGCGTAGACCGTGAGCACGCCCACGAGCAGCGGCAGCAGGACCGCGAGCTCCAGTCGCGCGCGCTTGACCGCGCGGCGGCTGAGCTGCCGGGCCAGGCCGGCCTCCCTCCAGGAGTGGCTACGGGTGTCGAGGAGTCGTTTCATGTCGCAGGTCGTTCGTGGGGTCGGGTCGGATCTGGTCTGACATCCGAGATCTGGTCGATCGGGCCTTCCCCAAAGACAACACCGATCGCTGCACTGGGTATCAGTCTCGGGCTGTGACCGTGGTCACACAGCCGCCGGGCCGCCGCCGGCGACCGCCGACCGCGCCCACGCGCCGCTCCGCGACCAACGTCCGCGCGCCTAGAACAAGGACCCCTGCGTGGGCGCCTCCTTCCTGGCCGTCTGGCGCGGGCCCGCCCCACGCGCCGGGCCCAGCGGGCCGTAGTCGCGCCGGGGATCGCGACGGAACGCCCCTGCGGGCCGCGTCCGCGCGCGCCGGACGAGCGCCGAGAGCCGGTCCTGCTCGACCCGCGGCGCGTACGCGCTGCGCGCATAGAGCTCCTCGTAGCGGTCGACGAGATCGGGCCGGTAGGAGCGCAGCCACTCCATGAAGATGCCGCGCACCTCGCCGCGCAGGTGCAACGCGATCCCGCCGACCCCCGTGGCGCCCGCCTCCGCGGCGAGGTCGAGGATCTCCTGCACCTGGCGCGGGTCGTCGTTGATCCCGGGCATCAGCGGCGCCACGAGGATGCCGGTCGGGATGCCCGCGCGGTTGAGCTCGGCCACCGCCTCCAGTCGCGCGCGCGGGTTCGGCGTGTGCGGCTCGGTCGCCCGCCACGCCTTCTCGTCGATCGTCGGCACAGACAGGTTCGCGCTCACCGGCGCGACCTCCGCGATCTGGCGCAGGAGGTCCAGGTCGCGCAGGACGAGCGGCGACTTGGTCAGCACCGAGCACGGGTTGCCGGCGTCGCGCAGCGCCTCCCAGATGCCGCGCATGAGCTTGTAGCGGCCCTCGACCCACTGGTAGGGGTCGGTGTTCGTCCCCATCGCCACGTGCTCGCCGCGCCAGGACGGCCGCGCCAGCTCCGCCCGCAGCACCTCGGGGACGTTGACCTTGACGACGATCTCGCGCTCGAAGTCGCGACCGGCGTCCATGCCGAGGTACGTGTGGGTGGGTCGGGCGAAGCAGTAGACGCAGGCGTGGCTGCACCCCCGGTACGGATTGATCGTCCAGCGGAAGGGCATGCGCGAGCGCTCGGGCACGCGGTTGAGCGCCGATTTGGAGCGGACCTCGTAGAAGCGCGTGTCCAGGGCCTCGGGGGCGTCGAAGTGACGGACGATCGCGGGCTCGCGATAGCCGGGCAGCGCCGAGCGCTCCTCGGATTCGATGGTCAGGTTGTCCCAGCGCACGAACACATGTTCGCACACCTCCCAGACGGTCGCCACCTCCCGGACCGTCGCCACCTCCCGGACGGTCGCGAGCTCGGGCGGTCGCGCCCCAGCCCGGACGGGCGGATCGGTCGACAGACCTGCGTGGTCAAGGCGCGCGCGCGGTGGCCGATGTCTGGACCAGGCACGCGTTGAGCCCGGGACGAAGGCCGGGGCCCGCTTGATCCTCTGCCACTCACCTCTCTGAGTGGACCAGGACCCGCAACGCCGCAGCACCAGCGCCTCACCTGCGGCACCGCAGCACCCATCCCACCCCAACGAGCAAGAGACGGAGAACCCATGCGGCTCGATCTCCGCACCATCATCGCCGGCGCCTCGAAGAAGGCCCTGATGCTCGGCGCAGTTGCCGCCGTTGCGGTCCCGGCCGCCGGCGCGGCCACCTACAACGTCATCGACGGCTCCAGCATCAAGGACCACACCATCGGCATCGCCAAGCTGACCAACGGCGCGCGGTCGATGCTGCGCGGTTCGGATGGCGCCACGGGTGCCCGAGGCTCCAAGGGCGCGACGGGCGACACCGGCGCGGCCGGCGCCACCGGCGCCACCGGCGCCAACGGCGCCAACGGCGCCAACGGCGCGAGAGGAGGCACCGGCGTCAACGGCAACACGGGCACCAACGGCACCAACGGCGCCAACGGCCCCGCGGGCGACCCCGGCCCGGCGGGCGACCCCGGCCCCGCGGGCGACCCCGGCCAGGCCGGTTCCGGTTCCGGGCCGCTGCTGTTCCTCCAGACCGACGTCAACGGCAACGTCCAGCGCAGCAGGAACGTCAACGTGATCTCCCATGACAACCTCGGCCAGTACACCGTCTACTCCGTCGACGGGACGAACTTCAATGGCTGCGTCGCGACCGTCAACGCGTTGACCGACGGCGCCACCAGCTACGCCATCCCCACCAACGACACCGTCGAGGTGCACACGGCCGACCCGGCGGGCAACCCGGCCGCCGAGCCGTTCGCCGTGATGGTCTTCTGCTGACCTTGACCGTCGCGAGCTCGGACGGTCGCGAGCGCGCCCCCGGCTAGGGTCCCACGCGTGGTGCGCGCCGTGC
>JAXDHQ010000097.1:0-18422 GCA_034664395.1 Solirubrobacteraceae bacterium | reverse complement strand
GACAGGCGCGCCCAGCCGGCGCCGCTCGGGCCGAAGCCCTCGCCCGGCGCGACCGCGACGCGGTGCTCCTCGAGGATCTGCGCCGCGCTGAGGCCCTCCGGCAGCCGCCACCACGCGTAGAACGTCCCCTCGGGCGCCGCGACGTCCAGATGCGCGACGAGCACGTCGCGGCGGCGCCGGTAGACCTCGCGGCGGTCGGCCACGTGGCCCTGGTCGCCGGTCAGGGCCGCCACCAGCCCGCGCTGCAGCGCCTGTGGCACGCCGGCGTGGAGGTGGTCGAGCAGCTCGCGGATGCGGCCCACGACCTCGGCGTTGCCGACCGCGAAGCCGATCCGCCAGCCCGCCATGCCGTAGACCTTCGACGCCGACCACAGCTCGACGGCCACGTCACGGGCGCCGTCGACCTCGAGCACGCTGCGCGCCCGGCGCCCGTCGAAGGCCAGGAAGCCGTAGGCGAGGTCGTTGAGCAGCCACGCCCCGCGCTCGCGCGCCCAGCCCACCGCCGCCTCGAACGTCCCCGGGGCCTCGCACACCGCGCACGGGTTCGAGGGGTAGTTGAGGACCAGCAGGGCCGGGCGCGCGTCGCCCAGCGCGTCGAGGTCGGGCTGCCAGCCGGCGGCCGGATCGAGCGGCAGGCGCAGCGCGCGGGCGCCGGTCAGCGCCACCGCCGAGAGGTAGTCCGGGTAGCCGGGATCGGGGAGCGCGATCTCCGAGCCCGCGCCGGCGCAGGCCAGCGCGGCGAGCATGATGCCGGTCTTCGTGCCCGGGACGACCGCCACCTCGCGCTCGGGGTCCAGGCGCACGCCGTGGTCGGCCCGGTAGCGCTCGGCGATCGCCTGACGCAGCTCGGCGAGGCCCTGGAACGGCGGATAGCCGTGGGCGCCCGGCTCGGCCAGCGCCGCGCCCGCCGCCGCGAGCGCCGCCGGCGGCGGAGGGAGGTCGGGGTTGCCGCGGCCGAGGTCGATCAGCCGGCGCCCTGGACGCTGGCGCGCCTGCGCCGCGGCGGCCAGGATCCCGATGAAGTACTGCTCGGGCAGCGCAGCGAAGATCGTGGGTCGGGGGCCGGTCATGGCGCGCATCTTCGCGTAGCCTCGTCCGATGGCACGACCCATGGACACCGCCGAGTGGCACGCGTTCGCCGCCGAGGGCACGCGGACCGGCAAGCTCGCCACCGTCCGCAGGGACGGCCGCCCGCACGTCGTGCCGATCTGGTTCGTGGTGGACGGCGACGACCTCGTCTTCATGACCGGCGCCGAGACCGTCAAGGGCCGCAACCTGCGGCGCACCGGGCAGGCCAGCCTCTGCGTCGACGACCAGGAGCCGCCGTACTCGTTCGTGGCCGTCACCGGCTCGGTCGCCATCTCCGAGGACCAGTTCGAGCTGCTGCGCTTCGGCACCGCCCTGGGACGGCGCTACATGGGCGCCGATCGCGCCGAGGAGTTCGGCCGGCGCAACGCCGTGCCCGGCGAGCTGCTCGTGCGCCTGCACGCCGAGCACGTCGTCGCCCTCGCGCACATCGCGGACTGAGCGCGCAGCACTGGCGCCGGCGCGTCGGGAGGGGTTAGTGTCGTCCCGACCCAACGACCCGGGTGGTCGAGCGCAGTGGATGACGCCGGCACCGAGCACCACAGCGCCGAGGCACTCGCGGCCGATGCGCTCTTCACGCAGAGCGGCGCCGGGCTTGCCCTCGTCGACCGCGACCTGCGCTACCGGCGCGTCAACGAGGCGTTCGCCGCCATGACCGGGCTGCCGGTCGCGGCGCACGTGGGGCGCGGCGTGACCGAGGTCGTGCGCGACGCCGGCCCGGCGCTCCTCAGCGCCGCGCGGCAGGCGCTCGCCAGCGGCCTGCCCGTCCACGGCGTCAGGTCGTCGGCGGCGACGATCGCCGATCCCACCGACGTGCGTCACTGGGAGACGACGTGGTCGCCGGTGCGCAACGCCGACGGCGCGATCGTGGGGCTGAGCGCCGTGGTCGTCGACACCACCGAACGCGAGCGCGACGACGTCCTGCACCGGCGTCTGGCGCAGGTCACCGGGGCGCTGGCCGAGGCGACGACGCCCGACGAGGTCGGCCGCGTGATCGTCCGCCACGGCGTCGCCGCGATCGGCGGCGTCGCCGGGTCGGTCACGCTGCTGGCCAAGGACGGCAACGCGCTCGAGCTGGCCTGGTGCGAGGGCCATCCCGCCGAGGCGGCCGACGCGCTCGGTCTGGCCGCCGCCGCGATCGCGGCCGAGACGATCCACACGCGCCGCGCGGTGTTCGTCGAGTCCGAGGGCGAGCTGCGGCGGCGCTACCCCGCGCTCGCCAGCGCTCCGGGGCCGCTCCCGCTCAGCGCCTGGACGGCGATCCCGCTGATCGCTCACGGCCACCTCGCGGGCGCGCTCGGCATCGCCTTCGCCGGGCCGCGCGCCTTCGACCTGGCGGCGCGCGGCCTCCTGCGCGCCATGGCCGACCACTGCGCGCTCGCGCTCGACCGCTCCCTCGCCTACGACCGCGAGCGCTCGACCGCGCGGCTGCTGACCCAGAGCCTGCTGCCCGCCACGCTGCCGACGATCCCCGGCGTCGAGCTGGCGGCGCGCTACGAGCCGGCGGCCCACGCCGACGTCGGCGGCGACCTCTACGACGTCTTCGCCACCGGCGACGGCGACTGGCTGCTCGTCGTCGGCGACGTGTGCGGCAAGGGCGCCGCCGCGGCGTCGCTCACCGCGCTCGTGCGCTACACGCTGCGCGCCGAGGCGCTGCACGACCCCAGCCCGGCGCGCCTGCTGGCGCTGCTCAACCGGGCCGTGCTCGCCCAGCGCTCCGACGACCGCTTCTGCACCGTCGCCTGCGCGCTGCTGCGCCCCCTGGGCGGTGGCCGGCTGTCCGCCACGGTCGCGTCCGGCGGCCATCCGCTGCCGCTGGCCATGCGCGGCGACGGCAGCGTCGAGGAGCTCGGGCGCGCCGGCCCGCTGCTCGGTGTCCTCGACGTCGTCGGGCCGCCCGAGGTGACCGTCGACCTGCATCCCGGCGACCTGCTGTTCCTGTGCACCGACGGCCTGCTCGAGGCGGCTGCGCCCGAGCAGCTCCTGGGCAGCGCCGACCTGGCGCGGCTGCTGGCGCGCGCCGGTCACCTCGACGTCCACGCGCTCGTGGCCCACGTCCACGCGGGCGCGGTGGCCGGCGTCGCCGGGCCCGCCCGCGACGACATCGCGATCCTCGCCGCGGCGGTGAGCCCGGGCCGGCCGGGCGCCCCGCGCCCGCTCGGGGCGCAGCAGCGCGAGCTGCGCCTGTGGCTCGAGCCCGAGCCGCGCTCGGCGTCGATCGCCCGCGCGGCGACGGGGCGCCTGGAGGGCGTGCCCGCGCCGCTGCTGGAGAGCGCCCGGCTGATCGTCACCGAGCTGGTCGACAACGCCGTCATGCACGCGGGCCTGCCGCCGGGCGAGCTCATCGAGGTTCGCGCCGAGCGCCACGGCGCCGGCGTCGCGCTCGAGGTGACCGACCGCGGGCGGGGCTTCGACCCCGCGTCCCTCCCCCGGCCGCCGGCCGCGGCGGGCGGTCGGGGGCTGCGCGTCGTCGCCGGGTTGAGCGAGCGCTGGGGCGTCGACCGCGGCGCAGGCGCGACGCGGGTGTGGTGCGAGATCGCCGGCGCGCCCGCGGCCGGAGGCGCTACGGGCGGCGCGGCTCCAGAGCCGCCTGCGCCTCGCGCACCGTGAAGCGCCCCTCGTAGAGCGCCTTGCCCACGATGACGCCGCCCAGGTTCACCTGGCGCAGGTCGCGCAGGGCGGTGAGGTGCTCGAGCGTGCCGATGCCGCCCGAGTACAGGAAGCGCCCGCGCACGACGGCGGCGATCCGCGCCACCTCGTCCACGTCGGGGCCCTGGAGCATCCCGTCGCGGTCGACATTGGTGTAGACGAACGAGCGCACGCCGCGGTTCTGCAGGCGCTCGATCACCGACTCGGCGGGCATCTGGGTCGTCTGCTGCCACCCCGACGTGGAGACGTGGCCGCCGCGCGTGTCGACCGAGACGATGATCCGCTCGCGGTAGGCGCCCAGGACCTCGTCCAGGAAGTCGATGTCGGTGAAGGCCGCCGTGCCCAGGATCACGCGCTCGGCGCCGGCGCGCAGGGCGTCGCGCACCGCGGGCAGCGAGCGCAGCCCGCCGCCGTACTGGACCGGCACCGCCAGCTCGCTGGTGATCTGCTCGAGGTGGTGCAGCGACTTCGGCGACCCCGTGCGCGCGCCGTCGAGGTCGACGACGTGCAGGAAGCGCGCGCCGGCCTCCACCCACGCGCGCGCGGCCTCCAGCGGCGAGTCGCGGTAGACCGTCTCCTCGGAGAAGTCGCCCTGGACGAGCCGCACGGCCCGCCCGTCGGCGATGTCGATGGCGGGATAGAGGATCACACGCGCACCGCGGCGCAGATGCCCGCGAAGTTGGCGAGCAGCCGCAGGCCCGCGGTCGAGGACTTCTCCGGGTGGAACTGCGCCCCGTAGATCGGGTGGCGTTCGACGATCGACGCGAACGGGCCGCCGTAGTCGCCGCGGCCGAGGACCACCTCGTCGTCGACCGGGCGCGGGGCGAACGAGTGCACGTGGTAGAACGCGGCCGCCTCGCCGAGCCCCTCGGTCAGCGGCGACGCGCGCGTGAACGTCACCACGTTCCAGCCGATGTGCGGGATCTTCAGGCCGTGCGCCTCGAGGCGCTCGACGCGGCCGGCGACGAGGCCCAGGCCGGTGTCGCCGCCGAGCTCGGTCGATGCGTCGAAGAGGAGCTGCAGGCCCACGCACAGGCCGATGATCGGGACGCCCTCGGCGGCGCGGGCGACCACGAGCTCGTCCAGGCCGCGCTCGCGCAGCCCGGCCATGCCGGCGGCGAAGGCGCCGACCCCGGGCACGACGAGCCCGTCCGCCTCGCGCAGGACGTCGTGGTCGGCGCTGACGACGGCCGGCGCCCCGACGTGCTCGAGCGCCTTCAGCACGTTGCGGCGGTTGCCGAGCCCGTGGTCGACGATCCCGATCACGTCAGCGTGCCCTTGGTTGACGGCACGCCCGTCTCGGTCGGGTCGATGGCGACCGCCACCCGCAGCGCGCGGGCGAACGCCTTGAACGCCGCCTCGATCATGTGGTGGGCGTTCGTGCCCGTCTCGACCTCGACGTGGATCGTCATGCGCGCGGCGTTGGCGACGGCGCGGAAGAACTCCTCGGCGAGCTCGTGGTCGAAGCCGCCGGTCAGGCCCGGCGGCAGCTCGGCCTCGAAGCGGCAGAACGGGCGGCCCGAGATGTCGATCGCGCAGCTCGCGCGCGCCTCGTCCATGGGGACGGTCGCGCTGCCGTAGCGGGTGATGCCGGCGCGGTCGGCCAGCGCGCGGTCCAGCGCCTGGCCGAGCACGATGCCGGTGTCCTCGACCGTGTGGTGGGCGCCGGTCTCCAGGTCGCCGCGGACCTCGACGTCGAGGTCGATCCGGCCGTGGCGGGCGAGCAGGTCGAGCATGTGGTCGAGGAAGCCGACGCCGGTCTCGCGCGTGCCGGCACCCGAGCCGTCGAGGCCGAGCACGAGCTTGACGCTCGTCTCCTTCGTCTCGCGCGTGATGTCAGCGGTGCGTGTCAAGGCGCGCCATTCTCGCGTACCTCCATCGACGCCGCGTGGACCTCGAATCCCTCGGCCCGCGCGATCGGCGCTCCGGCCCGCGCCAGCGCGCCCGCGGCGGGCCCGATCCGGACCTCGCTGACGCGCCGGCGGAAGTGGCGGACGTTCAGCCCCGAGGCGAAGCGCGCCGCCCCGCCGGTCGGCAGCGTGTGGTTGGAGCCGGCCACGTAGTCGCCGAACGCGGTGGCGCTCTCGCGCCCGACGAACACGCACCCGGCGCTGCGCACCCGCGGCGCCAGCGCCTCGGCGGCGTCGCCGACGAGCTCGAGGTGCTCGGGCGCGAACGCCTCGGCGAACGCCAGCGCGGCGTCGAGGTCGGGCGCGTGGACGAGCGCCCCCGCCGCGTCGCCCGGGTCGAGCTCGATCGCGTCGAGCAGGCCCGCGTCGTCGCTGACCGCGCACACGATGGTCCCCTCGCCGTGCTCGGCCTGGGCGGCGAGGTCGATCGACACGAGCGCCGGGTCGGCCCCGCCGGCGGCCAGGACGAGCACGTCGGACGGACCGGCGAAGCCGTCGATGCCGACGTCGCCGAAGACCAGGCGCTTGGCCTCCTGGACGTAGAGGTTGCCCGGGCCGGCGACGACGTCGGCGCGCGGCACGGTCTCGGTCCCGTACGCCAGCGCGGCGACCGCGTGCGCGCCGCCCATGCGGAAGACGGCGTCGGCACCGCACAGCGCGCACGCCGCCAGGATCACCGGGTGCGCGCCCGGGGCGCACACGACGACCTCGTCGACGCCCGCGGCGCGCGCGGTGACCACGCCCATCACGACCGTCGACGGGTACGGCGCCCGTCCGCCCGGCACGTAGATGGCCGCGCGTCGCACGGGCACCTCGCGCAGCGTCACGGTCTGGCCCTCGGGCAGCGTCACCGTCGCGTCGCGGCTCAGTCCCGCCTGCGCCACCGCTCCGACGTTGGCGATCGCGACCTCCAGCCCGGCGCGGACGTCGGCGTCCAGCCCCGCCAGCGCGTCGGCGAGCTCCATCGCCGGCACGAGCAGCGGCCCCTCGACGTGGTCGAAGCGCTCGACGTACTCGGTCAGCGCCGCGTCGCCGCGCTCGCGCACGTCGGCGACGATCCGCGCCACCGCGGCGGACACCGAATCCGCCGCGGGCGCCAGCGCCCGGACCTGCGCGGCGACCTCCGCTGGATCGCCGAGCACCAGGCGCTCAACGGCCACGAAGCCGCTCCACGACCTCGTCGACCGCCGCCGCCTTGAGCTTGTGCGCGACCGGGTTGGCGATCAGCCGCGCCGTCGACGTGGCGATCTCCTCGCGCACGACGAGGCCGTTCTCGCGCAGCGTCTCGCCGGTCGCGGTGAGATCGACGATCGCCTCCACCAGCCCGGTGAGCGGGGCCAGCTCGACCGAGCCCTTGACCTCGACGATCTCGGCCTGGCGCCCGGTGCCCTCCAGCCAGTCCGCGGCGATCCGCGGGTACTTCGTGGCCACCCGCATCACGCCCAGGCGACGCAGCGCCTCGGTGGCGGGGTCGGGGTCGCCGTCGACGGTGGCGAGCACCATCGTGCACGCCCCGTAGCCGAGGTCGGCGAGCTCGAAGACCTGGCGCTCGCGCTGCTCCATGAGGACGTCCTTGCCGACGATCCCCAGGTCGGCGGCGCCCGCCTCGACGTAGGTGGGGACGTCCGAGGGCCGCATCGTGACGATCCCGACGTCCTCGAACAGCAGCTTGCGGTCGTTGGCGCGCACCTCCGCGGTGTCGACGCCGATCCGGTCCAGCGCGTCGAGCGTCTCGCGCAGGAGCGCCCCGCGCGGGACCGCGAAGATCAGCCCGAAGCGGTTCACCGGCCCTCCCCCGCCAGCGCGGCGTGCAGCCGATCGACGCCGATCGCGAACCCGACCGCCGGCAGTGGGCGCCCGAAGCGCCCCAGGAGGTCGTCGTAGCGCCCGCCGCCGCCCAGGGGCTCGCCCAAGGCGGGGTCGTAGACGTCGAAGACGGCGCCCGTGTAGTAGCCCAGGCCACGCGAGAGGCCGAGGTCGAAGATCACCCGCTCGGCCACCGCCGGCTCGAGCAGGTCGAGGACCGAGCGCAGCCCGGCCACCGCGTCGGCCACCGGCCCGGCGGGCGCCGCCAGCACGTCGGGCCCGCCGCGGAGCTGGGGCACGCGCACGAGCAGGTCGGTGTCGTCCGCGCCCAGGCCGAGCCCGTGCGCCTCGCGCTCGACGCCGACGAAGTCGCGCGTGGAGAGCTCGTGCAGCAGGCGCTCGCGCGGCTCGCCGACGACGCCCAGCGCGGTCAGCAGGCTCGGGTACAGGGAGGCGTCGCCCAGGCCGACGCGATAGCCCTCCAGGCCGACGGCGTCCAGCGCGTGGCAGAGCACGGTCAGCGCCTCCGCGGTCCCGCTCGGCGCCGGCGCCCCGACGAGCTCGATCCCGGCCTGCAGGAACTCCCGCATCTGCCCGCGGTGGGGCTTCACCGGGCGGTAGGCGTGGGCGATGTAGCTGAAGCGCAGCGGCGGCTCGGCGGTCGGGTAGCGCGTGGCGACCACGCGCGCGATCGGCACCGTCATGTCCGAGCGCAGGGCGAGCACCTCGCCGTGGTCGTCGAACACCCGGTAGGCCGGCTGCACGGATCCGTCGCCGCGTCGCAGGACGGACTCGTACTCGATCGCGGGCGTCGAGACCTCGCCGTAGCCGTGGTCCTCGAAGACGCGCCGCAGGGTGTCGGTGATGGCACGCAGCTCCCGCATCTCGTCGGGGAGCACGTCGCGCGTGCCGCTCGGGATGCGGTGGATCACACGCCGGCGGGCTGCTCGCTGGCCACCCGCTCTATCTGGGCGCCGAGATCTCGCAGGCGCTCGTCGATGCGCTCGTACCCGCGGTCGATCTCGCGGATGTTCTGGATCTCGCTGCGGCCGTCGGCGCAGAGCGCCGCGATCAGCATCGCCATCCCGGCGCGGATGTCGGGCGAGGACAGCCGCTCGCCACGCAGCCGGCTCGGCCCGGTGACGATCGCGCGGTGCGGGTCGCAGAGCGTGATGTCCGCGCCCATCGAGACCAGCTTGTCCGTGAAGACCATCCGGTTCTCGAACATCCACTCGTGCACGAGGACCGAGCCGCTGCACTGGGTGGCGAGGGCGATCGCGATCGAGGTGAGGTCGGCCGGGAACGCGGGCCACGGCCCGTCCTGGACCTTGGCCTTGTACTCGCCGACGTCGCGCTGGGCCACGAGCTGCTGCTCGCCCGGGACGATCACGTCGGCGCCGTCGAGCTCGGAGTGCAGGCCCATCCGCTTGAACACGAGCCGGATCATCCGCAGGTCGTCGGGCTCGGTGTCCTTGATGACGAGCTCGCCGCCCGTGACGCCGGCCAGCGCCATGAACGATCCGATCTCGATGTGGTCGGGGGCGACGTCGTGGGTGCAGCCGCCGAGCTCGCCGCGCCCCATCACCGTGAGGACGTTCGATCCGATGCCGCGGACGTCGGCGCCCATCTTGGCCAGCATCCGCGCGAGGTCCTGGACGTGGGGCTCGCAGGCGGCGTTGCCGATGACCGTCGTCCCCGGCGTGAGCGCGGCGGCCATGAGCGCGTTCTCGGTCGCCATCACCGACGGCTCGTCCATGAAGACGTTGCCCGCGCACAGGCCGCCGTTGGGCGCGCGCAGGACGATGTCGCGGCCGTGCTCGAAGGCGGCGCCCAGCGCGCGGAAGGCGTCGAGGTGCGGATCCAGGCGCCGGCGGCCGATCACGTCACCGCCCGGCGGCGGCATGCGGGCGTGGCCGAAGCGCGCCAGCAGCGGCCCCGCGAGCAGGAACGACGCGCGGATGCGCTCGGCGTGCTCGCGGTCGATGTTGGCGTCGCGGTCGACCCCCGCGGCGCAGATCACGACCTCGTTCTCGTCGCTCCACCGCGCCTCGGCGCCGAGGCCGCGCAGCACTCGGAGCATCGCCTCGACGTCGCGGATGTGCGGCACGTTGCGCACGACGACCTCCTCGGCCGTGAGCACCGCGGCAGCGAGGATCGGCAGGGCGCCGTTCTTGTTCCCGGCGGGTATGACCGTGCCGCGCAGCGGCACACCGCCGTCGATGACGAACTTCTCCATGACGTGAGGGGGTGCCGCTTGCGAAAACGCTATCGGCGGCTCGGCTAGCCTAACAGTCATGTCGGTGCAGCTTTCGCGCGAGGATGCCTGGGACCTTCTCACGGAATGGGTCCGATCCGAGTCGCTGCGCCGCCACTGCCTGGCCGTCGAGGCCTCCATGCGCGCCTACGCACGCCACCGCGGCGAGGACGAGGAGCTGTGGGGCGTCGTCGGGCTGCTGCACGACATGGACTACGAGCGCCACCCCGACCTCGACACCGGCCATCCGCGCATGGCGCTGGCCGAGCTCGAGTCCCGCGACGTCGATCCCGTCGTCGTGCGCGCGATCGCCTCGCACGCCGACTTCCTCGGCGTCTCGCGCGACTCGCCGCTGGAGAGGACGCTGTACGCCGTCGACGAGCTCAGCGGCTTCGTGCTCGCCTGCGCGTACGTGCGCCCCGAGGGCCTGGACGGCATGACGCCGAAGTCGGTCAAGAAGAAGCTCAAGCAGCCGAGCTTCGCCGCCGCGGTCAACCGCGACGACGTCCGCGCCGGCGCCGAGGAGCTCGGCGTCGACTTCGACGAGCACGTCGCCTTCGTCATCGCCGCTCTGGCCGAGCGCGCCGACGAGCTCGGCCTGCAGGGCCGGGACCCCGCGGGCGCCGGATAGCCGCGGCGGTGTCCGCGGCGCAGCGCTACGCCCGCGTCCTGCGGGCGCCCGACGTCGCGCGCCTGCTCGTCGCCGCGGTGCTCGCGCGGATGCCGCTCGGGATCGACGGCCTGGCCATCGTCCTGTTCGTGCACGCCGAGACCGGGTCGTTCGCGCGGGCGGGGCTGGTGGTGGCCGCCTTCGGCGTGGGCAGCGGAGCGCTCAACCCCGTCCAGGGTCGGCTGATCGACCGCCACGGCCACGCCCGCGTGCTGCTGCCGCTCGCGGGCCTGCACGCGACGTCGCTCGGCGCGCTCGTCGCGTTCGGCCTGTCCGGCGCGCCGACCGGCGCGCTCGTCGCGTGCGGCCTGGCCGCGGGCGCCAGCATCCCGGCCGTCGGCGCGGTCGTGCGGCCGCTGCTGCCCCGCCTGCTGGGCTCCGATCGGGACCTGCTGCCCACCGCCTACGCGCTCGACGGCCTCGCCATCGAGATGGTGTTCGTCGCCGGCCCGCTGCTCACGGCGGCCATCGTCAGCGCCGCATCGCCCTCCGGCGCCCTGCTGGTGTCGTGCGGGCTCGTGCTGGTGGGCACGCTCGTGCTCGTCGCCGCGCCCGCCTCGCGCGCGTGGGAGCCGTCGGGCGTGCAGGGCGAGCGCCGGCTGCTCGGCGCGCTGCAGTCGCCCGGGGTGCGGACGCTCGTGGGCGCGATGGCGCCGGTCGGCTTCGCGCTCGGCGCGACCGAGGTGACGATGACGGCGTTCGCCGCCGACCACGGCTCGCGGGCGGCGGCCGGCGTGCTGCTCGCCGCATGGGCGCTCGGGAGCGGCATCGGCGCCATCGCCTACGGCGGGCGCGAGCACGGCCTGTCGCCGGCGAGCCGGTGGGTCCGCCTCGCGGTCGCCTTCCCGCTGTGCTCGCTGCCGCTGGCGTTCGCGCCGTCGATCGGCGCCATGGCGCCGCTGGCGATGCTCGCCGGCGTGGGATTGGCCCCGCTGCTGGCCGCGGGGAATCAGCTCATCGGCGACGTGGCGCCCGCGGGCGCGGTGACCGAGGCGTTCACGTGGCCGATCACGGCGATCGCCGTGGGCGCCGCGGGCGGCAGCGCGGTGGCGGGCGCGATCGTCCAGACGGCCGGCTGGCGGCCGGCGTTCGCCGCGGTGGTCGCCGCCGGGCTGGTCGCCGCCACGATCGCCGTCGTTCGTCGCGAGACGATCGCGTAGGCGCCAGGTTTCATCGCCACGACGGCGGGTATCGGACCCGTGCCACAGCCGTTGACAACGTTGTCATCCGCGCTTGTCCGGTCACGTCATCAGGAGGAGATCGATGTCCGTCTGGAGCCCCCGCACGAACCCCGAGCTCTCGCGCCGCAGCTTCCTGGGAGCGGCCGCCGCCGGCGGCGCCGCGCTTGCCTTCGGCCGCCTGCCCGCGATCGCCGCCGCCGATCGCGGCCCCCGGATGCGCGCCCTGGCCCAGGACGTCCGCGCCGAGTTCCTGCGCACCTACGAGGCCTACCAGCGCCTCGCCTTCCCCCACGACCAGCTCCTGCCCGTCTCGGGCACCGGTGCCGACTTCTTCGTCGACGGCCACCCCGTCCTCCTGAGCGTCGTCGAGTCGCTGGGCACGCTCTACCTGATGGGCCTCGACGACGAGCTCGAGCAGGCGGTCGAGCAGATCGGCGAGCACGTCGACTTCGACGTCGACGCCGAGGTCCAGGTCTTCGAGGTCATCATCCGGATGGTCGGCGGGCTGCTGTCGGGGTACCTCGCCACCGGCGAGCGCGTCCTGCTCGACAAGTGCGCCGACCTGGGCAACCGCCTGCTGCCGGCGTTCCAGAAGTCGCCCACCGGCATGCCCTACCGCTTCGTCAACCTGCGCACGGGCGAGGTCAGCGGCGACGAGAACGTCCTGGCCGAGATCGGGACGAACATCCCCGAGCTCGGGACGCTCGGCCGGCTCACGAACGACCCGCGCTTCTACCAGGCGTCCAAGGCGGCGCAGAAGGCCGTCTTCGACCGTCGCTCGGCCCTCGACCTCGTGGGCACGTCGCTCAACGTCGAGACCGGCGCGTGGGTCGACCGCGACTCGACCGTCAACCCGCCGGTCGACTCGTTCTACGAGTACCTGTTCGACGGCTTCGACCTCTTCGGCGACCGCGACCTGCTGGCGTGGTTCCGCACGCTGACCGACTCGATCGTCGCCCGCCAGTCGATCGAGATCGACGGCAACCTGTGGTTCTCGACCGTCGACTTCGAGACCGGCGAGGAGACCTCGCGCCGCCAGTCCGAGCTCGCGGCCTTCTACGCCGGCCTGCTCGGCCAGGGCGGCTACCTGGACCTCGGCCGCCGCTACGAGGCCTCGTGGGGCGCCGCCCTGCAGCGCTTCGCGATCCTCCCCGAGGAGATCGAGCCGGCGACGTTCGAGGCCACGCAGAAGGGCAACCAGCTCCGCCCCGAGTACGTCGACTCGGCGCTGAATCTCTGGCTGCTCACCCACGACGACGCCTTCGTCGACCTCGCCGCCGACTACTACCAGCGGATGAAGGCCACCAGCCGTGTGGCCAACGGCTACACGATCCTCGACGACGTCACGACCGACCCGCCGACGCAGGGCGACCTCACGTCGGGCTACTGGTACGCGGAGAACATGAAGTACTACTGGCTGATGTTCTCGGGGACCGACCGCTTCGACTACCGCCACAACTATCTGACGACCGAGGGCAACGTGCTGCGCGGCTTCCGGCGGCCGCGGCGGGGGCGGGGCTAGCTCGGCGCCTGCCAGCGGCCGCCGGCCTTGGCCCAGGTCAGCAGGTGGTCGATGCCGCAGAAGGCATCGGCGATGCGGTGCTCGCCGCGATGGCGCACGAGCAGCACGCGCCGGTCGCCGAGCACGCCGCCGCAGTGCGCGCAGCGGCCGAGCGCGTCGTCGGGGTCGCCCGGCTGCAGGATCGTCCCCGGGTCCCAGTGGGCGCCCTGGATCGCCCAGGGCACCACGTGCTCCAGACGGCAGAAGGCGGCGATGCGCTCGCCCTCGGGCTCGGACGCGCGGAAGCCCTCGTCCGCTCCGACGTCCACTCCACACCAGCTGCACCGCGTGCCGCTCATCCGTGGGCGCGAAGCCTAATCCTGCCGTCGGAGGCCTTCCCGCTATCGTGGCCCGGGATGGCCGACCCGCTGCGGATCGTCGTGCTCGAGGGCGACCAGACCGGGCAGGAGCTGCTCGAGCAGGCCTGCCGCGTGCTCGATCCCGAGGTGCTCGGCATCGACCTCGAGCTCGAGCGCCACGACCTCTCGCTCGAGCGCCGGCGCGAGACCTCCAACCGCGTGGTGCACGTGGCGGCGCGCGCGATGAAGGAGGCCGGCTTCGGCATCAAGGCGGCCACGATCACGCCCGAGGGCCGCGACGACGTCGGCTCTCCCAACCGCATCCTGCGCGAGGAGGTCGACGGCAAGGTCATCATCCGCACCGGTCGCCGGATCCCGGGCGTGACGCCGATCGCCGGCGTGCACCACCCGATCAGCGTCGTGCGCATGGCGGTCGAGGACGCCTACGGCGCCGAGCAGTGGCGGGAGGGCGTCGAGGGCGCCCCCGACGAGGTCGCCTTCCGCACCGAGCGCGTCACGCGCTCGACGTGCCGCGCGGTGGCCGAGTACGCGTTCCGCACGGCGCGCAAGATGGGCGGCAAGGTGTACGGCGGTCCGAAGTGGACCGTGTCGCCGGTGTACGAGGGGATGCTCAAGGAGGAGCTCGACGCCGCCGCCGGCCGCCACCCGGAGATCCCCTACGAGCCGGTGCTCATCGACGCCACGTACGCCGGCCTCGTCAGCGCCCCGGCCGAGACGCCGCTGGTGATCCCCGCGCTCAACCGCGACGGCGACTGCCTGAGCGACCTCGTCATGCCGATGTTCGGCTCGATCGCCGGCGCCGAGTCGGTGCTGCTCGCCTTCGACGAGGCGTTCGAGACGCAGGTGGCGATGGCCGAGGCGCCGCACGGCACCGCGCCGGCGCTGCAGGGCAAGGACGTGGCCAACCCGATGGCCATGCTCCTGGCGTGCGGCGCCGTGCTGCAGTACGCCGGCGTGCGCGGCTACGCGGGGGCCGACCGCGCCTCGCGGGCGATCTACGAGTCCGTGCTCGAGGCGACCGCCGCGGGCGTCCGCACGCCGGACCTCGGCGGCGACGCGACGACGAGCGGCTTCACCAGCGACGTCCTCGCGCGCGTCCGCACGAAGATCGACGTCTGGGCCTCGCTGGGCTCGACGGTCTGAGCGGGCGCACCCGCGGGCGCGGCCACCGGGGGCTTCCCCGCCCCGTGCAAGATCGCTTGCACCGCCCGCCTTCCGTCCGACCCCCCGCCTACCTTTACGAACACATGTTCTCCCCCACGCGCAACACCCGGATGGCCCGCCAGGCATGGCTCGAGGCCGTCCGGCGCACCGTCGACCTGGCCGTCGCCTTCGCCACGCTCGAGAGCTGCACCACCGCGCGCGAGCTGTTGCCTCGCCGCGATCCGGTGGCCGCTCAGGGCACGAGCCCGCACGGCCTCATCGACGCCCCCGCGTCGCATCCGCACCGCACGGCCCTGCGCGCTCCGGCGCGCCCCGGGCGCGCGGGCGCGGTGCGCGCGCGGGAACAGGACTGCCTGGCGCCCGCCATTGGGCGCCCGCGGCGCTGCAGCGTGCACCAACACGTGCGCTGATCGGCCTGGGAGGGCCGCAGCCGGCGACGACGGGCCGCTCGTGGGGGCGGCCCGTCGTCGTTCCGGGACCCCCGCGCAGCGGCGACGGGATGCGCGATCGCCGCCGGCCCTGCGCCCCGTTGCACGCCCGCCGGACCGGCCTAGTGCGACTCCCACACGAACGGGGAGGGCGGGTGGCCGACGACGGCGACGACGGCTGGCGGTACGAGCGCTTCGTCACGATGATCGAGCAGCGGACCGGGCTCACGTGGGAGCGGGCCGAGCGCGCCGCCGGCGCCACGCTGCAGACCCTGGGCGAGCGACTCTCCTGGGAGCAGGCCCGCGAGCTGGCCGAGGACCTCCCCCACGAGCTGCGCACGTGGCTCCTGAGCGCCGGCGGCGATGCCGACCCCTTCGACGCGCACGAGTTCGTCCGCCGGGTCGCCGAGCGCGAGGCGGTCGACGTCGAGACGTCCGCGCGTCACGGCCGCGCCGTGCTGATCGCCGTGGCGCGCCTCGCGGGCGGCGACCAGATCGCGGCCGTCGCATCGGCGCTCCCGCCCGACTACGAGCCGCTCATCGGCGAGGCGGTGCGCCGACGGCGCGATCCCGCGGCGCCCGAGCCGATGCCGCTCGACGACTTCCTCGCCAGCGTGGAGACCCGCGCCGGCCTCGATCGCCCGGGCGCCGAGCGCGCCGTCGACGCGGTGCTCGAGACCGTCGCCGAGCGCATCGCCGGCGGCCAGGTCGACGATCTCGCCGAGGTGCTGCCCGACGGGCTGCGGCCGGCGCTCGAGCGCGGCAAGGCCAGCAGCGGCGGCCTGCCGCAGTCGATGACGCTGCAGGAGTTCCTCGCTCGCATCGCCCAGCGCGCGGGAACGACGCCCGAGGAGGCCCTTCGCCATGCGCGCGCGGTCTTCGCCGCGCTGCGCGAGGCGCTGCCCCCCAAGGAGCTCTCCGACGTGCTGGCTCAGCTCCCGCGCGACTACGACGAGGCGCTGCTCTAGCGATCGACCTTCACCGCGGTCCGGGCAGGCCTACTGACCCCAAGGAGCGAGCCATGGACTACCAGGGGTTCATCGCGATGGTCCGGGAGGGCGCCCACATCTCCGACGACGAGGCCGAGCGCGCCGCGTGCGCCACGCTGCAGACGCTGGCGCACCGCATCTCGCTCGGCGAGGTGCAGGACATCGCCGAGCGCCTCCCGCAGGAGCTGCGCCCGTGCCTCGAGCCCGACGGCGGGCCCGAGCGCTTCCACCTCGACGAGTTCCTTCGCCGCGTGGGTGACCGGGTCGGCGTGGACGGGGCCGGGGCCGAGCGCGACGCCCGCGCCGTCTTCACCGCGCTGTGGCGCGCCGTCGGCCCCAACGAGTTCGCCGACATGCGCGCCGAGCTGCCCAAGGACTTCGACCCGCTGCTCGACGAGGCGCTGCGCGAGGAGCCCGCCGAGCCCGAAGCGCGACCGCCCAGCGAGCCGCTGCTCAGCTACGGCGAGCTGGTCGGGCGCGTGGCCGACGGCGCCGGCATCGAACGCCAGCGCGCGCAGCGGGCGCTGGACGCTGTGCTCGAGGTCCTCGCCAGCCGGATCACCGGCGGGCAGGTCGACGATCTCGAGGCCGCGCTGCCGGTGGAGCTCCGCCCGGCGCTCGAGCGCGGGCGGGCGCGGAGCGGGGGCCGCGCCCGCGGCCTGTCGGTCGACGACTTCCTGCGGGAGGTGGCCAGGCTCGCGGACGTCTCCCGCGGCGAGGCCGCCGAGCACGCGCGCGCCGTCTTCGCAGCGCTGCGCGGGGCGGTCGGCGAGAACGAGTTCGCGGACACCAAGGCGCAGCTTCCGGGCGAGTACCGCATCCTCTTCAGGCATGACTAGGGCCGACGCCACCGGAGCCGCCGCCGCGGTCGACATGGAGCACCGCTGGCTGGGCGCCACCGGCCTCGAGGTGCCCGTCGTCGGGATGGGGACCTGGCAGACGTTCGACGTCCGCGACGCCCCGGGCGAGGCGCGCGCGGCCGCCATCGTCGCCGAGGCGCTCGACCACGGCGTCCGCTTCTTCGACACGTCACCGATGTACGGCCGCGCCGAAGAGGTTCTCGCTCGGTCCCTGGGAGCGCGTCGCGACCAGGCGATCGTCGCGACCAAGGTGTGGGCGCCCGACGCCGTGCTCGGCGAGGAGCAGATCGAGCGCGCCCTGAGCTGGTTCGGCGGCCGGGTCGACCTCTACCAGGTGCACAACCTCGTCGCCTGGCGCGACCATCTCCCCCTGCTCGAGCGGCGCAAGGTCGAGGGGTCGGTCAAGGCCGTCGGCGCCACCCACTACACCGTCGACGGCCTCCACGAGCTCGAGAAGGTCATGCGCAGCGGGCGCATCGGCGCCATCCAGGTCCCCTACAACCCGCGCGAGCGCAGCGCCGAGGAGCGCATCCTGCCCTTGGCCGAGCAGCTCGAGCTCGGCGTGGTGATCTCCCGCCCGTTCGCCGGCGGCAGCCTGACCCGCAGGGTCCCGGGGCCGCGCGAGCTCGAGCCCCTGCGCCCGTTCGGCGTGCGCACCTGGCCTCAGGCACTGCTGAAGTGGGTGCTCAGCGACCGCCGCTGCCACGTCGCGATCCCGGCGACCCGCCGGCCCGGCCGCATGACCGAGAACGCCGACGCCGGCTCGCCGCCCTGGTTCGGGACGACCGAGCGCGACTACGTCGCCCGCCTCGCCGCCGCGCTCTGACCCCGGAGCGCCGGCGCGCTCACCGCCCGGCCCCGGCGCCCTCACCGCCCGGCCCCGGCGCCCTCACCGCCAGGACCCCCGGCGCACGACCGTCCCCCAACGCAGAACGGGCCGCCCAAGGGCGGCCCGTCGTCATGCATAAACCGGCGGCGTCCTACTCTCCCGGGCCCTTGCGGGCCAAGTACCATCGGCGCTGAGGGGCTTAACTGCTCTGTTCGGAATGGGAAGAGGTGTTTCCCCCTCGCCATAGCCACCGGAAACTGGTGAGAGACTTCGCCCTCCGGAGGCCCTTCAAAACCGCACAGTTGCCACTGGGTAAAACAAAACCCTCAAGCCCTCGGACCATTAGTACCGGTCTCCTTCGCACATCACTGTGCTTCCAGATCCGGCCTATCAACCTGGTGGTCTACCAGGGTCCTTACTCCCTCAAGGGGATGGGAGAGCTCATCTCGAGGCCGGCTTCCCGCTTAGATGCCTTCAGCGGTTATCCGATCCGCACGTAGCTAACCAGCAATGCCCTTGGCAGGACAACTGATACACCAGAGGTGCGTTCATCCCGGTCCTCTCGTACTAGGGACAAATCCTCTCAATTCTCCAACGCCCACGGCAGATAGGGACCGAACTGTCTCACGACGTTCTGAACCCAGCTCGCGTGCCGCTTTAATGGGCGAACAGCCCAACCCTTGGGACCTACTTCAGCCCCAGGATGCGACGAGCC
>JAXDHQ010000096.1:0-3538 GCA_034664395.1 Solirubrobacteraceae bacterium | reverse complement strand
CTCACCAGGCCGCCGAGCGCCGGGCCGGCGGCGAACGCCACCGAGAACGCGACGTTGAGCAGCGTGTTGCCCGACTCCAGGAGCCCGTGCGGCTTGAGCGTCGCGGCGACCGCGGCGCGCGTGAGGGCGCGGCCGACGAGCGCGATGATGCCGTCGATCGTGGCCAGCGCGAGCACGAGCGGAAGCCAGGGCGCTCCGGAGACCAGGGCGAGGACCGCGAAGATGGCGGCCTCGAGCAGGTAGAGCACCGGCAGGATGCGCCGGACGCCCAGCCGGTCCAGCCGCGCCGTCGCCGCCGGTCCGACGAACGCCGGCACCAGCAGCGTCCCGATCCACAGGGCCGTGGTGGCCAGCGCGCTGTGCGTGCGATCGAAGACGACGATGCCGAGCGCGACCGTCCCGAAGCCCCAGCCGAGCTCGTTGAGCGTGTACGAAAGCGCAAGACGCCGGAAAGCGGTGAGACCAAGCGGCTTCAGCGGCGACATCGGATCGCGTATCGGAGGGGGGCAGAACCGGAATGAGCGATGCGGTCGGGCATCGTACTGGGGAGCCCTTAACGCGCACACCCGGGCTGTTCGGCCCGGGTGTGAAGCAAAGTCCTGGTGTTTCGCTTTGCCCTCCATGGGCGGCTCGGGACCGAGGCCCCGGGCGCGAAAACTGGCTGTGGAACTAGGCGCGGACGTTCATCTCATGCCCCCTCGCATGTTGCCTTCCCTTGTCTGCACCCGGCATCGCCTCGCTGGTCGAGCCGATTCGCTGGCGTCCTTCCCAAGTCGCCAGCGCCCGACATTCGTCCAGCACCCCTAAAGCAGTTGGCTACCGCGTGCGGACTCACATGGAAAAGCACAGGGGGCGGGGCCACAATCAAACATCCGTCCGCTGTGGTGGGTTTCGCTTGAGTTCCAGCCGTTTCCGCCGATGTCGGCGCGCCCGCGGAAGGCTTGAGCGTCCGTTCGACGATGGTTTGGATCAAGCTGCGCGCGGCGCTGCCGATCAACGACGCGATGCGGGCATCACGTATGGCACCCGTTTGCCTCTTCGGTTTGGGCCTCGTCGCCGTCGCGGTGGCGGCCGTGACCTCACACGAGGCGGACTGGCGGCAGCCCATCCTCATCTTCATGCTGACCGGGCTCGCGCTCGTCGCCGACCGCTACGAATTCCAGACCTCGTCGGGGACGACCGTCATCTGCACGCATCCCGCGTTCGTGCTGGCGATGGTCGCGGCCGGGCCCGCGCCGGCCCTGGTCATCGGAGAGATCGTGATCCTCGCGCTGATCGCGACCGGTCGGATGAACAGCCTCGCGCGGCTCGCCGGCAACGCCGGGATCTACGCCGTCTTCCTCGTGGTGGGCGGCCTCGCGGCCCGGCTCCTGCGCGACCACCTCCACATCGCCGAGAACTCCGCGTGGTCGATGGTCCTGGTCGTCGGGGTCTTCCTGATGACGTGGGCGATCAACGTGGCCCTGGTCGCGCTGTTCCTGCGCTGGCTCGAGGGCCGTCGCCTCGACGTCGAGCTGGCCGCCACGTGGCGGCCGCTGATGTCGACGCAGATCGCCCTCGCGTGCGGCACGGCTCTGCTCGCGTGGATGTACGCCCACGTCGGCGTCGCGGTCATCCCGCTCGCCGGCATCGCCCTCGCCGCCTACTCGCGCCTGCAGCGCGACCTCCTGCAGGCCGAGCACCATGCCGAGGTCGCCCGGCGTCTCGTCGTCGAGGCCCAGGCCCAGCGCGACGGCCTCGTCCGCATCATCATCGACTTCGTCGACGCCCGCGACCACATGACCGCGCGCCACTCCGCGGCCGTGGCGCGCTACGCCCAGCGCATCGCCGGCGCGGCCGGGTGCAGCGAGCGCGAGCAGCGGCTCGTCCACACCGCGGCCCTGTTCCACGACGTCGGCAAGATCATGTTCACCGACCGGATGTTCCAGGCCGGCAAGCTCAACGACGAGGAGTGGGAGACGGTCAAGCGCCACCCCGAGCGCGGCGCCGAGCTCGTCGGCCACCTGCCCGACCACGCCGAGATCGCCGAGATCATCCTCGCCCACCACGAGCGCATCGACGGCCGCGGCTACCCCCGTGGGCTGGTCGCGGAGGACATCCCGCGCCTGTCGCGCATGATCTCGATCGCCGACACCTACGACGTCATGACCGGCCGCGACTCCTACCGCCAGCCCGTGAGCTCCGACGAGGCGATCGCCGAGCTGCGCCGGGTATCGGGAACGCAGCTCGACGCCGAGCTGGTCGAGGTCTTCATCGAGGACGTGCTCGCCGCCGAGGGCATCGCCTTCCGCCACGGCGACGACGCCGACTTCGAGGCCGAGCTCGAGGTCGAGCGCGGCAGCCGCGCGCAGCGCCAGCTCGCGCCCGCGCTCGAGACGGTCTGACGGTCGCGCGCGACGACCGCGCGCCGGGACGTCGGGATACAGTGCGGCACATGGCCACCCCCCTGGAGACCGTTCGCGCGCTCTGGGCGGCGTACGAAGCGGGTGGGCTCGACGCGATGCTCGAAGTCGCCGGCGACGACGTCCTCTGGCAGCCCCACGTGACCGACGGCCGCATCCTGCGCGGCAGCGCCGAGCTGCGGTCGGCCTTCGAGGAGCTCGCACGCGACGGCATCGAACCGCGGGCGCGCCTGCTCGACCTCGAGGGCCACGACGGCGCCGTGCTCGCGCACGGCACGCTCGTGGTGCGGCGACCCCAGGGCGCCGAGGAGCTCGACCGCCACTGGCTGTTCCACTTCCGCGGCGGACGCCTGGCGCGCCAGACGACCTATGCGTCGCGCGAGGACGCGCTCGACGCGCTGGCCGCGCTGCGCGCCATCGCCGGGCCCCCGTTCCGCGTGGGGGAGGAGGTCGATGCCGACGGCGTGCGGGTGATCCGCGTCCACGGCGAGCTCGACATCGCCACCGCTCCGAAGCTCGCGAGCGCGCTGCTGCGCCGCCGGCAGCCCAGCGAGCGGCTCGTGCTCGACCTGGCGGCGCTGCACTTCATGGACTCGACGGGCCTGCGCGTCCTGCTGCGCGCGCGGCTGGCGGCCGACGAGGGCGGCTGGGAGCTGTACCTGCGCAACGTGCCGCCGCCGATCGCCCGGCTGTTCTCGCTGGCCGGCGTGCATGACGCGCTGCCGATCGAGGCACCCTAGGAGGCCATGCGTCTCGTGTTCGACCTGACGGTCAGCACGAGCGCCCCCTACGAGGCCCGGGCCGTCGTCGACAGCCTCGAGCATGACCTCGTCCCGGAGACGCTCGGCGACCTCCGCATGGTGATCTCGGAGCTCGTCGCCAACGCGGTGAAGTACGGCCCCGGGTCGCCCATCCACGTCGAGCTCGAGGTCGTCGCGCCCGACCGCGTCCACGGTGAGGTCGCCGACCGCGGCGATCCCGACCGCGCCCCGCGCGTGGTCGAGCGTCCCGGCTCGGAGGGCGGCTTCGGGCTGCGGATCGTCGATGCGCTGGCCACGGCCTGGGGCGTCCACGAGGGCAGCACCCACGTCTGGTTCGCGCTCGGCGACTGAGGCGCTCGGCGGCTAGACTCCGCA
>JAXDHQ010000095.1:0-10168 GCA_034664395.1 Solirubrobacteraceae bacterium | reverse complement strand
AGCCGCTTCACGGTGCCGCCCTCCTGGTCGACCATGAGCAGCAGCGGCGCGGCGAGCCCGCGCGGCGGACGCGCCGCACGCAGCGTCCGCGTGAGCGCGCGGACCTGGGCGGCCGTGCCGAGGTTCGCCCCGAGGAAGATCACGCCCGCGGCCTCGCCGCGGCGGATGCGGCGCAGCAGCGCCCGCGGCGGCGTGCGCCCGGCGAATGGGAAGACGACGTGCTGGCCGGCGATCTGCTCCGGCGTCAGCGGGGGCGCCGCCACGCGCGTCGTGCGGCGCTCGCCGGCGCCCGAGCCGCACCCGGCGAGGGCCACCAGCGCCGCGGCCAGCGCGGGGATCCTCACCGCAGGAAGCTCGTCCCCGCGGTCAGGCGCTGCGCGACGGCCGCGATCAGGCGCGCGGCGTTGGCGACGTCGTCGAGCTGGACCATCTCCACCGGCGAGTGCATGTAGCGCAGCGGCAGCCCCACGACGGCGGTCGGGATGCCGCCGCGGGAGAGGTGCATGGCGTCGGCGTCGGTCCCGGTCGAGCGGCCCGAGGCCGCGATCGTGAACGGGATGCCCTCGGCCTGCGCCGTGTCGTGCAGGAGCTCGAACAGCGCCGGGTTCAGCGTCGAGCCGCGCTCGAGCACGGGGCCCGAGCCGAAGGGGTGCTCGCCGAGCTCGTTGACGTCGACGCCGGGCGCGTCGGTCGCGTGGGTGACGTCGACCACGATGGCGACGTCGGGACGCAGCGAGTAGGCGGTGGTGGTCGATCCGCCGAAGGTCGTCTCCTCCTGCACCGCAGCGACCGCGATGACGTCGCCCGGCGCGCCGCCGGCCTCGTGCACGATCCGCGCCGCCTCGTAGGCGACGTAGCAGCCCAGGCGGTTGTCCATCGACCGCGAGACCGCCCGGTCGTTGGGCAGCTCGACGGGGTCGCCCTCGAGGACGGCGACGTCGCCGACCCGCACCATCCGCCGCGCCTCCTCGGTGTCGCGGGCGCCGATGTCGATGTGCAGCTCCTCGAGCTTGGCGACCTTCTTGCGGTCGTCCTCCTTGAGCAGGTGGATCGGCTTGCGCCCCACCACGCCGGGTACCGCGCGGTCGCGCGTGGCGACGCTCACCCGCTGGCCGACGAGGATCTGCGGGTCCCAGCCGCCGACGCCGGAGAAGCGCAGGAAGCCCTTGTCGTCGACGTGCGTGACGATGAGCCCGATCTCGTCGATGTGGCCGACGACGCCGAGGGTCGGGCCGCCCGCCGTGCCCTTGACGCGGGCCGCGACCGAGCCCATGACGTCGGTCGTGACCTCGGCGAACGCGGAGGCGGCTTCGCGGAAGATCTCCGCGGGGGCGGCCTCGTAGCCGGACGGGCCGGGGGCCGTGAGCAGAGCGCGCAGAACGGGCGGGATGGACATCGCGCCAGACCCTAGCGGCCGGCTCGCACCCGCGAGTGGAGCGTTGTCCGCCACGGGGGGTACCCGTACCGCGTGCCTCGACGGCGCCTGCCACGATCTCGGGTCGATGATCCGCGTTCTGGTCGTCGACGATCACCCCGTCCTGCGGGCCGGGCTGGAGGCGGTCCTGCGGGCCGAGCCGGGCTTCTCGTGCGTGGGCACGGCGGCCGACGGCGCCGCGATGGCGGCCATTCTCCGACGCGTGCGCCCCGACGTCGTCGTCCTCGACCAGCGCCTCGGCGACGAGGACGGCCTGGCCCTGTGCGCATCGCTGCGCGCCGAGCCGGCGGCGCCGGAGGTCGTCCTCTACACCGCCAACGACGATGCGGGACTCGACGGCCGGGCGCGCGCCGCGGGCGCCCACGGCGTGGTCTGCAAGTCGGCCGACATCGACGAGCTGTTCGACGCGCTGCGCCTGGCCGCGCGCGACCGCCGCGCCGTCGCCTAGCGCGTCTCGCCGTCGCGCTCGATCGTGCCCTCGATGAGCCCGTACGGCTCCGTCGTCGCCTGGAACACCTGGTTGGGGTTGTCCAGGCCGAACGGCGCGAGGTCGACGAGCAGGTGGTGGCGGTTGGGGAGCGAGAGGTGGATGCGCTCCACGGACGGGTGGCGGTCGAGCACGGCCGACCCCATGCGGTGCAGCGTGAACTGCACCGACGGGCTGTGGTGATCGCCGAAGGCCTCGAGCAGCGTGTCGCGCACGCCGCGCCACGTCGCCCCGTAGTCGACCGCGCCGGCGTAGGTCCAGCGGGCGGTGACCATGGTGGCGAGGACGCGGTCGTCGGTCTCGGGCAGCGTCGTGTGGGGGTCGCGCAGGAAGCCCTCCCAGCCCGACGCCGTCGTCTTGAGCACGAGCAGGTCGTCGATGCCGGCCTCGACCTCGACACGCTCGCCGTCGCCCGAGACGGTGGCCAGGCGCGTGCCGCCGTGCCCGCGCTGGAAGGCGTGCTCGTGCGGCGCGCCGTCAGCCTCCAGCCGCGCCCACGGGTGCTCGGCGAGCTCCACGCGCGCCCGCGTCACCGTCGGCCCGGTGGCGAGGAAGTGCTCGACCAGGTCGCGCCCGAACGTCTCGGGCTCGTCCACGCCGCGCTCGCGGGCCAGCGCGTAGACGACGTTGCGCATCGTGTCGGTGGCGAGCAGCCCGGCGTTGTCGCCGCCGACGTAGGCGCCGTGGAAGCTGCCGTGGAGCTCGACGTTCACGGTCAGGTCGCGCAGCTCGTGGCGCCCCGGCGTGCGCGTCACCGCAACCAGGCGCACGCCCGACTTGCCGTAGCTGTGCTCGCCGAGGGCCATCAGCTCCCCCGGTAGGTGCTGTAGCCGAACGGGCTGAGCAGCAGCGGGACGTGGTGGTGCTCGGCGCCGTCGACCGCGAAGACGACGATCACCTCGGGGTAGAAGGCCCGCTCGCCGGCCGCCGCGAAGTAGGCGCCGGTGTCGAAGGTCAGCCGGTAGCGGCCCGCGGTGGGCGCGCCGTCGCCCAGCAGGTCGCGCACGCGGCCGTCGCCGTCGGTGGTGCCGCGCCCGACGACCTCCCAGCCGCTGTCGCCCGCGCGCTCGAGGACGACGTCGATCCCCGCCGCCGGCCGGCCGCGCGCGGTGTCGAGCACGTGCGTGGTGATCGCGCTCACGGCCCCACGAGCTCCCGCAGGCGCCCGCTCGCGATCTTGGCGATCTCCCCGACGGCGATCTCCATCTCCCGCTCATGTTCGTGGGCCAGGCGCTCGTTCCCCCACGCGAGGATCGACGCCGGGGTGTGCTCGCGCACGCAGACGATCAGCGGGAAGCCGAAGCGCTCGCGATAGGCGCGGTTGAGCTCGTTCAGCGCGCGGGCGTCGGCGGCCGTCAGGCGGTCCAGGCCGGCCGAGGCCTGCTCGCGCCCCGAGGCCTCGGTCAGCTCGCCCGCCGCGGCCTCGCGCCCGGCCAGCTCGGGGTGGGCGCGGACGAGGGCCAGCGCGCGCTCGCGCGGCGCGGCGCGCAGCGCGCCCTCCAACGCGGCCCGCAGCGCGTCGCGGTCGGCGAACGGCCGCGCCGCCCAGGCCGCCCGCGCCACCCACGGCGAGTGCTCGAACAGCGCGCCGAGCGCCGCGACGAAGCCGACCTCGTCGAGGTCGTTGACGGCGCTCAGCGCCAGCGGCGGCCCCGCCGGCAGCCCGACGATGTGCTCCGGTCGCACCGGGATCCGCGCCAGCGCCCGGCCGGTCGCCTGGCGCAGCGCGGCCACGATGGCCGGCGGCGTGGAGATGTTGGGCGGCTCGCCGACGCCCTTCAGGCCGTACGGCGCCTCGGGGTCGGCGTGCTCGAGCAGCTCGATGCGCACCGGCGGCATGTCGAGGATCGTCGGCAGCAGGTAGTCGGTGAACGACGCGTTGAGCACGCGCCCGTCGACCACCTGGACCTCCTCGAGCAGCGCCAGCCCCAGCCCCTGGGCGCTGCCGCCCTCGATCTGGCCCTCGAGCGCCTGCGGGTTCATCGCCCGCCCCACCTCCTGCGCCGTGGCCAGCTCGACCACGCGCACGAGCCCGAGCTCGGCGTCGACGTCGACCACCGCGCGATGGGCCGAGAACGCGTACTGCACGTGGGCGTCGCCCTGTCCGTCGGCGTCGAGCGGTCGGGTCGGGCGATGGCGCCACTGCACGGTCTCCTCGATCGTCTCGTCGCCCAGCAGCTCGGCGAGCGCGACGCCGGCCACGCGTCCGTCGGCGAGCTCGAGCGCGGCGGCCGGGAGCCCCAGCCGCTCGCCGGCCAGGTCGAGCAGGCGCGCGCGCACCGCCTCGCACGCGGCCTTGACCGCGCCGCCGGTGACGTACGTCTGGCGCGAGGCCGAGGTCGAACCGGCCGAGCCGACGGCGGTGTCGGCGTCGAGCACGGCCACCCGCTCGACGCCGAGCTCGGTCCGGGCGATCTGGGCCTGGACGGTGACGATGCCCTGGCCGACCTCGGCCGCCGCGGTGTGGACCTCGACCAGCGGCTCGCCGGCGTCGATCGACAGCCGCACGCGCGCCGTCGAGAAGTCGTCGAAGCCCTCCGAGAAGCCGATGTTCTTCAGCGCCACGGCGTAGCCGACGCCGCGGCGCACGCCCTCGCCGTGGGTCGCGTTGGAGACGCCGCCGGGCAGCCGCAGCGGGTCGCCGCCGGACGCGTCCGCGGCCGGCATCGGCATCGCCCGCACGCGCTCGAGCAGCTCGGCCACCGGCGCCGGCTCGGGCACGAGCTGGCCCGTCGGCATCCGCGAGCCCGGCGCCATCGCGTTGGCGACGCGCAGGTCGACCGGGTCGATGCCCAGCGCGGCGGCGAGGCGATCCATCTGCGCCTCGTGGGCGAAGGCGACCTGCACCGCGCCGAAGCCGCGCATGGCCCCGCACGGCGGGTTGTTCGTGTACGCGACGTACGCGTCGATGCCCGCGTTGGGCACGTCGTAGGGGCCGCACGCGAAGCACGCCGCGTTGGCGCACACCGCCGTCGAGCTCGACGCGTAGGCGCCGCCGTCGAGGACGATCCGCGCGCGCACGTAGACCAGCCGGCCGTCGGGCGTGGCGCCGTGCTCGTAGCGCATGCGGCACGGGTGGCGGTGGACGTGGCCGAAGAACGACTCCTCGCGGTTGTAGACCATCTTGACCGGGCGGCCGGTGTGCAGCGCGAGCATGCAGGCGTGGATCTGCATCGACAGGTCCTCGCGCCCGCCGAACGCGCCGCCGACGCCGCCGAGCGTCAGGCGCACCTTCGCGGGCGCCAGCCCCAGGCTCTCGGCCATCTGGTCGCGGTCGACGTGCAGCCACTGGGTGGCGACGTAGAGGTCGACGCCGCCGTCGCCGTCGGGGACCGCGAGCCCGGACTCGGGGCCGAGGAACGCCTGGTCCTGCATGCCGACCTCGTACTCGCCGGTCACGACGACGTCCGCGGTCGCGTCGGGGTCGCCGTGGTGGATGCGCACGTGGCGCAGGACGTTGCCGGCGCCGTGGCGGCGCGAGCTGTCCGGCGCCCGCGGGTGCAGCTCCGGCGCCCCGGGCGCCATCGCCCGCTCGGCGTCGGTCAGAGCCGCCAGCGGCGCGTAGGCGACCGCGACCGCCGCGGCCGCCCGGCGCGCGGTCTCGGGGTGGTCGGCCGCGACGAGCGCGACGGCCTCGCCCTGGTAGCGCACCTCGTCCCACGCGAGCACGGGCTGATCCGCGTGCTCGAGGCCGTAGGTCTTGCGGCCCGGGACGTCCGCGTGCGTGAGCACGCCCGTCGCGCCACCCGAGGTCGCACCTGCCGAGACCGACGTCGCGACCGAGGGCGGCATCGGCGAGAGCGTGCTGCGGCCCGACGGGACGCTCAAGGTGCAGGGCCAGTTCGCCTACTCCTCCGACCTGCAGGCCGAGCGGATGCTCTGGGGCGCGACGGTGCGCAGCCCCCATCCGCACGCGCGCATCCACTCCATCGAGATCGCCGCGGCGCTCGCCACGCCGGGCGTGGCTGCCGTGCTGACGCACGAGGACGTGCCAGGGCGCAAGACCTTCGGGCTCGAGCACCCGGACCAGCCGGTGCTCGCCTGGGACGAGGTGCGCTACCAGGGGGAGGCGATCGCGCTGGTCGCAGCCGATCACCCCGAGACGGCGCGCCGGGCTGCGGCCCTCGTCGTGATCGAGTACGAGGTGCTGCCGGTGGTCGACGACGCCGAGCTCGCGCTGCTGCCGGACTCGCCGATCCTGCACCCCGGCGGCAACCTGCTGCGCCACGTCCCGATCCGCCACGGCGACGCCGAGCTGCGCGAGGCCGACGTGATCGTCGAGGGCGAGTACGAGGTCGGCATGCAGGATCAGGCCTTCCTCGGCCCGGAGTCGGGCCTTGCCGTACCCGATGGCGAGGGCGGCGTCGACCTCTACATCGCGACCCAGTGGCTGCACGTCGACCGCGATCAGCTCGCGATGAGCCTCGATCTCGAGCCCGAGCAGGTGCGCGTGACACTCGCGGGCGTGGGCGGCGCGTTCGGAGCGCGAGAAGATCTCTCGATGCAGATCCACGCCTGCCTGCTCGCGCTGCACACGGATCGACCCGTCAAGCTCGAGTACGGCCGCGAGGAGTCGTTCTTCGGGCACGTCCACCGCCACCCTGCGCGCATGCAGTACACGCACGGCGCGACCCGGGAGGGCAAGCTCGTGTTCGTCCGCGCCCGCATCGTGCTCGACGGCGGCGCCTATGCCTCCAGCTCGGGCGCCGTGGTCGCCAACGCGGCGTGCTTCGCGGTGGGGCCGTACATCTGCCCGAACGCGTCGATCGACAGCTACGTCGTGTACACGGACAACCCTCCGTGTGGCGCCATGCGCGGGTTCGGTGCGGTGCAGACCTGCTTCGCCTACGAGTCGCAGATGGACCGGCTGGCCGCGGCGCTCGAGCTCGACCCGGTCGAGCTGCGCGTCCGCAACGCGATGGTCGAGGGCTCGCGCCTGCCGACCGGGCAGGCGGTGGAGGGGCCGACGCCCGTGGCCGAGCTGCTCGAGCGGCTGCGTGCCATGGCGCTCCCCGCTGACGCGCCCGATGCACCCGACCTGCTCGCACTTCCAGGCGGGGTCGGCAACGTCACGCACGGCGAGGGTGTGCGGCGTGGTATCGGCTACGGCCTCGGCTTCAAGAACATCGGGTTCTCCGAGGGCTTCGATGACTACTCGACCGCGCGCGTGCGCCTCTCGATCGTCGCATCTGAACCTCAAGTAGAGGTTCATACTGCGGCTGCCGAGGTGGGTCAGGGCCTCGTGACCCTCGAGGGCCAGATCGCACGCACCGAGCTGGGTGTCGCCCGCGTGGTGGTGCTGCCCGCGGACACCCACGTCGGCTCGGCAGGATCCTCCTCCGCCTCCCGTCAGACCTGGATGACGGGCGGCGCCGTCAAGTTCGCGTGCGACGCCGTGCGCGAGCGCGTCCTGCTGCTCGCGCAGGAGCACCTCGGTGACGGCGAGCTGGCGCTTGCCGGCGGGGCGGTCCGCCGCGTCGACGGGAGCGTCGCGATCAGCCTCGCCGAGCTGCTCGGCGACACCGTCATCGAGGAGACGTTCGAGCACCATCACCGTGCCACGAGCCCGCTCGATCCGGCGACGGGCCAGGGCGACGCCCATCTCGCCTACGCGTACTCGGCGCATCGCGCCGTCGTCGATGTCGACAGCGAGCTCGGACTCGTGCGCGTCGTGCAGCTCGCGACGGTGCAGGACGTCGGCAAGGCCCTCAACCCGCAGGCCGTCGAGGGGCAGATCGAGGGCGGAACCGCCCAGGGGCTGGGACTCGCGCTGATGGAGGAGATCCAGGTCTCCGGCTCGCGGCTGCGCAACCCGTCGTTCACGGACTATCTGATCCCGACGATCCTCGACATGCCGCCCGTGCACATGCAGGTGCTCGAGCTCGGCGACCCGCTCGCGCCGTACGGCGCCAAGGGCGTGGGCGAGCCCCCGACGATCTCCTCCACGCCCGCGATCGTCGCCGCGGTGCGCGCTGCGACGGGAGTGCCGCTCGCGCGCGTGCCGGTCCGCCCCGGCGACATCGTCGGGATCCGCCAGCCGGACGGCCGCTGACGTGCTCGAGGGCGTCGGCCGCCGCCGGCTGATCGACGTCGCACGGGGCGAGGTCGAGCCCGACCTCGTGATCGAGAACGCGCGGGTCTTCTCGGTGTTCACCAGGGAGTGGCTCGACCTCGATGTCGCGGTCGCGGACGGACGCGTGGCAGGCCTCGGCAGCTACCCGGGAGGCCAGCGGATCGACGCCCGGGGCCGCTACCTCGTGCCGGGCTTCATCGACGCGCACGTGCACATCGAGTCCTCGAAGCTGATGGTCGACGAGTTCGCACGCGCCGTGCTCGCCCACGGCACCACCGCGGTCGTCGCCGATCCGCACGAGATCGCCAACGTGCTCGGCACCGACGGCATCCACTGGCTGCTCGACGTCTGCGACGACGTGCCGCTCGACGTCTGGGTGATGGCATCGTCGTGCGTCCCGGCGAGCAGGTTCGAGTCGCCCCGGCGCCCGCTCTCCATCGGCGACCTCGAGTCGGTGCTGCGACGCCGGCATGCGCTCGGCGTCGCCGAGATGATGAACTTCCCCGCCGTGTTCGCCGGCGATCCCGACGAGTTGCGCAAGCTCAACCAGCGCGGCGCGACGCACGCCGACGGCCACGCGCCCGGGGTGCGCGGGCGCCATCTCGACGCCTACCTCGCGGCGGGCATCCGCTCGGATCACGAGTCGACGACCTACGAGGAAGCCCTCGAGAAGCGGCGCAAGGGCGCCTGGGTGCTGATCCGCGAGGCCTCGAACGCGCGCAACCTGAAAGCGCTCCTGCCGCTCGTGCGTGCGTTCGGGCCCGAGCGCTGCGCGTTCTGCACCGACGATCGAGAGCCCGACTTCCTCGTGCGAGAGGGACATATCGACCAGATGTGCCGCGTGGCCGTCGCCGAGGGCATCCCGCCCGAGGATGCGCTGCTGCTCGCCTCGCTGCACCCCGCGCTGTACCACGGCCTCGTCGATGCGGGAGCGATCGCCCCGGGCTACCGCGCCGATCTCGTGCTGCTCGACGACCTGGTGTCGTTCAGGCCGAGCCGCGTCTACAAGGACGGCCGGCTCGTCTTCGACGGCGAGACGGTCTCGCCGTTCCCGAGCCCCGAGGTGCCGGTCTGGGTTCGCCAGACCGTGCACGCCGCGCCGGTCGGGCTCGCCGACCTGCGCCTCCCATCGACCGGACGCCCGATGCGCGTGATCGAGATCGTTCCCGAGCAGCTGCTGACGATCGCGCGCATCGAGCTGCCGACCGTGTTGCACGGCGTCGCGACCGCCGACCCCGCTCGCGACATCGCCAAGATCGCCGTCGTCGAGCGCCACCACGCGACCGGCCGCGTCGGCGTCGGCTTCGTGCGCGGGTTCGGGCTGCAGAGCGGCGCATTCGCGTCGTCGGTCGCCCACGATGCCCACAACATCGTGTGCGTCGGAGTCGACGACGACGAGATGGCCATGGCGATCGCCCGGCTCGGGCAGATCGGCGGCGGCATCGTCGTGCACGACGGGGGCGACGTGCGGGGCGAGCTGCCCCTCCCGGTCGCCGGTCTGCTCTCCGATCGACCCGCCGGCGAGGTCGTCGAGCGGCTCGAGCGGCTCGAGGGCCTGCTCGCCGAGCAGGGTGTCGGGATCGTCTCGCCGTTCATGTCGCTGAGCTTCCTCGCGCTCTCGGTGATCCCGTCGCTGAAGATCACCGACCTCGGGCTGATCGATGTGGATCGCTTCGAGATCGTGCCGCTGACCGTCGAGCGCGTGAGCCTCGCCGAGCTGAACGAGCTCGATCGAGCCACCTTCGTCGCGATGCTCGACGGCATCTTCGAGCACTCGCCGTGGGTCACCGAGGCCGCCTTCGCTGCGGGCCCCTTCGAGGGCGTGCGCGAGCTCGAGGACGCCTTCCGTGCGGCACTCGCCGACGCGTCCGAAGCGGAGCGGCTGTCGCTGGTGCGCGCGCACCCCGATCTCGCGGGGCGCGCCGCGCTCGCGGGCGAGCTGACCCCGGAGTCCACGAGCGAGCAGGCCTCCGCGCGGCTCGACCGCTTGCGGCCCGACGAGCTCGCCGAGTTCACGCGCCTGAACGACGCATACCGCGCGCGCTTCGGGTTCCCGTTCGTGGTGTGCGTCCGCGAGCACACGATCCCGACCATCCTCGACGCGTTCGCACGTCGTCTAGGGCACAGCGCCGAACGGGAGCTCGACGCGGCGCTCGAGGAAGTCGCCAAGATC
>JAXDHQ010000094.1:0-5012 GCA_034664395.1 Solirubrobacteraceae bacterium | reverse complement strand
GCGGCCGGCTCAGTCCTGCAGGCGCCAGTGCCAGACCGGCTCGCCGACGATCGGCACCTCGGCCTTGCCGGCGGCGGTCGACGCACCGTGCGCGAGAGCCTTCTCGGGCACGGCCTCGAGCAGGCCGGCCGCGGGCAGCCACCGGTAGGCGGCGAGGCCCTGGAACGAAGCGGCGGCCGCCATGTGGGCGCCGCGCAGCAGGGCAGCGCCGGCCTTGGAGTGCCGCTGCGCCGACGCCGCGGCCGCCGTGGCGGACTGGGTGTCGTTCTTGCGCAGGTGGATGATGTCGAGCTGGTACTGCACGGGCACGCCGTCGACCGCGAGGTCGAAGAACTCGGTGTCGCCCTCCTTGAGCTCGATCGTCTGGCAGCTCGCGGCGGTGGGCTTGCAGGTGCCGTCGCCCGTCGCCGTCACGTCGGACGAGACGAGGAAGACCGCGGTCTTGCCGTCCTTGAGCACGCCCATGAAGACGAAGAAGGGCTGGTCGAGGGAGGGCAGCGGGGTCAGGCGCGCGACGTCCTTGTGCACCTTGCGGTCGCCGGCCTGGCCGAAGCGCAGGGTCAGGCGGTAGGTGTCGATCGGGTCGGGCGTGCTGGGCGTCGACGGCTTCGTGGTCGTGGTCGAGTTGTCGCCGCCGCTCGGCGCGGACGAGCCGCCGCCGGGGGACGTCGACGTGTCGGCGGGCGTGGAGGCCGCGGGCGTCGCGGTCTTGGCGGGCGTCGCCGACTTCGGCGCCTTGAAGGGGTTGCGCACGGAGCCGATGTCCCGGCGCGCCGTGGACGGCGTCTGCTCGAGCGTCACGGCAGCCCGCGAGCTCGGGGCGCCGACGGGGGCCTGCGCAACCGCGGAGGCCGGCGCGGGGGCCGGGGCAGCGCCGCGGCCGAGGACCACGGGCACCGCGACCAGGCCGACGGCCAGGGCCACGGCGACCGGCCACAGGCGCTTGGCCACCAGGTCGGCGATGAGGTTGCGCAGGACGCTCACTTCTGGGCTCCAGTCATGGACGCGGCGGGAGTCGGGGTCGCGGCCGTGCCCGCCGTCGCCGGCTGGGTGGTCGCGGGAGCGGTCGCCGTGGCGCCGTTCGTGGCGCCCTGGGCGGCCGGCACCAGGTAGGCGGTCGCGGAGATGTTGGCCTTCACCGACGGGAAGTTCGTCGGGTCGAGCGAGATGCCGTCGATCGTCAGCAGGCGGCCGCGAACGCTGACCTTGTCGCCGTGAACGGCCACGAAGCGCTGCACGTTGCGCAGCAGGCCCGCGAGGTCGAAGAACGAGCCGTCGAACGTGAACTGGAAGGGCATGGTCGGGAAGCCCGCCGCACCGACGATCGCCCCGGGGGGCAGCGGCGTGGCGCTGGCCGCGGCGGCCGCGCCGGTGGGAGCGCCTCCGCCGAGCGCCAGCGACTGGAAGTCGACCTTCGAGCCGCTGGACGCGGACTGGAGCTGGTAGAGCAGCGACGGCATGTCGTCGTCGGCCGGGACCGCCTTGCCCAGGCGGACCACGGTGGCGTAGTCGGTCGCGTAGCGGGCCTTGGCCTGCTGCGCGGACTGCGCGGTGGCCTGGGCCTGGGCGACGACCTGCTGGGCCGAGGCGATCTTCGCGTCGAGGCCCTTGACCTCGGCGCGCTTGGGCGAGAGGACGAGGAACCAGAAGCCGCCGAGCGCGGCGATGCCGACCACGACGAAGATCAGGATGCGGTCACGGGCGGTCACTGGGCACCTCCGGGCTGCGCCGGGACAGGGGGCGTGGAGGTCGTCCCCGTCGCCGGGGTCGTGCCGGTCGCCGAGGTCGTGCCGGCCGCCGCGGTCGCGCTGGCCGCGGGCACCGACGCGCTCGCTTCGTAGAACATGGTCAGGGAGAACTTGGGCTTGCTCCCGCAGTCCGTGCCACCGCTGGCGCCGGCGCTGTCCTGCGCGCTCGAGGAGGCGCTGGACGTGGGGGTCTGGTCGGCCTTCTTGGAGGACGACAGGCTCACCCGCTGGACGCCGTCGGCCTGCCGCAGCGCGGACATGACGCGGGCGACGTCGGACTGCGTGCCGGCACAGCCGGTGAGCTCGATCGCCGGAACCGGCAGTGAGCCGCGAAGCGGGTCGGCGGTGCCGCCCTGCAGGTTGGTCGCCGGCGACGTCGTCGCGCGGATGGAGGTCAGCCATGCGTAGCTGGGCAGCACGCGGGAGAGCTCGTGCATCGCGTGGGCCCAGTCGAAGCGGCTGTCGGCGAGCTGCTGCACGGTCTGCAGGCGCTTCTGGCGCAGGTCGGTGAACCTCGTGTAGACCTGCAGGCGGTCGGCCGTGGCCTGAGCGGCCTGCTGACGGACCTGGAGCTGGGAGAGCTCGGTCTGCTTGGACGACAGCGAGCGCGTCGTCAGCGCCAGCGCGCTGAGCATGACGAGCGCCATCGCGAGCGCGCCCAGGAGGACGTACACGCCGACGCCGGCGCGGCCGGGTGCGGCGCGGCCCTTGCGCAGGTCGGACGGGATGAGGTTGACGGCCTTCATGACTGCGCCTCGCTGACGGCCAGGCCGGCGGCGACGGTGATGCGGCCGGCGTCGACGTTGTCGGGAGCGCCGGTCACGGTGCCCACCTCGACCGGAAGGGAGAGCTCGGAGGCGAGCGCGCTCGCCAGACCGGGCACCGAGGCGGCCGAGCCGGTGAGGATGGCGCGCGAGACCGAGGCGGCGCCGCCCTGCATGGCGTAGAAGTCCAGGGAGCTGCGGACGTCGGCGGCGATGCGCCGGGCGCCCTCGAGGAGCACCTGGCGGGCGGCCCCGACGATCTCGGGGTCGCCGTCGATGCTCTCGAGCGGGGTCTCGACCCCCACGTGGGTGAGCCACGAGCGGGCGTGCTCGAGCGTGAGCTGAGAGCGCTCGGCGAGCTCGATGGCCAGGGCCTCGAGGCCGCGGCCCGATGCGCGGGTGAACAGGCAGTCGCGGCCGCTGGCGATCGCGAGGTTGACCAGCCCGCTGACGCTCATGTAGAGGACGAGCTCGTCCTCGGGCGACGGCCGGTACAGCGCGCGGACCATGGCGAAGGCGGAGAGGTCGATGCCCTCCGGGCGCAGCCCGGCGGCGCGCACCGCGGTGAGCAGGTGCTCGATCATCTCGCGGCGGGCGGCCACGAGCAGGACGCGCTGCGGCTGGCCCTCGGCGCTGCGCAGCGGCTGGTAGTCGAGGACCGCCTGGTCGAGCGGCATCGGGAGCTGCTCCTGGGCGTGGAAGCGGACGGCCGCGTCCAGCTCGGAGGCGCTGGACACCGGCGGGACCTCGATGGGCCGCACGACGATCTTCTGGTTGGCGACGCCGACGCGGACGCGCTTGCCCAGGCCTTTGTGCTCGCGGTACAGCCCGCGCAGGGCCTCGGCCAGGGCCTCGGTGTCGGTGATCTCGCCGTCGCGCACGATGCCGTCCTCGAGAGGGGCGGTCGCGGCGCGCTCGACGGTGATCTGGCCGTTGACACGGACCTCGACGGCACTGATGCCGGCGGGCTCGATGTCCAGGCCGACAAGATTCTTGACGCGCTTTGGCATGGGGAACTCGGTCGCTGCCGGGCGGTTGGGAGATCCCGGCGATGGCCCGGTGATCGACCGCACCCATCACGATCTGTAGAGCGCCAACGCGCCAGATCGGACATACGTCCGGGTGCGTGCGCGCGCCCGCTATGGCGCTCAGAACGTCGACGTGTACCGGTCGACCAGGGCGTCGCCGGCGAAGAGCGCGACGACGGCGCCGAGGGCGAGGAAGGGGCCGAACGGGACGCGCGTGCGCCGCCCCTCCCTGGCGCCCTTGCGCGCGATGATCACCGCTCCGACCGCGACTCCCGAGATCAGGCCGATCAGGACGGCGGGCGCCACCGCGCGGCCAAGATACAGGCCGAGGACCGCGGCGAGCTTGACGTCGCCCATCCCCATGCCGCCCGGCTTGGCGAGCACGGCGAGCAGGAAGAAGCCGCCCGCGGCGGCGGCGGCGATGAGCTGCTCCGGCACGAACCCGGGATCGACGATCAGCGCCGCCACGACGGCCGCCACCGCGGCCGGCAGCGTGATGCGATTCGGGATGAGCCTGTGCTCGAGGTCGATGAGCACGACGGGAACGAGCACGGTGACCAGCAGCAGGCCGAGCACGATGTCGAGCGTGCCGTGGCGGAAGGCCACGACCGCCGCGTACAGCACGCCGGTGGTCAGCTCGACGAGCGGGTAGCGCGCGGAGATGCTCGTGCCGCACTGCCGGCAGCGCCCGCGCAGCACGAGCCACGAGACCACCGGCACGTTGTCGTAGGGCCGGATCGGCGTGCCGCATCCGGGGCAGCGCGAGCCCGGCGACGCGAGCGACTCGCCGCGTGGCAGCCGGTAGGCGACCACGTTGAGGAACGAGCCGACGATGAGGCCGCCCACGAGGGCGGCGATGACGGCCAGGGCCATGGCGGCGCGGAACGCTAGCGGAGGGTGGGGATCGATCCCGCAACGCAGAGAGGCGGGCCGAAGCCCGCCTCTCGCTCGGTCTATCAAGCAGTGCAGCGCCTACCAGTTGGGCGTCGCGCTGGTGTTGCAGCCGCCGTAGGGGCTGGTCTTGCCTGACACGACGGTGCAGGTGCGCGTCGTCGCGGCACCGCCGGCCTTGGTGATCAGGAACGAGTTGCCGGACTTCGAGACGGCCGTGACCGTGTAGCCGTCGGCGGCGGTCGACGCGACGTCGACCTCGCCCTTGGCGGGCGCCGAGTCGACCAGCTTCAGCCCGGTCGTGCCGATCTGGGCCACGGTCTGGCACTGCTGGTAGTCCTGCGTGCTCGTGAAGCAGGACTCGACCTGCGTCACGATGTTGCGAGCGTCGGACTTGGCCGACGAGTCCTGGCCCTTGACCTGCTGGCCCAGGAACGACGGAAGGGCGATGGCGGCCAGGATGCCGATGATGAGGATGACGACGAGGAGCTCGATGAGCGTGAAGCCCTGCTCGTCGTCGCGCAGCTTGCGCAGCATTGATCCTCCTAGGATCGATATGGCTTCGTGCCAGCTCCCTGTTC
>JAXDHQ010000093.1:0-2737 GCA_034664395.1 Solirubrobacteraceae bacterium | reverse complement strand
GGCACCTGCGCCGGGTGCTCGCCCGTCGCCCGCAGCGCTCCCAGCGCGGCGTCGCCGCGCTGCACATCGAGGACCAGGACTTCCCCAAGCGCTGCGGCCACCTCGACCGCAAGGAGGTGATCGGGGCCGACGCGTTCGTGCGCAAGGTCCGGGCCGCCGCCGACGCGCGGCGGGACGGCGAGCCGCTGCTCATCGCGCGCACCGACGCGCGCGCCGAGCTCGGCTTCGACGAGGCGATCGAGCGCGTCAACCGGGCGCTCGACGCCGGCGCCGACCTGGCCTTCGTCGAGGCGCCGGAGACGCGCGAGGAGGTGGCCGCCGTCCCGCGGCTCGTCCGGGGGCCGTGCCTGCTGAACCTCGTGGCCGGCGGCCGGACGCCCGACGTCGGCCTGGAGCGGGCGGGCGAGCTCGGCTACCGGCTGGCGATCGTGCCCGTGCTGCTGGTGGCCGCGTTCCTGCACGCCGGCGACGCCGCGCTGGGAGCGCTGCGGGCGACGGGCGAGCACCCGGCGCAGGTGCCGGTCACCCCGGTGGCCGAGATCTTCCGGCGCGCCGGGGCCGAGCCCTGGGACGACCTCCGCGACCGCTATGGCGCCGACTGACGCAGCCCGCGACGGGACGGGCATCACCCGGACGGAGATCGTCGCGGCGCTCTCGCTCGCCAGCGACATCGCGATGGGCCAGCCGCTCGAGTCCGGGCTGGGGATCTGCCGCATCGCCCTGGCCCTCAGCGAGGAGGCCGGCCTCGCCGACGCCGAGCGGGCGCGCGCCTTCCACGTCGCGCTGCTGCGCCACGTCGGCTGCACCGCCGAGAACCCGATGTTCTCGTCGTTCGTCGGCGACGAGATCGCCTTCCGCAACGGCGTCTCGACGATCGACGTGTCGGCGCCGCGCGCGATGGGCGCCTACATGCTGCGCCACCTGGTGCGCACGACCGGGCTGCTCGGCACCGCGGCCAAGCTCGCCGAGATGGCGGGCGCGCGCGACCGCCTGCAGGAGAGCGTGCTGGCGGTGTGCGAGGTCGCGGAGCTGCTGGCCGCGCAGCTCGGCCTCGGCGAGGACGTCCAGCGCGACCTGCTGATGTTCACCGAGCGCTGGGACGGCAAGGGCTTCCTCAAGCGCGCCGGGCAGGAGGAGGTGCCGGTGGCGGTGCGCGTGGTCCACATCGCCGAGTGCGCATCGGTGTACCGCGCGCTGGGCGGCGTCGAGGCGGCGGCGAGCGTCGTGCGCGAGCGCGCGGGCAGCGCGTTCGACCCCCGCCTGGCCGACGTGCTGGCGCGCAACGCCCACGCGCTCCTGGCGCCGGTCGACGAGTCGCTGTGGGACGCCGTCATCGCCGCCGCGCCCGGCGACGGCGCCGTGCTCGAAGGCGACGGCCTCGACGCGGCGCTGCTCGCCATGGCGGAGTTCGTCGACCTCAAGTCGAGCTTCACGGTTGGGCACTCGCCCGGCGTGGCCGACCTGGCGGCCGCCGCGGCCGGCCACGCCGGGCTCCCCGACGCCGAGGTCGCCACGCTGCGGTCGGCCGGGCTCGTCCACGACCTCGGCCGCGTCGGGATCTCGTCCACCGTCTGGGAGAAGCCGGGCGCGCTGAACGCCGACGAATGGGAGCGGGTGCGGCTGCACCCCTACCACGGCGAGCGCGTGCTCGCCCGCGCTCCGGGGCTGGCGCGGCTCGCCGCGATCGCGTCGCGCCACCACGAGCGCTGCGACGGCAGCGGCTACCACCGGGGCCTCGACGCGCGCTCGCTCTCGCAGCCGACGCGGCTGCTCGCCGCCGCCGATGCCTTCCACGCGATGACCGAGCCCCGCCCCCACCGCCCGGCGCTGGCGCCGGAGCGAGCCGGCGACGAGCTCCGCGCGGAGGCGCGCGCCGGGCGCCTCGACGGCGACGCGGTCGAGTGCGTCCTCGTCGCCGCCGGCCAGCGCCCGCGGCGCCGTCGCGAGCACGTCTCGGGCCTGACCGCCCGCGAGCTCGAGGTCCTGCGGCTGCTGGCCCGCGGGCTCTCGACCCGGCAGATCGCCACCGAGCTGGTCATCACGCCGAAGACCGCCGACAGCCACATCCAGCACATCTACGCCAAGGCGGGCGTCTCGACGCGGGCGGCCGCCACCGTCTTCGCGATGCGCCACGACCTCCTGGACATGGTGCGAAGTTCAGGTGAACTCCCGATGTGAGCGCGGCGCCCGCAGCCCATGCTTGGCCGGTCATCCCACCCGACCGCAGGAGGATCCGCATGACCCCCAAGGAGCTGTTGATCGAGGCGCTGCGCCGCTCGGACGCACGCGAGCACGACGAGTTCATCGCCATGCTCGCGCCCGACTGCGACTGCACCATGCCGGGGAGCGGCGAACTGCACGGGACCGACGCGTTCCGCGCCTACATGCAGCCGTTCTGGCAGGGCTTCTCGCGGTATCACCACGAGCTCGCCAGCACCGTGGAGAGCGGCGACACCGCCGTCGCCGAGGGCACGTGGCACGGCGTCAACGACGGACCGCTGATCACGCCCGAGGGCCAGCAGATGCCGCCCACCGGCCGCTCGGTCGCGCTGCGTTTCGCGCTGGTGGGGACCCGCGTCCCGGGCGCCGACAGCATCCGCTCGGTCCACCTGTACTTCGACCAGGTCGACTTCCTCGGCCAGCTCGGGCTGCTCCCCGAGCCCGCGGCCGCCGCGTAGCGCACCCGCACGCCGAGGGCCCGTCGTGTCCCCCGCGCGGGGGGCACGACGGGCCGGAC
>JAXDHQ010000092.1:0-15988 GCA_034664395.1 Solirubrobacteraceae bacterium | reverse complement strand
GCGGTCCGTCGCGCTCGTCGAGAGGTGGCTGGACTGCCACGGCTCGGCCCAGCGTAGCAGCGCCGGCGGGCGGCGCCGGGGGCGCCGCGGCGCGGGCCGTCAGGGGAAGAATCGCCCGAGCGCGCCGTGGGCGCCGCGCAGCTCGTCCAGCGCCCAGCGCGCGGTCTCGCCCGCGATCGTCAGCGCCAGGGCGTCGCCGCCGACGGTCCCGACGACCTCGACCGGCACGCGCGCGGCCAGCGCGTCGAGGTCGGCGCGATCGCCGGAGAGCACGAACCCGGCGGCGTCCTCGCCGAAGAGGCGCGACCACGGGTCGTCGGCGGCGCCGAGGTCGAGCGTCGCGCCCACGCCACCCGCGAGGCAGCACTCGGCCACCGCGGTGAGCAGGCCGCCCTCGGCGACGTCGTGGCACGAGCGCAGCGCGCCGGCGCGGACCGCGTCGCGGATCGCCTCGAGGACCGCGCGCGCGTGCTCGACGTCGATCTGCGCCAGGCCGTCGGGCAGCGCTTCGCCGCGCAGCTTGGCCAGCTCGCCCGCCGCCAGCGACGGCGAGCGCCGCCAGCCGGCGAGCGCGATCGCGTCGCCCTCGCGCGCGAAGCCCAGTCGCCCCGCGCGGCGGGCGTCGGGCAGGCGACCGACCATGCCGATGACCGGCGTCGGGTAGATCGGACCGGCGGCCGCCTCGTTGTAGAGCGAGACGTTGCCCCCCGTGACGGGCACCCCGAGCGCGCGGCAGGCGTCACCGAGCCCGCGCACCGACTCGGTGAGCTGCCAGGCGACGTGCGGCTTCTCGGGGTTGCCGAAGTTGAGGTTGTTCGTGACGCCCAGCGGCTCGGCGCCGACGCACGCGAGGTTCGCCGCGCACTCGAGCACGGCGGCGATCGTCCCCTGGTAGGGGTCGGCGGCCACGCGGCGGCCGTTGCCGTCGATGGCCACGCCGAGCGCGCCGCCGTCGGGCAGCGCGAGCACGGCGGCGTCGGCCTCCTCGGGGCGGCGCACCGTGCGCGACTGCACGATCCAGTCGTACTGCTCGAACAGCGGGCGGCGCGAGGCGACGTTGGGCGAGGCCAGCAGCGCCAGCAACGCGTCGCGCACGCTCGCGTCGGCGGCCAGCGTCGCGACCGGCGCCGGGTACAGCGGCGCGTCGGGCTTGCTCGGCGACAGCTCGTAGACCGGGCAGTCGTCGACCAGGGCCGCGACCGGCATCTCGCCCACGAGCTCGTCGCCGCGGTAAATGCGCATTGCCCCGGTGTTCGTCACCTCGCCGATGACGGTGCCGTGGACCTCCCAGCGCGCGCACACGGCAAGCACGTCGTCGACGCGCGACGGCTCGCACACGCAGAGCATGCGCTCCTGGGACTCGGAGACCATGATCTCGAACGGCTCCATGTCGGCCTCGCGCAGCGGCACGCGGGCCACGTCGAGGTCGAGGCCGACGCCGCCCTTGGAGGCCATCTCGGCCGACGCCGAGGTCAGCCCGGCGGCGCCGAGGTCCTGCAGCGCGACGAGCAGGCCGCGCTCGAGCAGCTCCAGCGAGCACTCCATGAGCTTCTTCTCGGCGAAGGGGTCGCCGACCTGGACGGTCGGGCGCTTGTCGCCGTCGGCCTCGCCGAGCTCGGCGCTGGCCAGCACCGAGGCGCCCCCGATGCCGTCACGGCCGGTCGAGGCGCCGAACAGCACGACGACGTTGCCCACGCCGGCCGCGGCCGAGCGGATCATCCGGTCGCGCTGGGCCAGCCCGAGCGCCATCGCGTTGACCAGGCAGTTCTGCTCGTAGGGCGCCTCGAAGTAGACCTCGCCGCCGATCGTGGGCACGCCGATCGAGTTGCCGTAGTGGCCGATGCCGGCCACGGCGTGGTCGAGCAGGTAGCGCGAGCGCTCGGAGCCCTCGGGCTCGCCGAAGCGCAGCGAGTCGAGTACGGCGATCGGCCGCGCGCCCAGCGCGAAGATGTCGCGCAGGATGCCGCCGACGCCGGTGGCCGCCCCCTGGAACGGCTCGACGGCGCTGGGGTGGTTGTGCGACTCGACCTTGAACGCGCAGGCCAGCCCGCCGCCGACGTCGACCGCGCCGGCGTTCTCGCCCGGCCCCATGACGACGTGGCGCCCCTCGGTCGGCAGCGTCTTGAGCAGCAGCTTGGAGTGCTTGTAGGCGCAGTGCTCGCTCCACAGCAGCGAGAACATCGCCAGCTCGACCTGGTTGGGAGCGCGCCCGAGCTCGTCGACGACGAGCGCGTACTCAGCGCGCGTCAGACCGAGCGCGACGGCGTCGTCGACGGTTGGCAGGGTGGCCGTGTCAGGCATGCGCGACCGCCGCCGAGGCGAACAGCTTCAGGCCGTCCGCGCTGCCGCCGCACAGCTCGTCCACGGCGTGCTCGGGATGCGGCATGAGCCCCACGACGTTGCGACCCTCGTTGGTCACGCCCGCGATGTCGCGGGCCGACCCGTTGGGGTTCTGGCCCGGCGCGTAGCGCAGCACGACCTGCCCCTCGGCCTCCAGGCGCTCGAGCTCGTCGTCGGGCGCGTAGTAGCGCCCGGTCGTGTGCTTGGCCGGGATCGACAGCCGCTCGCCGCGCGCGCACGCGCGCGTGAAGGCGGTGTCGGCCTGCACCACCTCGACCTCGACCTGGCCGCAGCGGAAGCGCAGGTGGGTGTTGGGCAGCAGAGCGCCGGGCAGCAGGCCCGCCTCGCACAGGACCTGGAAGCCGTTGCAGATCCCGAGGACCGGGCCGCCGGCGCGGGCGAAGTCGACGACCGACTCCATGATCGGCGCGAAGCGCGCGATCGCGCCCACGCGCAGGTAGTCGCCGTAGGAGAAGCCGCCGGGGACGACCACCGCGTCGACGCCCTGCAGGTCGCGGTCGGCGTGCCAGAGCAGGACGGCATCGCCCACGCGCGAGGCCGCGAGCTGCGCGTCGACGTCGTCGCACGAGCCCGGGAAGCGGATGACCCCGAACTTCACGTCCCCGGGCCGTCGCCGCCGGCCACGATCTCGTAGTCCTCGACCAGCGGGTTGGCCAGCAGCCGCCGGCACATGTCGTCGAGCTGCGAGGCGTCGTCGACGTCGAGCTCGACCAGCCGGCCGACGTGGACGTTGGCCACGCCGGAGAAGCCCAGCGCCGGCAGGGCGCGCTCGACCGCGATCCCCTGCGGGTCGAGGATGCCGGCCTTGGGGCGGATGAGGACGCGCGCCCTCACGCCGAGGTCCTCGCCAGCCACGCGCCGAACGGCTCGCCGGTGATGCGCTCGTAGGCCTCGACGTAGAGCGCGCGGGTGCGCTCGACGACGTCGTCTGGGATCGCCGGCGCCGGCGGCGCCTTGTCCCAGCCGCTGGCCGTGGCCCAGTCGCGCACGTACTGCTTGTCGAAGCTCGGCTGCGAGCGCCCCGGCTCGTACCCGTCGGCCGGCCAGTAGCGCGAGGAGTCCGGCGTGAGGACCTCGTCGCCCACGACCAGCTCGCCGTCGTCGTCGAGGCCGAACTCGAACTTGGTGTCGGCGAGGATCACGCCGCGCTCGCGCGCGTGGTCGGCGGCGAAGCGGTACAGCGAGACCGACGTGTCGCGCACGCGCGCCATCAGGTCGCGGTCGCCGACGAGCTTGGCGGCGCGATCGAAGTCGATCGCCTCGTCGTGGCCCTCCTCGGCCTTCGTCGAGGGCGTGAAGATCGGCGTCGGCAGGCGCTCGGACTCGCGCAGGCCGGGCGGCAGCTCGATGCCCGACACGCGCCCGGTCGCCTGGTAGTCCTTCCACCCCGACCCGGTGATGTAGCCGCGCACGACGCACTCGACCGGCAGCATGCGCAGCTTGCGCACGGCCATGGCGCGCCCGCGGACCTCGTCGGGAACGTCCTCGGTGCCCGACACGAAGTGGTTGGCCACGATGTGCCCGGTGCGCCCGAACCAGAACGCCGACAGCCCGGTCAGGACGCTGCCCTTGTCGGGGATCGGCGTCGGATGCACGACGTCGTACGTGGAGATCCGGTCGCTGGCGACCATGAGGATCCGGTCCCCGAGGTCGTACATCTCGCGGACCTTCCCGCTGGCGATGAGCGGGAGATCGGACACGGGCGGCACGTCGCGCAGGCTAGCAGCGGGTTCCGTCGTCTCGACGCCCGGGCGCCATGCCCACGCCGCGCGCGCCGAGGGTCGTCTAGATCAGCTCCGGGGACTGAAGTCCGCGGCGGCGACGGCCGATGAACCGTAGGTGGTCATCCGCCTATCCGAGGTCGTCGCCGCCCTGTCCCACGCGCTCGACGTCACCGAGGGCCAGCCGCTCGGGCACGCCGAGCGCACCTGCCTGATCGGCCTGCGCCTGGCCGAGACCGTGGGCATGGACGCGCCGACCCGCTCGTCGCTCTTCTACGCGCTGCTGCTCAAGGACGCCGGCTGCTCGACCACCGCCGCCACCACGGCGTCGGCCTTCGGCGCCGACGACGCCCGGGTCAAGAGCCAGGGCCGGCTCATCGACCCCATGCGTCCCGCGCAGTCGCTGCGCTACCTCGCGCGCAACGTCGCCCCGGGGGCGCCGATCCGCCAGCGCGCCCAGCACCTGCGGGCCATCGTCGCCATGGGCATCGACGGCGCCCGCGAGCTCAGCCACATGCGCTGCGAGCGCGGCGCCGACATCGCTCGCATGATCGAGCTCGACGAGGAGGCCGCGCGCGCCATCCGCGAGCTCGACGAGCGCTGGGACGGCCACGGCTACCCGGCCGGCCTGAGCGGCGAGGCGATCTCGCCCCTGGCGCGCGTGGTGTCGCTGGCCCAGACGATGGAGATCTTCCTGCACCGCGGCGGTCCGGCCGCCGCGTGCGCCGTGGCGCGCGAGCGCCGCGCCACCTGGTTCGACCCGGCGCTCGTGGACGCCGTCGCCGCCTTCGAGCACGACCGCGCCTTCTGGGCCTCGCTCGCCCGGCCGGACGTCGCGGCGGTCGAGCCCGACGACCGCGTGGCGCTGGCCGACGACGCGCGGCTGGACCGCGTCGCCGAGGCGTTCGCCGGCGTCGTCGACGCCAAGTCGCCCTACACCGCGCGCCACTCGGCCGGCGTGGCCGAGATCGCCGTGGGCGTCGCCGACGTGCTCGGCCTCGACGCCGGCGCCCGGCGCCTCATGCGCCGGGCCGGCCTGCTGCACGACGTCGGGAAGCTCGGCGTCTCCAACCGCATCCTCGACAAGCCCGGCCGGCTCACCACAGAGGAGTGGGCCGCCGTGCGCCGCCACCCGGAGCTCTCGCGGAGCATCCTCGGCCCGGTCGCCGCGCTGAGCGCGGTCGCCGCCGTGGCCGCGGTCCACCACGAGCGCCTGGACGGCAGCGGCTACCCGCACGGCCTGTCCGCCGGCGCGCTCGACGTGCCGTCGCGCATCCTCCAGGTCGCCGACGTCGCCGAGGCGCTCTCGTCCGTGCGCCCGTACCGGGCCGCGCTCGGGCCCGACGAGGTCCTGGCGATCATGCGCTCCGAGGCCGGGATCAAGCTCGATCCCACCGCGTTCGAGGCGGTCGAGGCGTGGCTGCCCGGCTGGACCGGCGCGGCCGCGCTGCACGACGCGGCGGCCTGAGGACCGAGCGCCGGGGCGACACCCCCCGGTGCCGCCCCGGTTCGGGCTGCACGTGCCGATCGCCGAGGCGATCGCGATGTGTGACGAGCGTTCCGCCCCCCGGCGCCCGCTCGCCATCCCCCGTTGAGCTACGTGCACATCTCGGGCCACACCCTTGCGGCTCGCAGCGGAACCGCCAGTGGGGCGAGCCGTCGGGGCGAGGTGTGGATAACCGTACCTTCGCGCTAGGCCGTCGCGGCCTCCTCCGCCGCGCCGGCCGGCGTCCGCCCGCGGATGAGGTCCGCCGCGCGCTCGGCCACGGCGATCGTCGGCGCGTTGGTGTTGCCGCGCGGGACCGACGGGAAGATCGAGGCGTCGACCACGCGCAGCCCCTCCACCCCGCGCACGCGCAGCTCGGGGTCGACCACCGCCAGCTCGTCGACGCCCATCCGGCACGTGCTCGTCGGGTGGTAGAGCGTGTGCGCCGTGTGGCGGATGTGGGCGACGATGTCCTCGTCGCTGTCCGAGGCCGGCCCCATGTGCAGCGACGAGGCGAAGCCGGCCAGCGGCTCCGTGCGCCCGATCTCCATGAGCTCGCGCATGCCCGCGACGCCCGAGCGCAGGTCCTCGGGCTCGGCGAAGTAGTTGTGGACGATGAGCGGCTTGGTCGTCGGGTCGGGCGAGACGACGGCGACCTGCCCGCGGCTGCGCGGCTTGACCACGCACACCGTCAACGTGAAGCCGTGGGCCGGCGGCGGCACGAGTCCCTCCTGCTCGTACATGGCCGAGACCATGTGGAACTGGACGTCGGGCATCGCCTGGTCGTCGCTCGTGCGCAGGAAGCCGCCGCACTCGGCGAGGTTCGAGGACAGCGGGCCGGCGCCGCGCGTGGCCCACATCCCCAGGTTCTCCTCGGTCAGCGCGTCCTTGAGGCTCACCGGCTGGTCGCAGAGCCAGGTGGCGCCCATCGTCGGGTGGTCCTGCAGGCCGAGCCCGACGCCCGGCACCTCGGCCGTCGCCGCGAGCCCGAGCAGCGCCATCTCGTCCGGGCGGCCGATCCCCGACAGCCACAGGATCTGCGGCGACAGGTACGCGCCGGCGCACACGACGACCTCGCGCTCGGCGCGCAGCTCGTGCATCTCGCTCAGGCGCGAGCCGGCGATCCCCACGGCGCGGGTGCCGTCGAACAGCACCCGATGCACGTGCAGGTTCGTCTCGACGGTGAGGTTCGGCCGGTCCATGACCGGGTGCAGGTAGGAGACGGCCGTGCTGCCGCGCCGGCCCTCGCGCGTGGTGAGCTGGTACCAGCCGAAGCCCTCCTGGCTGGGGCCGTTGAAGTCCTCCGATGCGGGCAGGCCGCGCGCCGCGGCGGCGTCGAGGAACGCGTGCGACAGGCCGGTGCGCGCCAGGCTGTCGGACACCCGCAGCGGGCCGCCGACGCCGTGCAGGTCCGACGGGCCGCGGACGTTGTCCTCGGCGCGCAGGAAGTAGGGCAGCAGGTCGTCCCAGCCCCAGCCGAGGTCGCGCCACTCGTCGTAGTCGGCCGGGTTGCCGCGGATGTAGATCATCGCGTTGAGCGACGAGGAGCCGCCCAGCGTCTTGCCCCGCGGCAGGTACACGCGCCGGCCCTCGAGCCCGGGCTCGTAGGCGGTGCCGAGGTCCCAGTCGTTCTGCGAGCGGAACAGCGCCGAGAACGCGGCCGGGATGTGGATGAGGTCGGCCGTGTCCGGCGGGCCCGCCTCCACGAGCGCCACCCGCACGTCCGGGTCCTCGCTGAGGCGATTGGCGAGCACGCAGCCCGCCGAGCCCGCGCCGACGATCACGTAGTCGTACATGAGGCCACACTCCCGCTCGCTCGACGGGGTGTCAAGCGGGGGTCGGACGGTGGCTTTGCGGCCCCGGCGTCCGCTCGCGCTTCCGGCGTCCGCTCGCGCTTCCGGCGCTGCGCAGCCAGGGCACCGAGGGGAGAGAGCCTGCGCAGTTTCGTGACGCTTGTGGTGTGGGCCGTGGCGGGTGGCGGTCGCGTCGGGGTGCTGGTGCACTTTGGCGAAGCTGGGTTTCGCTTAAGTGCACGAGCGGGTCGCGGGCCGAGCCCTGCGGGCGTCGAATGCGGCGCCGGCGCGACGCTGTGACGCCCACAACTCCGCTTCCCCTCGGTGCCCTCGCCGCGCTGCGCGGCCAGCGACCGACGGACGACCCAACCGATCGCGGAGGACGACCGCCTCAGGCGGGCGCGGCCGCCGGCGCGATGGCGTCCAGGCGTCCGACGATCTCGCGCGCGTGGCGCGTGAAGTGCTGCAGGTCGAAGAGCTCGTCGAGGTCGAGTCCCAGGTCGCGAGCGGCGAGGAGCTCGCGCAGGGGCGTGCCGGTGTCCCACGCGCGCTGGGCGTCCTCCTGCACGATCCGGTAGGCCTCGTCGCGCTGCATGCCGCCGGCGACGAGCGCCAGCAGCACGCGCTGGGAGAACAGCGCGCCGTGCGTGAGGTCGATGTTCGCCCGCATGCGCTCGGCGTCGATCACGAGGCCGCGGACCACCCGCAGGGCCAGGTGCTGGAGGTAGTCGAGCAGGATCGTCGAGTCGGGCAGGATCACCCGCTCGGCGCCCGAGTGCGAGATGTCGCGCTCGTGCCAGAGCGCGACGTTCTCGACCGCCGCGGTGGCGTTGCCGCGCAGCACGCGGGCCAGGCCGGTGATGCGCTCGGTGGTGATCGGGTTGCGCTTGTGGGGCATCGCGCTCGAGCCCTTCTGCTCGCCCGACCGGAACGGCTCGGAGGCCTCGCGCACCTCGGTGCGCTGCAGGTGGCGGACCTCGGTCGCGAAGCGCTCCAGGCCGGCGCCGGCCAGCGCGATCGACTGCAGCAGCTCGGCGTGGCGGTCGCGCGGGACGACCTGGGTGGAGACCGGTTCGCGCGGCAGCCCGAGCCGGGCGAGGACGCGCTCCTCGAACTCCGGGCTCGTCGCCGCGTACGTCCCGACGGCGCCGCTGACCGCGCCGACGGCGGCCTGCGCGAACGCGCGCTCCAGGCGCTCGGCGTTGCGGTGGGCCTCGAAGGCGAACCCGGCGAGCTTGAGGCCGAAGGTCGTGGGCTCGGCGTGGACGCCGTGCGTGCGCCCGACGCAGACCGTGTCCACGTGCTCGCGCGCGCGCGCGGCGAGCGCGTCGACCAGCTCGCGGGCGCCGGCCACGACGATCTCGCCGGCCGCCGCGAGCTGCAGGGCGAGAGCGGTGTCGAGGACGTCGGAGGACGTCAGCCCGAAGTGGATCCAGCGGCCGCCGGGCCCCGCGCTCTCCTGCAGGACGTCGACGAAGGCGGCCACGTCGTGGTCGGTGACGCGCTCGCGCTCCTGCACCGCCGCGACCGTGAACGTGGCCGCGCGGATCGCCTCCAGGTCCTGCGCCGTCGGGCCCTCCAGCTCCTCGGCGGCGGCGACCTCGACCCGCCGCCAGGCCTCCATGCGGGCCTCGTCGGTCCACAGGGAGCCCATCTGCTCGCGCGTGTAGCGATCGATCATCCGACCAGCAGACTAGATGCCGGGCGGCGGCCCGGGCCGCTCGGGCGCCAGCGGGTCGACCGGCGCCGTCGGCGCCGACCTCACGCCGGCGCGCGCGCGGCAGTCGAAGAACAGCAGCGTGCCGAAGATGGCGCTCAGCGACAGCACGACGGCGCGCACCACGATCTCGCCGGTGACGTACAGCCAGCCGGTGTGGATCTGGCTCACGATCGCGTTGCCCAGGCCGCCGAGGACGGCGGCCATCAGGCCGAAGCCGAGCAGCACGCCGAAGGTGCGCCACCACAGCCCCTTGACGAGCTCGGCGCTGCGCCGCAGCGCGGCGGGCGGCGACAACCCGTCGACCACGACCGCCTGCGCGGCGAAGTACCACCGGACCAGCAGCCAGACGCCGGGGACGATGAGCAGCAGGAACCCGACGGCGACCCCCACCGTGTAGAGGGCGACGGCGGCTACCGCGGGCAGCAGCCGCGGACCGGCGCGGCGCAGCGCGTCGGCGACGGTCGGCTCCTCGCCGCGGCCGAGACCGAGGACGACGGCGACGTGCAGGGCGGTGACCAGCGGCGGGATGATCAGGACCGCGAGCGCCGACGACGCCAGCGTCGCGGCCGAGGTGGTGGACTCGACCTTGCCGGCGTGCGCCAGCGCGCCACCCCAGACGCCGTCGACCGCGATCACGAACGGCGCGACCACCATCAGCGTGAGGCTCAGGAAGACGGCGAGGTGCTGCCAGAACAGCGCGAACGTGGTCGAGACGAGCTCGCCGAACACCCGCGGCCGGTCGAGGTCCAGCCGCACCTACGCGCTCAGGATGCGCGCCGCCAGGTGCCCGGCGTTGCGAGCGTTGTCCAGGCCGACGCACGCGACCGGAACGCCGGGCGGCATCTGCACGATCGACAGCACCGCGTCGAGCCCGCCGAGCGCGCTCAGCCGGCTGGACAGCGGAACGCCGATGACGGGCAGGTCGGTGTGGGCCGCGGCGACGCCCGGAAGCGCGGCCGCGAGCCCGGCGCCGGCGATGATCACCCGCAGCCCGCGCATGCGCGCGTTGCGGCAGTAGTCGGCGACCGTGTCGGGGTCGCGATGGGCCGACATCACGCGCGTCTCGTGGCGGATGCCGTGCTCGGTGAGCACCTCGCCCGCCTTCTCCATCTCGGGCAGGTCGGACTTCGATCCCATGATGATCCCCACGCGGGGGGCATCGACGGCGAGGTCGTCGAACGCCATTTCCGGGTCGGTCTGCGTGGCGGCGCCCGTCTGCGCCTGTGCTTCGCTCATCCTGTGCGCTCCACGGCCCGCAGCGCGATGTCGCGTCGCAGCTGCCGACCCTCGAAGGTGATCTGGTCGGCGGCAGCATAGGCGCCATCGCGCGCCGCGGCCGGGCCGTCGCCCAGCGCCGTGACGCTGAGGACCCGCCCGCCGGCGGTGACGATCTCGCCGCCGGGGCCGCGCGCGGTGCCGGCGTGGGTGACCTCGACGCCCGCCGGCGCCGCGTCCAGCCCGGAGATGACGTCGCCGGTCGAGGTCGACTCCGGATAGCCGGCCGACGCGAGCACGACGGTCACCGCCCAGCGCTCGTCCCACTCGGGGTCCGAGCCGCTCAGGCCGCCGGGCTCGGTCGCGCGCTGCAGGAGCTCGAGCAGGTCCGAGCGCAGGCGCGGCAGCACCGCCTGCGTCTCGGGGTCGCCGAAGCGCACGTTGAACTCGAGCACGCGCGGCCCGTCGGCGGTGAGCATGAGCCCGGCGTAGAGACACCCGTGGAAGGGCGTGCCCTGGTGGCGCAGCGTGTCGATCACGGGCTGGTGGACGGTGCGCACCAGCTCCTCGATGCGCGCGCGGTCGACGCCGGGCACGGGCGAGTAGGAGCCCATGCCGCCGGTGTTGGGCCCGCGGTCGCCGTCGCCGATGCGCTTGTAGTCCTGGGCCGGCGCCATCGGCACGGCGGTGTCGCCGTCGCACAGCGCCAGCAGCGAGAGCTCCTCGCCCTCGAGCAGCTCCTCGACCACGACGCGGCCCTCCCCGAACCGGCGCTCGTCCAGGAACGAGTGCAGCGTCGCGCGCGCCTGCTCCTCGTCCTCCGCGATGACGACGCCCTTGCCCGCGGCCAGGCCGTCGAACTTCAGCACGACCGGGTAGCGCTCGATGGCGCCCATGCCCTCTTCGACGGTGTCGACCGCCAGCCACGTCGCCGTGGCGACCCCGGCGGCCTCCATGACCTCCTTGGCGAAGGTCTTCGAGCCCTCCAGGCGGGCGACCTCGCGCGTGGGGCCGAAGGCGGCGATCCCGCGCGCGGAGAGCTCGTCGACGAGCCCGGCCACGAGCGGCGCCTCGGGCCCGACGACCACCAGGTCGACGTCCTCGCGCTCGGCCGCGTCCGTCAGCCCCGCGATGTCGTCGACGCCGACGTCGAGCACCCGCGCGTCGGCCGCGATGCCGGGGTTGCCGGGCGCGCACAGCAACTCGGGCCGCTGCGGCGAGCGCAGCAGCGCGCGCACGAGCGCGTGCTCGCGTCCGCCCGAGCCGACCACGAGGACCTTCATGCCGTCGCTCCGGCGGGGCCCCTCACAGCGAGGCGATGAAGTCGTCCACCGGGATGGCCGACAGCGTCTCGTAGCGCACCGTCCCGCGCGAGCCCAGCTCGAGCGACACGCGTGCCATCGTCTGCTCGTCGGGCGCCTCGACGACGTTCACGAAGTCGAAGCGCCCGAGGGTCGCCCACTGCGCCTTGACCGTTGCCCCGAGCTGCTCGATCTCCCGGTTGACCTCCCGGATCCGCTGGGGGTTGTTCTTGATCGTCTGCACGCCCTCGGGGGTGAGGGTCGACAACATGATGTAGGTGGGCATGGTCGCGTTCTACTCCATCGCGGCCGGGGACGCATACTGTGGGGGTCTGCCCGGCGGTCAGGCGGCGGCGACGTCGGCCGGCGTCGGCGCCTTGACGATCACGAGCTCGCCGTCGGCGGCGTCGACGCGCACCGTGTCTCCCTCGCGGAACTCGCCCTCGAGGATGGCGAGCGCGAGCGGGTCGACCAGCCGCTTTGCGATCACGCGCTTGAGCGGGCGCGCGCCGTAGGTCGGGTCGTAGCCGAGGTCACCCAGCAGCACCCGCGCCTCGTCGGTGAGCTCGACCTCGATCCCACGGTCGCGCACGCGGCGCATGAGGCGGTCGACCTGCAGCTCGACGATCTCGCCGATCTGCTCGCGGTCGAGGCTGTGGAACTCGACGATGTCGTCCAGGCGGTTGATGAACTCGGGCTTGAAGTGCGCCTCGGCGCCGACCCTCCCGCCCGGAATGTTGGACGTCATGATGAGCACGACGTTCTTGAAGTCGACCGTGCGGCCCTGCCCGTCGGTGAGCCGCCCGTCGTCCATCACCTGCAGCAGCACGCCGAAGACGTCGGGGTGGGCCTTCTCGATCTCGTCGAGCAGCACCACGGAGTACGGGCGCCGGCGCACGGCCTCGGTGAGCTGGCCGCCCTCGTCGTAGCCGACGTAGCCGGGCGGCGCGCCGACCAGGCGGCTGACCGAGTGCTTCTCCATGTACTCGGACATGTCGATGCGGACCATCGCGTCCTGCGAGTCGAACATGAACTCGGCCAGCGCCCGGGCGAGCTCGGTCTTGCCCACGCCCGTCGGGCCGAGGAAGAGGAACGTGCCGATCGGGCGGTCGGGGTCGCTCAGGCCGGCGCGCGAGCGGCGCAGCGCGTGCGACACCGACGCCACCGCCTCGTCCTGGCCGATGACGCGCCGGTGCAGGCGCTCCTCCATGTGGACGAGCTTCTCGACCTCGCCCTCCAACAGGCGGGTGACCGGGATGCCCGTCCAGCGCGCGACGACCTCGGCCACGTCCTCGGCGTCGACCTCCTCCTTGAAGAAGCGCATCTCGCCGTGGTCGGCCGCCTCGAGCTCGGCGAGGCGACGCTCGAGCTCGGGGATGCGCCCGTACTGCAGCTCGGCGGCGCGCCCGAGGTCGGCCTCGCGCTGCGCGCGCTCGAGCTCGGTGCGGGCCTCCTCGAGCTCCTTCTGGACGCCGGCGACGCCCTTGATCGCGTCCTTCTCACGCTGCCACTCGGCCGTCATCGCCGTGAGCTGCTCCTCGCGGTCGGCGAGCTCGGCCTCGAGCGCCCGCAGGCGCGCCCGCGAGGCGTCGTCGGTCTCCTTGCGCAGCGCCTCCTGCTCGATCTCGAGCTGCATGACGCGGCGCTTGACCTCGTCGATCTCGGTCGGCACGGAGTCGAGCTCGATGCTCAGGCGCGACGCGGCCTCGTCGATGAGGTCGATGGCCTTGTCGGGCAGGAAGCGGTCGGCGATGTAGCGGTCGCTCAGGGTGGCGGCGGCGATGATCGCCGAGTCCTGGATGCGCACGTCGTGGTGGGTGGCGTAGCGCTCCTTCAGGCCGCGCAGGATCGCGATCGCGTCCTCGACCGAGGGCTCGCCGACCAGCACCGGCTGGAAGCGGCGCTCGAGCGCGGCGTCCTTCTCGATGTGCTTGCGGTACTCGTCGAGCGTGGTGGCCCCGACCGCGCGCAGCTCGCCGCGGGCGAGCATCGGCTTGAGCAGGTTGGCGGCGTCGACGGCGCCCTCGGCGGCGCCGGCGCCGACGATCGTGTGCAGCTCGTCGAGGAAGAGGTTGATCGTGCCGTCCGCGTCCTTGATCTCGTTGAGGACGGCCTTCAGGCGCTCCTCGAACTCGCCGCGGTACTTCGATCCGGCGAGCCGCGCGCCGATGTCCAGCGCGATGACGCGCCGGTCGCGCAGCGACTCGGGGATGTCGTCGGCCACGATCCGCTGGGCCAGGCCCTCGACGATGGCGGTCTTGCCCACGCCGGGCTCGCCGATGAGGACGGGGTTGTTCTTGGTGCGGCGGCTGAGGACCTGGATGACGCGGCGGATCTCGTCGTCGCGTCCGATCACCGGGTCGAGGCGGCCGTGCTCGGCCTCCTCGGTGAGGTCGCGGCCGAACTTCTCCAGCGCCTGGTACTTGTCCTCGGCCGACTGGTCGGTGACGCGGTGGGGCCCGCGCACCTCGGCGATCGCCTTCTGCAGCGCCTCCTTGGCGGCGCCGGCCGCGCGCAGGGCCTCGCCCGCGGCGGACGGGTGGGCGGCGAGCGCGAGCAGCAGGTGCTCGGTGGAGACGTACTCGTCCTTGAGCGCGCGCATCTCCTCCTCGCCCTCGCGCAGGACGCGGACGAGCTCGCTCGACGGACCGGACGCCTCGGCGCCTGCGGTCAGCGTCGGCAGCGCGTCGAGCGCGGCGTTGACCGCGCGGCGCAGGCCGGTCGCGTCGGCGCCGAGCTTGGCGAGGACCGGCGCGACGACGCCGCCCTCCTGCTCGAGCAGCACGCTCAGCAGGTGCTCGGGCGTCACCTGCGGGTTGCGGCGGCGCTCGGCGAGCTGGCCGGCCGCGGCGATGGCCTCCTGGGCCTTGATGGTGAAGCGATCAGCTTGCATGAAGAAATCTCAGTCTGTTGGACGTAGATCGTAGCGGTTCGCGGGCGCGGTCACCAGGACGTTGGCGCGGCGGGAGCCGAGGGTACGCCGGCCCCATGCCCGACGACGAGCGCCAAGCGCCACCCCACGACGAAGACGCCCACGAGCCCCTCGGACCCGCCACGCCGGACGACGAGACCCCGGCCGGCGACACGCCCGAGGCCCACGACGAGATCAGTCCTCACGACCTGCCCAAGGGCCACCCGGGGCGCCAGGCGGCGGAGGAGCTCGCCGAGCAGGAGGGCGGCACCACCCGCGGCAACCAGTAGACCGCCTTAGCCGAGCCCGCCCGCCCCGCCCCGGTCGCGCTCGACCCGGATGGCCCGCCGCGCCGGGCGGACGTCGGAGGCACGCACGATGGCGCTGGTGGTGCGGGGGACGATCTCGGCCTTCAGCGAGCGGCGCACCTGCTCGAGCTCGTCGGCCATCTCCTTGCGCATCTGCGCCGAGCGGCGCTCGAGCGCCTCCAGGCGCCGGGTCGCCCGCTCGAGCTGCTCCTCGAGCACGAGGACGCGCTCGACGCCGGCGAGGTTGAGCCCGAGCTCGGTCGTCATCTCCTGGATGCGCCGCAGGCGGTCGACGTCGGCCTGCGAGTACAGGCGCGTGCCCTTGGGCGAGCGCTGGGGCTCGATCAGCCCGCGGGCCTCGTACATCCGCAGCGTCTGCGGGTGCATGTCGGCCAGCTCGGCGGCGACCGAGATCATGAAGACGCCGCGGTCGACGTCGACCGTGACGCGGGTCGTGACCCGCCTGCGGGCGCTCACGTGAACAGCCTCGCGCGCGGGTTGCCGTTCATGACCTCGGACAGCTTGTCGACGGCCTCGGACTGCTCGTCGCTGAGCGTCGCCGGCACGTCGATCACGAAGCGGTAGTGGATGTCGCCGCGCGGCGGGCGCGAGCCGGCCGACAGCCGCGGCGGCCCCTCGCCGCGCAGGCGCTGCACGGTGCCGTGCTTGGTCCCGGCCGGCACGCGCAGCTTCTTGCGCCCGTCCAGCGTCGGCACCTCGACCTCGGCGCCGCGGATGGCCTCGGGGATCGTGAGCGGGACCTCGACCTCGACGTGGTCGCCCTTGCGGGCGAACACCGGCGACGCGGTGACGTGGGTGATGACGTACAGGTCGCCGGGCGGGCCGCTGTTGCGCCCCGGCTCGCCCTTGCCGGCGAGCCGCACCCGCGAGCCCTCGCGCACGCCGGCGGGGATGTTGACTCGGTACTTCTTGAGCGTTCGCACCGAGCCGGCGCCCTGGCAGGTCGGGCACGGGTCCTCGATGATCGCGCCCTGCCCGTGGCAGCGCGAGCACGGCTGGGAGATCGAGAACAGGCCCTGGCCCTGGGACTCGACGCCGCGTCCCTGGCAGCGCGGGCACACCTGCGGCGCGGTGCCAGGGCGGGCGCCGGTGCCGTGGCAGGTGCCGCAGCGCTGGGCCGTCGGCACCGTCAGCGGCACCTGCGCGCCCTC
>JAXDHQ010000091.1:0-29466 GCA_034664395.1 Solirubrobacteraceae bacterium | reverse complement strand
CCCCGGCGAGCAGCGCCCCGGCGCCGGCGAGGGCCAGCAGCGAGAACGAGCTCCCGGTCGCCGCCGCGGCCGCGGCGGCCTCGTACTCTCGCCGCCCGCGCTGGAGCGGGATCTGCCGGGTCGAGCCCTGCATCGTCCCCAGCGACGCGATCGCGAGCAGTACCCAGGCGGTCTGCATCAGCGACCAGAAGCCGGTCGCCACGGGACCCATGAGGCCCTTCTGCACCAGGCCCGCCGCGAACAGGAGCACCTGCGCGCCGTAGGTGGCGAGCGTGAACACGGCGGCGTCGGAGGCCGCACTGGTCCGCGCGCCCTCGGGCACCGCCGCGAGCCCGAGCCCGAGCCCGAGCGGCTCAGGGTGACGCGCTCTTGACGAAATGAGCCAGCGAGCCGGTCGGGTTGTGCCAGTGGATGGCATGGATGTACGGCGGCCGGATGAGCTCGACGTCCAGATCGCCGATGAAGTCGATGGCGGCCCGCTGCACCTCGCATCCGAGGTAGCAGTCGTGCAGCACCACGTGCCCGCCCGGCACGAGCTTCGGGTACCAGTTGCGCAGGTCGGCCAGGCAGCCGTCGTAGGAGTGATCGCCGTCGACGAACAGCAGATCGATGTCGCCGACCTCCGGATAGTCGACGTTCCGCGAGTCACCGACGACGAGCTCGACGTTGGCGCCGACGCGGCGCCGTGCCATGAGCTCCGACAGCCCTTCGTCGTCCTTGGGCGAGATGTCAACGGAGAAGATCGGGACGCGGGGGTTCGCGCAGGCCAGCAGGAACGTGCTGCCGCCGCGTAGGCGACCGGTCTCCACGACCCCGACCCGCGCCAGGCTGGCGAGGACGTAGAGGTACTCGCCCTCCCACGGATCGAGGCGGATGAACTCGGGCGGCAGGCCGGTCCGCCTGGGAAGCCGGTACGGGCGGCGGTTCACGGCGGGCGGCTCGAGCGTCCGGACGACGGCGCCCGTCCTGCGGGCCACGAGCCGGCCCGCCGACGCGCGCGGGTCGCTTCGCGCGGCGCGCACCGCGCGGCGGGCCCATCGCTCGACGCGCCGCGGCAGGTCGGCTGCTCGCGCCCGCGCCGCGGCCCGCGCGAAGACGCCGCGCTCGACGTGCTTGGTTCGATAGGAGCCGCCGAAGCGCTGGTAGAAGTCGGCGTAGTCCATCTCCGGTGCCTCGACAACAACGCGTCCGCGGCGACCGTCCTGACGCCCGTGCGCAAGCACGAGCCCGGTGCGAGACGTTGATTGCGCGGCCCCATGACGGCGAGGACGCTCACAGCCCTTTGCGCCACGCTCGCCGCAGCCGTGGCCCTCGCCGCCGCGCCCCGTGCGGGCGCCGAGATCGTCTTCGACGGACGCTGGCCCAAGCCCGGGCTCAACCGCTGGGACACGATCCTGGACTTCAAGCCCGGCAACGCCAACAAGCTCCGGTACGTCACCTCGCCGCGCCGGCGCCGCTCGGGCTACTCGGCCGATCTGCGGGTGGGCGGCAACGCCCAGTCCGAGCGCATCGTCTTCCTCAAGCAGGTGTTCGACGACGCCGAGGGCAAGGACGACTGGTGGGCGTGGTCGGTCTACATCCCGTCCGACTCCGACATCCCGCACATGGTCTATCTCGTGTCGCTGTTCAGCGGCGACAACTTCCCGATCTGCGGGATCAAGGGGCCGGCGAACAGCCTGTACATGGAGGACCCGAATCCGCAGCGCCGCGCCGACCGCTGGCGCTACATCCTCACCGGCGGGAAGAACACCTGCAGCATCAGCTACGCCAACGTGCGCGGCCTGCGCGTCGTCAAGGACCGGTGGATCGACTTCTCCTGCCACTACCGCTGGTCATCGTCGGAGGACCCGTCGAACACCGGGCTGTCGCAGTGCTTCTACCGCGTCGCGCCCCACCGGCGATGGACGCTCGGCTTCGACGTGAAGGGCGCGAACCTCGTGAGCGGCCCGGTGTATCCCGGATCGCTCAGGGTCCACTACGGCCTCTACAAGGGCGAGTCGCGCCCGTACGTCCACTTCGATCTCGGCGGGCTCGTCGTCGCGACCACGCGCGCCGAGGCCGAGCGCGCCGCCTTCGGCGCCGGCACCCCGGCCGGGCGCGCGGCATCATCGACGCCCGAGCCGTCGCGCGCGCCGCTGATCGTCGGCGCGGCCGGCGCGCTCGCCGCCGCCGCCCTGCTGCTCGTCCGCCGGCGCGGCCGCGGCGACCGCCCCCGGCGACCGGCGCATCGCTCGGGCTGACGCGACAGCACGCCGGCGCCGGCGCCGTTGTTGGGGCGTGGGCGAGGCGCGCTTCCTCTACGTCGTCGGCGCGCGGCCGAACTTCGTCAAGACCGCGCCGGTCATCGCCCAGATGCGAGCGCGCTTCCCCGGCGCGCGCCACGTGCTCGTCCACACCGGCCAGCACTACGACCGGCTGATGTCCGACGTGTTCCTCGATGAGCTCGGGGTGCCGCAGCCCGACCATCTCCTCGGCGTCGGCTCGGGCAGCCATGCGACCCAGACGGCGCGGATCATGGAGCGCGTCGAGCCGGTGCTCGACCTCGAGCGCCCGGACCTCGTCTTCGTGCCCGGGGACGTCAACTCGACGCTGGCGGTGACGCTCGTCGCGGTGAAGCTCGGGATCCGCGTGGCCCACATCGAGTCCGGCCTGCGCAGCTTCGATCGGACGATGCCCGAGGAGGTCAATCGCGTCGTCGCCGACGCGCTCTGCGACCACCTGTTCCTGCACTGCGAGGACGCGATCGCCAACCTCCGCGCCGAGGGGATCGCCGGCGAGCGGATGCACCTCGTGGGCAACACGATGATCGACAGCCTCGTGGCGCTGGAGGAGCGCTTCCGGGCCGCCGGGGCGGCCCGCGCCCGCAGCCTCGCCCCGGGCGACTACCTGCTCGTCACGCTCCATCGCCCGGCGCTCGTCGACGGGCCGCTGCTCGGCGAGGCGCTCGGGCGGCTCGGCGAGGTGGCCCGCGTGCTGCCCGTGCTCTTCCCCGTCCACCCCCGGACGCGGAAGATGATGGCCGGGATCGTGGTGCCGCCGGGCGTGCGGATCGTCGATCCGGTCGGCTACCTCGACTTCCTGTCGCTCGAGGCCGACGCCGCGGCCGTCCTCACCGACTCCGGCGGCGTGCAGGAGGAGACCACGTTCCTCGGCGTGCCGTGCTTCACCCTGCGCGACAACACGGAGCGCCCGGTCACGCTGCGCGAGGGGACGAACACCCTGCTCGGGCTGGATCCCGCCCGGATCCCCGACCTCCTGGGTGCGTTGTCGAGCGTGCCCGCTCCCGCCGGGCCGCCGGCGCTGTGGGACGGGCGCGCCGCCGAGCGGGTGGCCGACGTCGTCGAGGCGCAGGCCCGCGAGCTTCGCGCGCCCGAGGCGGCCGCGACGTGAAGGTCTGGATCGACCTCGCCAACTCGCCGCACCCGCTGCTCTTCGCGCCGGTGGCGCGGACGCTGCGCGAGCGGGGACACGACGTCGTGCTGACCGCGCGCGACAACGCGCAGACCGTCGAGCTCGCGCTCGAGCGCTGGCCGGAGGTCGAGGTGATCGGCGGCGCGAGCCCGGGCGGGCGCGCCGCCAAGGCGCGGCAGCTCGCGCGCCGCGTGTGCGACCTCCGCGCGTGGGCCCGCGCCCGCCGGCCCGGCGTCGCGCTGTCGCACAACTCCTACGCGCAGATCGTCGCCGCGCGCGGCCTGGGCCTGCGGATCGTCACGGCGATGGACTTCGAGCACCAGCCGGCCAACCACCTCGCGTTCCGGCTCGCCGACCGCGTCCTGCTGCCCGAGGCGCTGCGCGGCTCCCGCGAGGTCGCCCGACACGGGGCGCGCGGGCCGAAGGTGCGGTGGTATCCGGGCCTGAAGGAGGAGCTCTACCTCGGCGACTTCGAGCCCGACGCGGGCGTGCTCGGGCGGCTGGGCCTGGACCGAACGCCCGGGACGGCGATCGTCGTCGCGCGCACCCCGCCGTCGCGGGCGCTCTACCACCAGCTCGAGAACCCGCTGTTCCTCGAGGCGATCGGCGCCGCCGTCGGGCAGGACCACGTCCGCTGCGTCGTGCTCGCCCGCCATCCCGAGCAGCGGCGGGCTCTCGCGGCGCTCGGCGAGGAGCGGCTCGTCGTACCGGACCGCGCGCTCGACTCGCGCTCGCTGCTGCACGCCGCCGACCTCGTCCTCGGCGCCGGCGGCACGATGACCCGCGAGGCGGCCCTGCTCGGCGTGCCGACGTTCAGCCTCTTCGCCGGCCGCCCCGCCGCCGTCGACGCCTGGCTACGCGACCGCGGGCGCCTGCGCACGCTGCACGCGGCCGCGGACCTGCTCCCCATCGCGCCCCGCGAGGCTTCGCCGGAGGGCCTGGCCGCCCTGCGCGATCGCGGCGCCGCCCTCGTGGACCTGTTCGCGGACGCCACGGTGGGCGCGCGCGCCGCGAGGAAGAAAGCGTCCGCTCCGAGCGTTGATCTAGGTCCGCACCGGCACGCGGCCGACCTCTCGACGAGGGAAGGACATGCGGTTCACCCAGCAGCGCGAACATGATCGTCTCCCATTCGGCTCGGCCGACGCGCGGCCGTCTCCTCCGATCGCGCCGATGCTCGATCGCGTCCTCGAGCGCCTGGCCGGCCTGGAGGACCAGGTCGCCGCGCTCGCCGCCCGCCTGGAGCCGCCCGTGGCCCAGGCCGAGCCGGAGGTCGCGGAGCCGGAGGTCGCGGAGCCGGAGCCGGTGCCCGAAGCGGCCGCGATCGCATCCAACGGGCCGTCCGGCGCGGTTCCCGACTCGCGCTGGCGCGAGGCCGTCGCCGGCGTCCTGCATCGCCCCCGCGCGCGCTGCGCGGTGTGCCAGTCCGACGCGCCGCTGCGCTCGCGGGGCGAGCTCGTCCGGGCCGGGTGGACCGTCACCGGTCGCTGGGGCGTCTGCCCGACGTGCCGCTCGGAGGCCTGGCACCTGAGTCACGACGGCGGCCTCCCGTTCCGCGTGCGGGCCACCAACGGCAGCGTGTAGCGGTGCGCGCGCCGCACGTCACGCGAGCGCGATGACAGCCCGGAGCCTGGGGCTCCCGCTGCGGGCGCTGCCGCAGCCGCGGCTGCGCGACGGGCGTCCGGCGGAGCTCGCGGTCGCGGCCGCCGCGAGCCTCCTCGGCGGCTGCCTGGTCGCCGCCACGGGCGACTGGCGCGCCTTCGCGATCCTCGGGCTGGCCCTGTTCGTGACGCTCGGGGCCGTGCGCCCCGCGCTGTTCCTCGCGCTCTTCCTGCTCGTGCGTCCGCTGCTCGACGACGTCGGGAGCGCCACCGCCGGAGTGCGGTCCGCGAACCTCGCCGGGGGACTCGGCCTGGCGCTCATCCTCGCGACGGCGCTCGACGTGGCCCGGCGCCGGCGCGTGACCTGGCCAGCGGCGGCGCCGGTCTTCGCCCTCGCCCTGGGCGTCAGCGCCGTGAGCGCGGTCCAGGCGCGGATGAAGCTGGGCGGCGTGGTCGGCCTCGTGCCGGTGACGGAGTTCGTCCGCCTCGCGGCGCTCTTCGCGGCCTACGTTGCCGCGGCGAACCTCTTCGGCACGCCCGAGCGGGCGCGTCGCCTGTTCATCGTCGTCGGGCTCAGCGGCGTGGTCCCCGCCGTGCTGGGCATACGGGAGTGGATCAACGGCCCTCCGGTCGCGCCCGGGCTCGGCGTGGGACGGGTCTCGGGTCCGTTCGTGAGCCCGGTCCCGTTCTCGACGTTCCTCGCCGTGACGGCGCTGGTGCTCCTCTTCCTGCCGCGCGGGTGGCTGCGTCCCTGGGTGCGCGTCTCCGCGGTCGTGGTCATCTGCACGCCGCTGATCGGCACCCTGACGCGCGAGGGCTGGTTCGTCTTCGTCGCCGGCGTCATGGTGCTGGGGTGGCGCCGGCACCGGCGGGTGGTGCTGGCCGTGGCGATCGCCGTGATGGCGGTCGCCGCCGTCGTGCCGACCGTCCACGATCGCGTCCTGCCCTCGTCGCAGGCCACCGCCACGGCGCCGCCGACGTACGAGTCCTGGCAGTGGCGGCGGGACAACTGGCGCGGGCTCCTGGAGAAGTGGCGCGCGTCGCCCGTCTTCGGCTACGGCCTGCGCAGCACGATCTACGTCAACCCCCGCGTCCCCATCGAGCACCACGGCCAGGCCGGCTATGCGTTCGAGGCCCACAGCCTCGTCGTGCGCCTGCTCGTCGAAGGTGGGGTGATCCTGCTCGTCGCGTTCGGCGCGTTCTTCGTGGTGCTCGTGCGCTCCGCGCACCGCCTGGCCCGCGACGCGTGGGAGCTTCAGCCCCTGGGCAGGCTGCTGTTCGCCATCTGGGCGCTGCTGCTCGTCGTGAGCATCAGCGCCGACGACCCGCTCGCCGGCACCGCGACGATGATGCCGCTGCTGGCGCTCAGCGGGAGCCTGGACGCGGCCCACCGTCACCGGCATCAGCAGGCGACGGAGCGGGCCGTTACTTAGGAGGACTCCATGGCCCAGGACACCTCATCCGGCAGCCCCGCCTCCTCGAGCTTCCTCCGCATCCTGCGGCGCAGGATCGGGCTCATCGCGCTCTGCGCGGTGCTCGTGCCGGCCGCGGTTGTCGCCTACTCGCTCGCGCAGACCAAGCAGTACCGGGCCTCCGCGACGCTGCTCGCGCAGGAGTCCGGGCCGTCCGCGCTGCTCAGCGGGACGTCGAGCCAGGCCTCGAGCACCGACCAGGAGCGCCAGGCCGCCACGGACCTGAGCCTCGCGACCCTCCCGGTCGTCGCCGCCAGCACGGGCCGCCGACTCGGCATCGCGGGCGACCAGGTGGCCGCTCGCGTCCGGCTCGACCCGGTCGGCACGAGCGACCTGACCACCGTCTCGGCGACCGACGCGAGCCCGATCGTCGCGGCCACGCTCGCCAACGCCTACGCCCGGGAGCTCATCCGGCTGCGCCAGGCGTCCGCCGCCGGCGACGTGCACCAGGCCCAGGACGCGCTGAACGCCCGCCTGAGCGCCATCAACGGCCGGCTCGCCGTGCTGCAGCGGATCCGTCACCGGGCCCCTCGGCGCGTGCGTAGCCAGCACGCGGCCGAGCGCCGGGCGCTCGCCGGCGAGCGCGACCAGCTCCTGCAGCGCCAAGGCGACCTGCGCGCGCTCGCCGCGGCCACGACGGGCAACGTCGAGCTCGCCCAGCGGGCCGACGTCCCCGGCACGCCGATCTCGCCCAAGCCGCAGCGCAACGGGCTGATCGGCCTCGGTCTCGGCCTCGTCCTCGGCATCGCGCTGGCGCTGCTCTTCGAGATGCTCGATCGCCGGCTGCACGACCCCGCCGAGCTGGGGCAGCTCGTCGACCTGCCCGTCCTGGGCGCGATCCCGCGCAGCCGCGCGCTCGCCGAGCCGCCCGGCCTCGCCGGGCTTCCGGTCGCCGAGAGCCAGGCCTTCCACATGCTGCGCACGAGCCTGCGCTACTACAACGACAACCGCGATCTCGGCTCGGTGCTCATCACGTCGGCCGGTCCGCGCGACGGCAAGACGACCGTCGCCTGGAACCTCGCGGCCGTGAGCGCGCGGGCGGGCGAACGCGTGCTGCTGCTGGAGGCCGACCTGCGCCAGCCGAGCCTGGCCGACCGCTGCCGGGTCGAGACCGACCGCGGCGTGACCGACGTGCTGCGCGGCACCGCATCGTTCGCCGAGGTCGTCAACGAGGTCGTCGTCGCGGGCCAGCGCAACGGCTCGTCCGCGCCGTGCACGCTCGACGTCATCGTGGCCGGGACGGGGAACGACGGCATCGCCGGCCTGATCGAGTCGCCCGGCATGGACCACCTCATCCGCCTCGCGCAGGAGCTCTACGACCTGGTCGTCATCGACACGCCGCCCATGTCTGTGGTGCCGGACGCCATCCCGCTCATGACCAAGGTGGGCGGCGTCATCGTCGTCACCCGCCTCGGACGGACGACCCGGGACGCGGTCAGCTTCCTGACCAGCCAGCTCGGCCACATCGGGGCGCCGGCCCTCGGCACGGTGGTCAACGGCATCACGCGCCAGGACGGCTACTACGGCGCCATGTACGGCGGCGCGGCGCGGCCGCGCGCCGGCGAGGCGCCGGAGCCGAGCCTCGCCCACCACTAGCGCGCATGACGGCCTCCGCCGCCCCGCGGGTCGCGGTCATCGTCCCCGCCCACGACCGCTCCGACCTGCTGCCCGAGGCGCTCGAATCGGTCGTCCGCCAGACCTATCGCGACTGGCAGGCGATCGTCGTCGACGACGCCTCCGCCGACGACACCTACGCGGTCGCGCGCTCGTTCGCCGAGCGCCATCCGGGACGGATCACGGCGCTGAGGCTCGAGCGCAACGTCGGCGTCGGTGCCGCGCGCACCATCGCCGCCCGCGCCGCGCACGGGGCCGAGCTGCTGTGCCTGCTCGACCACGACGACGCCCTGGGAGAGGACTACCTGACGCGGATGGTCGGCGCCTACGACGCCGCCCTGGCCGCCGGGGGGCGCCCCGGCGTCGTCACCTGCGACGGGCTCTTCCTCACGCCGGAGGGCATCACCGGCGAGACGTGGTTCGGGCGCTATGGCCTGGCCGATCCCCTCGACCTCGACGGGATGGTCCGCCAGAACCAGGTGTTCCCGCGGGCGCTCCTCCCGCGGGCGGCGTTCGAGCGCGTCGGGGGAGCGTTCGCCTCGGAGTGCCTCGGCTTCGACGACTACGACCTCTGGCTGCGCCTGCTCGAGGGCGGCTACGAGGCGGTCGTCGTCCGCGAGCCGCTGGCGGTCTATCGCGACCATCCCGCCTCCTACTCGTGGAACCGCGTTGCGCGCGCCGAGGGGGCCATCGTCACCTACCGGCGCGCGTTGCGGCGGGGCGCCCTGACCTCGCGCCAGCGCCGCATCGCCCGGCGCCGGATCCTTCACTACCGCGCGTCGCTGGAGTGGGAGCTGCTGCGCCAGGCTCTCGCCCGCAGGCACGGCGTCGCCGCCGCACGGCTGGCGGTGCGCGCGGTCCCGCTCGCCGCCGCCGCGTTCGTCCAGCAGCCGGCGCGCTGGCGGGCGTGGAGCCGGCGGCTGGTGCGCGAGGCGCGGGCCTACCGGTCGAGCACGAACCCGTAGACGTCCTGGTGGCCATCCCAGTCGTGTGCGGCGAAGTGCGCCTCGTGCAGCCCCGCGCGCTTCGCCGCGGCGCGCATCCACGCCCGCGAGGTCAGCGAGATGCCGTACGGCGCCGCCTCGGACGCGCCCTCGAGCCGGCTCTCGGGCAGCGCGGCGAATCCGAAGCCGTCGCGGTCCCAGCTCGCGAGGACGGCGGCCGCGCGTGCCCGACCGAGCTCGTACAGGGCGTCGCTGTCGCGGATGCGCCGCGCCGCCTCCTCGCCGTGGGCGGTGACGACCGCGAGCCCGTCGGGCGCGAGCGAGCGTGCGACCAGCCGCAGGAGCGCGTCGATGTCGCCCGCATCGACGTGCGTCACGAGCGATCCGCACCAGACGAGGTCGAACCGCGCGCCCGGGTCGACGTCGTCGAACGCGGGCGACGAGCGGACCGGGCGCGCGCCGAAGCGCCGCGCGCAGAACGCGGTCGCGTCGTCGACGACGTCGCTGGCCGTCAGGGAGGCGTCCGGGAAGCGCACCGCGAGGAACCGCATCACGCGCCCCCAGCCGCACGGCAGGTCCAGCACGGTGGCCGGCTCGCCCGTCGACGTCGCGGCGAGCGCGGCGTCGATGCAGCGGACCGCGTCGAGGCCCACGCGCAGGTAGTGCGGCCAGCCGCCCGACGACACGGAGTCGCGCGGCGACGCGGCGTGCTGGGCCGCCCCGAGCAGCCGCCCCTGCTCCGGCGGGAGCGTGCGCGCGAGCCGGCGCTTCGCAGCGCTCGTCGAGAGCGGATTGGCGCGGGCCGCGTGGTACAGGCCCGCCAGCGGCGGTCGCACCCGTTCGGGCACGTGACGGGCGACGCGGGCGCGGACGGTCATGCGGCGCCCTGCGGCGTGCCGAGCATCGAGTTGAGCATGTTGCGCACGAACTGCTGCAGGCGCGGGTCGACGCGCGTGCCCGCCGCGCCGTAGCCGTCGAGCGCCCAGCTGAACTGGAAGGTGCCCGCGGTGAACACCGTCGCACCGGCGGGCGTCGAGTAGGTCACCGAGTCGGCGCTCGCGAGCGGCGGGACGCCCTCGAGGTGGAAGAGGATCGTCGGCGTCCCCGGCGTCAGGCACCAGCTCTGGAAGCGATCCCACTCGTAGCCCACGACGCGGCTGAGCACGCTTCCCGGGCCGAAGCCGGTGCCCGCGAACCACGGGTTGCTCAGCGCGGCGTCGTCGACCGGGAGGTCCAGGCCCGGCCCAGCCAGGAGCGCGCCATCGTCGGGCGTCATCTCGCCGAGCAGGTGGCACTCCGGTCGCGCCGGCGACAGGTCGCGGAACTTCATCGTCCGCCGGGACGGGTCCGGATAGGGATCGTTCGCGCGGTACTCGACGAGCGTGCGCTCGCGGTCCTCGTAGCGGGCCTGCCAGTAGGCCGTGTTGCCGCCGAAGAAGGCGAGGTCGACGCCGGCGTCGCGGGCCGTCTCGAAGCCGTCGAACTGCTCCTTGCTCCAGTACTCGTCATGCCCGGCGGCGATCACCAGCCGGTGGCGCAGCAGCTCGCCGGGATCGCGGTGCACGTCGACGTCGGTCGTGTAGGTGACGTCGTAGCCCTCGCGCTCGAGGAAGCGCACGAGCTGGATCTCCCAATCGAACAGCGACTGCCCCCCGACCCCGACGTCGAAGTAGGGGCGGTTGAAGGAGACGTGGTTGGCCGCGACGCCGTTGGTGCTGTTGTAGGGGTAGAGGCTCTTGCCGCCCCAGTGGTTGTATGCCTGCCAGGTGCTGACCGCCGCCTGGACGAGGATCGCCGACCGGTTGCCGGCGGGCGCGCGCAGGATGAAGGGGATCAGCCGACCGTGGCCCTTGCGCGAGCCGGCGGTCAGGACCGCCTTGGCGACGTAGTAGCCGCTGCGCCAGGCGGCCGGCACGCGGAAGCTCGCCGTCACCGGCCAGCCGGCGTCGAGCTCGCCGGTCCGCGGGTCGGGCTTGGGGATGGGCCACGCGCGGCCGGTCCGCGAGCCGCGGCACGAGGGGACGCAGGCCAGCCGGTCGGGCGCGCTGCCCGTCCACGCGCCCAGCCGATAGACGTCCAGCCGGTACGGTCGCGCCGGATTCGTCCTGACGTGGAAGTGGACGCGCTGCCCCGGCAGGACGCTGACCTCGGAGGTGTAGCCGTCTATGGCGCTCGACGGCGCGATCGCGACCTGGTCCCAGTCCGCGCGCGCCACCGCCGGCGCGACGAGGAGGATCAGGGCGGCGGCGCAGCCGGCGGCGCGGCGCCTGCCGAGCCGACCGGTCATCGCCCCGGGGGCTGCGCCCGGTCGGCTCCGATGCTGACCACGACCCCGGCGCCGGTGCCCACAAGCGCGCGCGTCGCGGCGTCGATCGAGCGGACGGCGCCGCCGCGGAGCCGCAGGACCTTCGCCGCGGCGAGGGCGCCGTCGCGGTTGCCCGGCGCGTAGAGGACTCTCGTCGCCGACCGCGTGCGGCCGTCGTTGGTGACGGTTCCGCGCGCGAAGCCGGCCGCCGTGAGCGCGTCCGAGGCGGTGCGCGCGACGCCCGGCGTAGTCGTGGCGTTGAGCACGGCGACGACGACGCTGCCGCGATCGACCGCGCGCCTGGGCGCGGCGGCGCGGCGGCGCTCGGCCGCGCCGCGGCGCGGCGACGGCGCCGGGGTGGCGCGTGCGGCGGCCCGCGGCCCGCTCGACGATGCCAGCGCGCGATCGAGGTGCCCCGGGTCCATGCGCGTGGCGTGGCCGACGGCGTAGGCCGCCCCCGAGACCGCCCCCACGAGGAGGGCCGCCCCCACGAGGCGCCCGAGGAATGCCAGGATCGTTCTCATCGCGGTCGGGGCGCTCCTGCCCCACCCAACAACGGCCGGGGCGCCGCACAACTCACGCGGACGCCGATCGCCGCCGGCCGAGGAATCCCAGCACCCCGGGCCCTCGCCCCAGCGCTGACCGGTAGACCGCGCGCAGGCGGCCCGCGGTCTCCGCCAGGCCCAGGTGGGCGCTGCGCCCGCGGCCGTCGGATCGCTCCGGCAGGGCGTCGAGCACCTCGACGAGGGCCTGCCCGAGCGTCTCGGCCTCGGCGGGGAGGATGTGGCAGTTGCGCGTGCCGTCGACGACGTCGCGCACGTCCCCCACGTCGACGCTGACGATCGGCAGGTTGCAGGCCATGGCCTCCTTGACGACGTTGGGAGAGCCCTCGGCCACCGAGCTGAGGATCAGGGCGTCGGCGGCGTTCATGTAGTCCGGGACGCGGTCGGGCGCCACGCGATCGCACACCACGAGCTCGAGATCCGGCACGCGCCTGCGCGCCGCCTCGACCGCGGCCTGCGCCAGCGCGAAGCGCTTGGTGAAGCGCCCCGGGTCGTACGGGAAGAGCGTCACCGGCGCGTCGTTGCCGTTCCATGCCAGGCGGCGCCGGGCCTCGGCCCGCTCGAGGGGCCGGAAGAGGTCGCGGTCGACGCCGCTCGGGATCACCGAGCAGTGCGGGCGCGCGCGGCGGGGCAGGCAGGCCAGCTCGCGCCGCGACTGCACGATCGTCGCCGCGACGAGCCGGCTCAGCCGGATGAAGACCCACCGCTCGAGCTTCGTGCGAGCGCCCTCGCGATGCTCGGCCGGCATGTCGATGTCATATCCGTAATAGGTGAGGACGACCGGGTAGCGGAATTGCAGGCATGCCAGTAACCCGCAATGACCGAAATGCGCGTGCACCACGTCGTAGCGGCGCGGCCCGAAGTTGAGTGCGATGACGCTGCGCGCGGCGCGCAGGTACGCCGGCAGCGACCGCAGCGGCGAGAACCGCCCGTAGATCGGGATCACGTCGACGTCGACGCCGGCGCCGGGCAGCGAGTCCATCTGGCGCACGACGAACGAGCCGTACCACGGCTTGTCCGGATGCGGCCACGCGTTGGTGATCGCCAGCACCCGCATCACGCGCTCGCCCCCGCCAGGCGTCCGTCGCCTGGGGCGATCCCACGGACGCCGACCTTCGGCTCCTCGACGGCCGCGATCCCGGTGAACCCCTGCTCGGCGAACCAGCCGATGACCTCGGCCTCGGTGTGGCGCGAGTCGTGCTCCGGCGAGAGCGCGTCGAACCACGTGAGCTGGAGCTCGTCGATCCGGCGCGCGCGCGTCGTGCGCCGCGCCCAGGCGCCGCGCGGCCGCAGCGGCGGCAGCGAGCGGACGCCGCGATAGACCTGCAGGAGCGCCCACGACGGATACGAGATCGCCTTGGCCACGATCAGCAGCCCGCGCGCCGGCAGCCGGGTGATCCCCAGGACGTCGAAGACGTCCTTGACGAAGCGAAACGGGTTGAAGCGCTTCGCGTAGACCCACACGTACAGCCGCCCGCCGGGCCTCACCAGGGCGCTGAGCGCCCGGTGGCCGCGCGCGGCGTCCGGCGTGTGATGGATGACGCCGTTGCACCAGACCAGGTCGAACGTGCCCGGCTTGAACGGCGGCGAGAAGATGTTGCCCTGGACGATCGCGACGTTCTCGCGATCCCGGCAGTGCGCGTAGGCCTCGTCGACCGCTTCGTTGAGGTCCATGCCCACGACCAGCGTCGCGCCGTGCTCGCCGATCTGCCGCGTGAGCCGGCCCGACCCGCAGCCGCCGTCGAAGGCCACCGCGCCCTGGACGTCCTCGTCGCTCACTCCCAGGCCCGCGAGGTAGTAGTCCCAATCCTCCTGCAGCGTGCGCCCGAACAGCGTCGTGCTCTCGAACGCTCCCGCGTGATGGGCCTTCCACTCGTAGCCGAAGCTCTCGGCCACCGCGGTCAGGCCCTCCGTGTCGTGGTTCATGCGCGGGACGCCGCGGACGATCGGGAAGTCGCTGCGGCACCCCGAGCAGGACAGCGTGCCGGAGACGACCTCGTCGCCGCGCGTCTCGGCGACCTCGGCGACCAGCTCGCCGCGACAGGCGGGGCACGCAAGGTGGGCGACGAGAGCGGGGTTCATGCGGCGCTCCCTTCCAGGACTCGCGACGTCGGGGCCGGCGCTCCGAGGAACCGTCGTCCCCACAGCTCGAGCGAGAGCAGGCAGAAGATCTGGCGCGTGTGGTCGGCCGTGCCGGCGCGGTGGCGATCCAGTAGCCCGGCGATCGCGGCGCGCTGCATCAGGCCGCCGCAGATGCCTCCCGAGTCCAGCAGGACCTCGCGGGCGAAGTCGCCCATCTGCGGTCCGCGCAGCCAGCGGTCCATCGGCGTCTGGAAGCCGCGCTCCTTGCGGTGGACGATCGCCTTCGGCAGGACGGGCTCCATGGCGCGCTTGTGGACGAGCTTGCGCACCCCGCGCCGGAGCTTGAACGCGGTGGGAAGCGACTCGACGAACTCGACGAACTCGCGGTCGAGGAACGGCACGCGCATCTCGACCGACTCGGCCATCGCCATCTTGTCCCCGACGAGCAGGAGGTCGTCGGGCAGCCAGAGCCGCGTGTCGACGAACATCATCTGGCCGAGCGAGTCGCGCTCGGCGGCGCGCAGGCGATGGCGCTCGACCGCCTGCGACGGCCGCTCGCTGCCGTTCGCCGCTGCGCGCAGGTCGGATCCGTAGAGGGCGGCCTTCTGGGCGTCGTCGAAGACGGCGTAGACGTGCAGGAAGCGCTCGAGCGTGTCCGGATGGCGCAGGGCGCCGAGGCCGCGCTGCAGGCGCGCCGAGCGCGTATGGGTTGCGGCGACCGCCAGCGGACGCCGCAACCCGAGGTGGTCCACGACCGAGGTCGTGCGTGCGGCGATCCACTCGCCGACGTAGCGCCAGTAGCCGCCGAGCAGCTCGTCGGCGCCCTGCCCGCTCAGCAGGACCGGCACGAGCGGCGCCGCCAGGCGCGAGACCTCGCCGAACCCGATCGCGGAGCTCGTGCCGACGGGCTCCTCGAGGCGCTCGATCGCCGCCGGCAGCTCGTCGCGGAAGTCCCCGGCCGGGAGGACGACGTCGTGGTGGTCGGTCGCGAAGCGGCAGGCCGTCTCGCGCGCGAGGCCGGTCTCGTCGCAATCGCCTCCGCCCTCGAACCCGACCGTGAACGTCTTCACCTGGCCGCTCGCCTCGGCCATGAACGCGACGACCGCCGCCGAGTCGATCCCGCCCGAGAGCATGGCCCCGATCGGCCGGTCGCTCATCATCTGTCGACGCACGGCCGCGCGCAGCCGCTCGCGCAGCTCCGACGCGGCCTCCTCGAGCGACAGGTCGCGTCGCTGCACCGGCGCCGGATCCCAGTAGCGCACCCGCCGCTCGCGGCGGCCGTCGACGAGCAGCCACGTGGCCGGCTCGAGCTTCTCGATCCCCTCCAGCAGGGTGAGCGGCGACGGGGTGAACCGGAACGTGACGTGGGCATCGAGCGCGACGAGGTCGAGCCGGCGCGCGACGGCCGGGTCGGCGAGCAGGGCCTTGAGCTCCGAGGCGAAGCGCAGCTCGCCGTCGCGCCGGTGGACGTAGAGCGGCTTGACGCCGAGCTGGTCGCGGGCGAGCAGCAGCTCGCGCCGGCGGGAGTCCCACAGCGCGAGGGCGAAGATCCCGTCGAGGCGCGCGACGCCGTCGGCCCCGTGCTCCTCCCAGAGGTGGGCGATCACCTCGCCGTCGGTGTCGCTCCGGAACCGGTGCCCCCGCGCGGCGAGCCCGGCGCGCAGCGCGCGGTGGTTGTAGATCTCGCCGTTGAACACCACGCGCACGGAGCCGTCCTCGTTGACCAGCGGCTGCCCGCCCGCCTCCACGTCGACGATCGCCAGCCGGCGCATCCCGATGCCGACGTCGCCGTCGATCCACGTCCCCTCGCCGTCGGGCCCGCGGTGGACCATCGTGGCGACCATGGCGGCGAGCGCCTCCGGCGCCACCGCCCTGCCGGGAGTGAGGATGCCGGCGATGCCGCACATGGCCCGACCGGCTAGTTCGCCCCGCGGCGGGCCACCACGACGGGGAGCGTGCGCAGGATCAGCCGCACGTCCGTCCACAGCGACCAGTTGGTGACGTAGAGGTAGTCGAGCTTGATCATCTCCTCGAACGGGATGTTCGTCCGGCCGAGGACCTGCCAGAGCCCGGTGAGCCCCGGGGTGAGGTCCACGCGCGTGCGCGACCACCCGGTGAGCTGCCGGTGCTCGGCCTCGATCAGGGGGCGCGGACCGACGAGGCTCATCTCCCCGCGCAGGACGTTCCAGAGCTCGGGGAGCTCGTCGAGGCTGGCGAGCCGCAGGAACCGCCCGACCCGCGTGACGCGCGGGTCGTGGTCGAGCAGGAGCCAGTGCGGATCGCGACTCTGGGCCGCGAGCTCCTGCTGGCGGCGCTCGGCGCCGACGACCATCGTCCGGAACTTCACGAGCCGGAACCGCCGGCCCCGGCGGCCCACGCGGTCCTGGTGGAAGAACACCGGTCCGGACGAGTCGAGCTTCACCGCCAGCGCGACCAGGACGAGCAGCGGGGTGGCGGCCACGAGCAGCGCGGCGGCGCCGGCGAGGTCCATCGTCCGCTTGAGCAGGCGCGACGAGCGCGACAGCACCGGAGGGCTGATCCCGAGCACGGTCACGCCCTCCACGTCGTCGATCTCGACCGACGGCCCCATCGCGTCGAAGAGCTGCGGCAGCAGGCTGACCTTGATCGACAGCTCGCGGCAGCGGCGCACGAGGTCGAGCAGGTCGCCCTCGTCGACGTCCGCGTGCGAGACGACGACGCGGTCGATGCCGTGCTCGGCCGCGACGCGGGCCAGGTCGTCGGACTCCAGCCGGCCCAGGATCGGGAGCCGGGCCGGCCCGACGCGAGCCCGCCCGGCGGCGAGGATGCCGACCGGCTCGACGCCGTACTCGGGGTGGGCGCGCATCTTGCGCGCGATGAGGTCGATCTGCGGCCCTTCGCCGACGAGCAGGACCCGGCCGGTCCCGAGCAGCCGCTTCGCCGCCCGCCGCGTGGCGCCGCGGAGCACGAGCACGGCGACCATCGACGCGGCGGCGATCGCCAGCAGCTCCTTGGCGACGACGGCGCGGGCGGGGGCCACCTGGAAGTAGAGCCAGAACAGCAGGCTCCCGACGAGCATCGCGTGGAACACCCACGGCGCGTCGTCGAGGGTGCTACGGCTGATGCGCTTGATGTCGCGGTCGTAGAGCCCGTAGGCCTTGAACAGGACGACCCACCCGGGGAGGGCCGGGACGGCCCACAGCATCTGCCCGATGCCGACCGACCCGCCGATCACGACGAACACGGCGAGCTGCACCGCGGCGAGGGCCACCACGTCGCCGGCGGCCAGCAGCCTGCGGATGGCGGAGTCGCGCGGTCGGTGGCGGAAGGCCACCACGGACGTCCCGGAGAGCGCCCGCGTCGGATCGATCGCGGCGTGCGCCACGTCCCCGGGCGTCACGGGATCGGACTGCCTTCGACGGCGTCGGCGACCTCGCGAGGGCGCATCGACGCGAAGAGCGGCTTGTCGACGCTGACCTCGGCTCCGCCCTCGCGCAGCGACCGATCGGCCGCTTCGGTCAGCCGGACGACGTCCTTGGCCAGCCGCGTCTGCCAGTCCAGGGACTCCCCCGATCGGACCGCCCGGATGAAGTCGGCGAGCTCGGCGACGAGCGGCTCGTAGGTCGCGACCTTGGGCGAGAGGATGTCGCCGGTGCGGTAGGCCAGGTGGTACTGGCCGAAGGTCTCGGGATCCTGGTAGACGACCCCGTGGTCGAAGATCCGCAGCGGCTCGCTCGTCCCGTCGTCGTAGACCACCATCTTCTCGCTGCCCACCACGACGGTCCGGCGCAGCTTGCTGGGCGCGAGCCAGCTCAGCTCGACGCTGGCCACGATGCCCGAGGGGAACGTCAGCGTGACGAACGCGACGTCGGGGATCCCGCGGACGATCGAGTCACGGCCGACCGCCCGGACCGAGCTCGGCATCTCCTCGAGCCAGTAGAGCAGGATCGAGAAGTCGTGGGGCCCGAGGTCCCAGACCACGCTGATGTCGCGCTGATGCAGGCCGAGGTTGACGCGACTGGAGGAGACGAAGAAGACGGTGCCGAGCTCCTCCCGCTCGAGCATGCGCTTGAGCGTGCGGACCGGCGGGCTGTAGATGAACGTGTGGCCGCACATCAGCCGCCGATCGTGCTCGTCGGCGAGCCGGCGCAGCTCCTCGGCCATCTCGCTCGTCGGGGCGAGCGGCTTCTCGACGAACGTGTGCTTGTCGGCGCGCAGCGAGCGCGAGGCCAGGTCGAAGTGGGTGAAGACCGGCGTGGCGAGGAACACCGCGTCGACCTCGGGGTCGTCGAGCACCGTCTCGACGTGCCGGGTCGTCGTTATCGCCGGGTAGCGCTGCCGGAAGCGGTCGAGGCGCTCGCGATCGAGGTCGCAGGTCCACTTGACCCGCACGTCGGCCATCTCGGCGAGGACGCGAAGCAGGTTCGGTCCCCAGTAGCCGAGCCCGACCACGCCCACGGTCGTGGGCGCCGCGGCGCTCGGCTCCCTCGCCGTCGTGCGCTCCACGGCCACCGCCTCACCGTCGCGCGCTTGGCCGCCGGATCGTCACGCTGACATAACGGGCCACCGGCGGCGCAACTGGTGGGCGCGAATCACCTGCTCACGCGGACGTCCAGCGTCAGCGCACGGCGACGAGGTCGACGACGAAGACCAGCGTCTCGTCGGGACCGATGACGCCGCCGGCGCCGCGCTTGCCGTACGCCAGGTTCGGCGGGATCGTGATGCGCCGGCGGCCGCCGACCTTCATCCCCGCCACGCCCTGGTCCCAGCCCGGGATGACCTGGCCCTTGCCGAGGCCGAACTTGAACGTGTCGCCACGGTCCCACGACGCATCGAACTGCTCGCCCGTCGACCAGGAGACGCCGACGTAGTGGACCTCGACGACGCGCCCGGCGACGGCCTCGTCGCCGTCGCCGACCTCGATGTCGTCGAGCTCGAGCTGGTAGGAGGGCGGCTGGTCGGAGGGGACGTCGACCTGGGGCTTCTCGTTCGTGGCCATGACGGGACGGTACCCGTCGGGGGCGGGCGCCCGCCCTCCGGGACGGCGGTCTCCGCGCTCGCGGGCGGCGCTGCGCGGCGAGGGCACCGAGGGGAAGCGAAGTCGGGGGCGTTTCCTGACGAATCGGGGGTCCGCCGTCGCAGCGGCGCCGGCTGGAAGGGGGTGTGGTCAGAAAGGGTCGCCATGGGCACCTCAAGTGACCACACCCCTCGCTTGTCGGGTCGAAGTGCGCCGGGGCACGCCCGGTTCGTCGCGCCACTGCGCCGGTGCTGCGCACCACGGCGCACACAGCCCTCGGCCCGCTGGCCGCCTGCGCACTTCAGCGAACCCCAGCTTCGCCAATGTGCGCCAGCGCCCCGACGCGAGCGCCACCCACGACGGTGCACACCACGAACGTCACGAGACTACGCAGGCTCGCTCCCCTCGGTGCCCTGGCCGCGCACCCGCGCGAAGCGTCGGCGGAGGTCGCCACGGGCGGCGGGTCGCGGGGCTGGGAGGGCTGCCGCGGGCGTCGGTGGTGGACAGGGCACCGAGGGGAAGCGACGTCGCGGCCGTCTCGTGACGAACCGGTGGTCCGCCGTCGCAGTGGCCCCCGCACCGCGGGGGGTGGGCCGACCTATCCCCCTCTGCGGCGGGTTTTGCAGCCCACCCCTCGTCGGGCTCGGAGCGTGTGGCGGCACACGCGCGGTTCGTCGCGGCCCTGCGGCAGCGCTGCGCAGCCCGACCCGCGCGCCGTCGGCCCGCCAGCCGCTGGCGCACTTAAGCGAAGCCCAGCTTCGCCAATGTGCGCCATCACCCCGACTCGAACGCCATCGCCACGGCGCGCGCCACGAACGTCACGAGACTACGGCAGACTCACACCCCACAACGCCCTGGCCGCGCACCCGCGCGAAGCGACCGCGGAGAGGGCCGGAGGCGCGCCGCCGGCCCGACCTCGGCCTCAGCAGCCGTCGACGCCGCAGCTCTCGCCCTCGGCGATCACCGGGATCGCGGGGCGCGCCTCCCAGCCGCGGCGCAGGAGCTCGCCCAGGGCCTCGGGCGGGTGGGCGCCGGACGCGCCCATCTTGCGGTCGACGACGAAGAACGGCACGGCCTGGATCCCGATCGCCGAGGCGGTGCGCTCGTCGTCGCGGACCTCGGCGGCGTAGGCGTCGGTGGCGAGGACCTCGCGGACCTCGTCCTCGGGCAGCCCGACCTCGACCGCCAGCCGCGTCAGCACGGCGTGGTCGGCGATCAGCTCGCCCTCGGTCAGGTAGGCGCGCATGAGGCGCTCCTTCATGGCGTCCTGGCGGCCGTGGGCCGCGGCGAGGTGGGTCACGCGGTGCGCGTCGAACGTGTTGCCGCCGCGAGCGAGGTCGAAGCGGAACTCGAGGCCGTCGCCGGCCGCCGTCTCGGTCATCGTGCGCTGCATCTCCAGCGCCTTCTCGCGGCTCATGCCGTACTTGCCGGCGAGATGCTCCGCGCCGTCCTCGGAGGGCGGCCGGCGCCGACGGGTCGAGCTCGAAGCTGCGCCAGGTGACGGTCACGTCGTCGCGGTGCTCGAACGCGGCGAGCGCGGTTTCGAACCGGCGCTTGCCGACATAGCACCACGGGCAGGCGATGTCAGACCAGATCTCGACGTGCACGGCGGGGTCCTTCCGAAGTCAGGGAGTCGTCGTTGCTTGGGCAACTACCTTCAGGGTAGCGCCCTCCGCGCCACCGGTCAGGCCGCCGCGCCGGCCAGGCCCTTGATCCGGTCGCCGGCGGGATCGTAGAGCGGCTCGCGCGCCACCTCGGCGCCGACCCACTCGCCGAACACGCCGACCTCCACCCTGTCGCCGACCGCCGTGCGGGCGGGCAGGTAGGCGTAGGCGATGCTCCGCCCGACGCGGTGGCCGTAGCCCCCCGAGGTCACGCGCCCGCACGGCACGCCGTCGACGCGGACGGGCTCGGTGCCGAGGCACACCGCGCGCGAATCGTCGAGCACCAGGCAGCGCAGCCGATCGGGCGGCCCGCCCGCCTCGCGCGCCGCCACCAGCGCGTCGCGACCGATGAAGCCGCCCGGCTTGTCGATGCGCACGGCGAAGCCGAGCCCGGCCTCGTCGGGCGTCGTCTCGGGCGTGATGTCCGAGCCCCACACCCGGTAGCCCTTCTCGAGGCGCAGGCTGTCGATCGCGCGGTAGCCGCCGGCGCGCAGCCCGTGCTCGCGGCCCGACGCCCACACGAGGTCCCAGAGCGTCTGGCCGAACTCGGCCGAGCAGTACAGCTCCCAGCCCAGCTCGCCGACGAACGTGATGCGCTGGGCGAAGACCGGCACCGCCCCGACGGAGATCTCGCGCGCGCGCAGGAACGGGAAGGCCTCGTGGGAGAGGTCGTCGTCGGTGAGCGGCGCCAGGATGTCGCGCGCCGCCGGCCCCCACAGGCAGTAGCACGAGCGCGAGCCCGTGACGTCCTCGGCGACGACCGATCCGTCGCGGGGCAGGTGCCTGCGGATCCAGGCGAGGTCATGGACGCCGAAGGCGGTGCCGGTGACGACGCGGAAGCGATCCTCGGCCACGCGCGTGACGGTCAGGTCGGCCTCGATGCCGCCGCGCGGGTTCAGGAGCTGGGTGTAGACCGCGGTGCCGACCGGTCGGTCGACCTCGTTGGCACAGATCCGGTCCAGGGCAGCCGCGGCGCCGGCGCCGCGCACCTCGAGCTTGGCGAACGAGGACTGGTCGAACAGCGCGGCGCTGTCGCGCGCGGCCAGGCACTCGGCGCCGATGGCCGGCGACCAGAAGCGCCCGGCCCAGCCGCGCGGGCGCAGCGACGGATCGCCGGCCGCGGCGTTGCCGTCGAACCAGTTCGCCCGCTCCCACCCGCTCTTCTCGCCGAAGCTCGCGTCCAGCGCCCGCAGCCGCGCGTAGGCGGGCGAGACGCGCAGGGGGCGGCCGGCCTCGCGCTCCTCGTGCGGGTAGACGATGTCGTAGTAGCGCGAGTAGGCGTCGAGCGCGCGCACGCGGGCGTGGCGCGGGCTGCGGTAGTGGGGCCCGAAGCGGCGGATGTCCATGCCGGCGACGTCGTACTCGGGCTGGCCGTCGACGATCCACTCCGCCATGACCTTGCCGACGCCGCCGGCGCCGGCCAGCCCGTGGACGCAGAAGCCGGCGGCGACCCAGAAGCCGTCGACCGCGGTCTCGCCGAGGATGAACTCGCCGTCCGGGGTGAACGCCTCGGGGCCGTTGACGACCTTGGCCAGCGTCGCGTCGCGCAGCTCGGGCACGCGCCGCCGCGCGCCCGACCACGACTCGTCGAAGCGCTCCATGTCGGCGTCGAACAGCGTGCGCGGCTCGGCCAGCGGGACGTCCGCGTCCCACGTGACCGGGTGGCGCGCGTAGCCGCCGACGAGCAGGCCGCCGGCCTCGGGGCGGAAGTACATGATGCGATCGGGGTCGCGGACGGTCGGCACCTCGCCCACCGGGGGATCGAGCGGCTCGGTGACCACGTACTGGTGGCGCATCGGGACGACCGGGATCGCCACGCCGGCCATGCGGCCGACGAGGCCGGCCGCCGCGCCGGCGGCGTTGACCACGATCTCGGTGGAGATGGTGCCGCGGTCGGTCCGGACCGCGGTCACGCGCCCGTGCGCGACGTCGATGGCGGTCACGCGCGTGTGCGGGTGGAAGGTCACGCCGTTGCGCCGCGCGCCCTCGGCCAAGGCCAGGGCGAGGAGCTCGGGATCGAGGTAGCCGTCGCCCGGCAGCCAGGCCGCCGCGAGGACGTCGTCGACGTCGAGCAGGGGCAGGCGCTCGCGGGTCTGCTCCGCCGTCAGGAGGTCGAGCTCGAGCCCGTAGGTGGTGGCCGAGCTCTCCTGCCGGCGCAGCTCCTCCACGCGCTCGGGCGTCGTGGCCAGCCGCAGACCGCCGACGCCGCGCCAGCCCGGATCGCGGCCGGTGACCTCCGCCAGCTCGCGGTAGAGACCGCTGGAGTACATGATCATCCGCGTCTGGCTGATGGTCGAGCGGAGCTGGCCCACGAAGCCGGCCGAATGCCACGTCGTCCCCTCGGTGAGCTCGTGCTGCTCGACCAGGACGACATCGCGCCACCCCAGGCGGGCCAGGTGGTAGGCGATGCTGGCGCCGCCCACGCCCCCGCCGACGATGACGCAGCGGGCCGAGTCGGGAAGCTGAGGTGGCTCTGCCATGGCCGGCGAAAGGTATAGACCATCTGGCCGCAGCCTGGCAAGCGCGCCCGTTTTCCCTCGGCTCGGTTGACAATGGTCTAGACCGAGTGGTAGTCACTGCGGGATCGGCGCGGCACCGGACACCCTCCACTCCCTCTTCACCGCGCGCTGGGGCCTGGACCGCGCGTCGGACGTCCCCGCGTACGCGCAGATCGAGGAGCGGCTCGTCGACCTGATCGAGTCCGGGCGCCTCTGCGTCGGCGATCGCCTGCCCCCCGAGCGCGACCTCGCCACGTGGGTCGGCGTCAGCCGCATGACCGCCCGCGCGGCGCTCGCGTCGCTGGCCCAGCGCGGGCTGCTGGAGCGCGACGTCGGCCGCGGCACCTTCGTCGCCCGGCCCAAGCTCGACCACGACCTGAGCCGGTTCGCCGGCTTCACGGAGATGGTCCACCGCCAGGGCCTGGCGGCGAACGCGCGCATCCGGGCGATCAACGAGCTCGCCGCGCCGGACGCCGTCGCCCGCGAGCTCGGGCTCGCCCCGGGGGACACCGTCTACCGCGTCGAGCGCCTGCGCTTCGCCGACGACGAGCCGCTCACGCTGGAGGACTCGTGGGTGCCGGCGCAGCGCTTCCCCGGCCTGCTCGACCACGACATGCGCGCCTCGCTGTACGACCTGATGCGCGACGCCTACGGCTGCGCGCCGGTGCGCGCCGTCGAGCGCCTCGAGCCCGTGCTCGCCGAGGCCCACCACTCCAGCGCGCTCGGCGTCCCCGTCGGCGCGCCGCTGATGCTGGTCGAGCGGGTCGCCTACGCCGCGGACGACACCCCCGTCGAGCTCGGGCGCGACCACCACCGGGGCGATCGCGCGCGCTTCGTCGTGCACGTGGCGACGGCGACCTGACCTCAGTCGGCGCGCCGGGCGTCCTCGAGCAGGCGCTCGAACTCCGGCCCGTCGAACTCGGCGACCGCGCGGTCGTACTTCTCCATCCCCCACGACCAGAAGTCGAAGTCGATGTCCGAGACGCCGTCCTGGATCGAGGCCCACAGCGTCCAGCCGTACTTGGAGACCAGGCCCCACAGGCGGGCGCGCGCGACCTTGTGGCGCAGGTGCCGTCCGTAGTAGGCGCCGACGAGCTCGTCGAGCTGGGGCAGCGACAGGTTCGACTCGCTCCAGACGTTGCCGAGCTCGAAGCACGCGTCGTTGTTGCCCGAGTACTCGTAGTCGATGAGCCGAAAGCCGTCCGGCGTGAGGATGAAGTTCTCGGCGAGCAGGTCGTTGTTGCACGGCACCGTGCCCTCGTCGCGCACGGCGAAGGCCTCGCGGATCGCGGCGACGTGCGGCTCGAACTCCAGGTAGCGGTCGGGCAGGCGGAAGGCGCGCTCCTGGACGATCCCCAGGTACCGCGGCTGGGTCTCGAACATGTCGAAGTCGTCGCGGAAGCGGCGGGTGGCGTGCAGCCGCCGGCACGCGTCGGCGGCGTGCTGGAGCAGATCCCCGCGACGCAGGTCCTCGGGGCTCATCGTGCGGCCCTCGAGGTACTCGACCACCATCGTGTTGCGCTCCGGCAGGTAGCCCACGACGGCGGCGCCGACGCCTACCTCGGCAGCGCGGACCGAGTTCTCGTACTCGTTGTCGCGGTCGATGGCGAGCAGGCCGGTGTCGTCGCTCCAGCGCCGCACGACGAACGCGCCGGCGTTGGTCACGACCTTGTAGTTGGCGTTGGTCAGCCCACCGGGGAGCGGGCTCACCGCGCGCTCGCGGCCGGCGAGCGCCGGGACCATGTCCAGGACCTCCTCGAGCTCCGATCCCTGACGCACGTCCCTCCTCCAGGACCAATGGTCTAGTCCAGCGACGCTACCAGCGGCGCCGGGCGGCCGTCAACCTTGACACCACGGGGGTCTGCAACTAGGTTCCGCGGCCACTTTGGTATAGCCCGATTGCCGTGGGCGGCAGGGAGCAGCGAGGAGTGCAGCGAGCCAGCGTCGTCGTCATCGGCGGCGGCATCGCCGGATGCAGCGTCGCCTACCACCTCGCGCGGGCCGGGTGGCGCGACGTCGTCCTGCTCGACAAGGGCGAGCTGACGAGCGGCTCGACGCACCACGCGGCGGGCCTCGTCACCCAGTTCAACCCGTCGTCGACGATGATGCGCCTGCGCCGCTACAGCGTCGAGCTGTACGCCGAGCTCGGGGTCTTCGAGCGCGTCGGGAGCGTGCGGATCGCCTCCAGTCCGGAGAGCCTGCTCGACCTGCGCCGGGCGGCGAGCCGCGCCGCCGGGGTGGGCCTCGAGGCCGAGATCATCTCCCCCGAGGAGGTGCTCGAGCGCCTGCCCGAGGCGGACGGCGCGCCGATCTTCGGCGGGGTGTGGATGGCCGACGACGGCCACGTCGACCCGCACATCGCGACCTATGCCGTCGCCGACGCCGCCCGCGCGCTCGGCGTCGACATCCGCGTCCGCACCCGGGTGACCGCCATCGAGCTCGGGCCCGACCGCGCGGTGCGGGCGGTGGTGACCGAGGCCGGCGCGATCGAGACCGATTGCGTCGTCAACGCGGCCGGCATCTGGGCGCCGCAGGTGGCGGCGATGGTGGGGGCGTTCATCCCGTCGGTCCCGGTCGACCACCAGCACGTCGCGATGCAGGCGGTCGCCGGCCACGAGCTGCCGCGCGACGCGCCGTGCTTCCGGGACCCCGACAACCTCGTCTACGGCAAGGCCGAGGCGGGCGGCATGCTCATCGGCGGCTACGAGCCCGACCCGGTCGCCCGCTGGGCCGACGGCGTGCCGTGGGACCACGGCGCGAGCCCGGTCGAGTCCGACATGGATCGCTTCGCCCCGCTGCTGCAGGGCGCGATCCGCCGGTTCCCGTTCCTGGAGGACTCGGGCGTCGTGCGCCTGCTCTGCCACCCCGACGCCATGACGCCGGACGGCAACCCGCTGCTGGGCCCGATGCCGGGGGTGCGCGGCTTCTGGGTCGCGGCCGGCCTGTCGCTCAACGGCTTCGGCGGCGCCGGCGGGATGGGTCGCAGCCTGGCGGAGTGGATGACCGGCGGCGAGACCGAGATCGACGTCGACGCCTACCGGCCGTGGCGCTTCGGCGGTCCCTACCGCGACACCGCGTTCGCGCAGGAGTGCGCCCGCGAGGCCTACCGCTACTACTACCGCCTGCGCTACCCGCTGGACTCCAGCCAGGCCGGGCGCGGGCGGCGGCTCAGCCCGCTGCACGTGCGCCTCGAGGAGCTCGGCGCGGTGTTCGGCGCCAAGAACGGCTGGGAGCGCGCCGACTACTTCGAGCCGGGGCGGCGGTGGCGGCGCGCCGGCGAGGACCAGCGCGCCTTCGGCTGGAGCACGCCCCCCTACCTCGACCGGCTCGCCGAGGAGCACGCGGCGTTCCGCGAGCGGGTGGGGATCGTCGACCTGACCTCGTTCGGCAAGATCGCGGTCAGCGGCCCCGGAGCGCTCGCCCTGCTCGAGCGCGTGTGCGACGGCCGCGTCGATCGTCCGGTGGGCAGCGTCGTCTACACCCAGTTCCTCAACTCGCGCGGCGGGATCGTCGCGGACCTGACCGTGACCCGGCTCGCCGAGGACCGCTTCCGGATCGTCACCGGCGCCGGCGCCGTCGACTCCGACCTCGGGTGGCTGCGGCTGCACGCCGACGCCGGCGACGGTCCGGTCGAGCTGCGCGACGAGACCGACGACCTGGCGGTCGTCGGGATCTGGGGGCCGCGCGCCCGCGACGTGCTCGCGGCCGTCACCGACGACGACGTCTCGGGCGAGGCGCTGGCGTTCCGCGCCGCGCGCGCGATCGCCGTCGGCGGCGCCTCGGTGCTGGCCCAGCGCATCACGTTCGTCGGCGAGCTCGGCTACGAGCTCTACGTCGCACCCGAGTGGGCGGTGCAGGTGTGGGACCGGATCATGGCCGCGGGGCGCGAGCACGGCATCCGCGCCGGCGGCTACCGCGTCCTGGACTCGCTGCGCATCGAGAAGGGCTACCGCTCCTTCGGCACCGACCTCACCGCGAGCGACACGCCGTTCGAGGGCGGCGTCGGCTTCTGCGTCGACGGCGATCGCGACGGCTTCATCGGCGCGACGGCGCTGGCGGCGGCGCGCGAGCGCGGGCCGCGCTGGCGCCTGCGGACGCTGCTCGTCGGCGACGGCGACTACCTGCGGCTCTACGGCGGCGAGGCCGTGCGCGTGGACGGCGAGGTCGTCGGCCGCGTGCGGAGCTGCGCCTACGCGTTCACGGTCGGGCGCAACGTCGCGCTCGCGACCGTGCCGCCGGATCTCGGCGAGGGCGACCGCGTGAGCGTCGAGGTGCTGGGCGAGCCGGTGGTCGCCGAGATCGCGCCGGACGTCCTCTACGACCCGGACAACCTCCGCGTCCGCGCGTAGGCCCATCGCCCGCCTCGTTCGCATCCCCCTGCCCTGGACGCTGTCGCCGGTGGCGGCCGCGCTGCTCGTGCGCGGCGACGAGCGACCGTTCGCGGCGCTCGGCCGGTGGGCGGGCAGTCGCGCGCTGATCGGCTCCGAGCCGATCCGGGTCGCGGGCGCCGACGAGGACCCGTTCGCCGTGCTCGACGACCGGCCGGCGATGGACGAGCGCGCCGACGGGGTGGTCGGCGGCGGGTGGTTCGGCTACCTGGGCTACCGGCTCGGACGGCGCCTGGAGCCGGTCGGCGAGGGACCTCCGAGCCGGCCCGTCGCGCTGCCCGACGCCGCGCTGGGGTTCTACGACCACGTCCTGCGCCTGGACGCGGCCGGGCAGTGGTGGTTCGAGGCGCTGTGGACGCCCGCGCGCGCCGCCGCGCTCGACGCCCGGCTGCAGGAGCTGCGCGGGCGGGCCTCCGCCGACCTGACGGCCCGACCGTTCGGCACCGCGCCATGGCGATCCGTGCCGGGCGCGGGCGGCCACGCGCTGGCCGTCGAGGCGTGCCGCGAGCGCATCGCCGCCGGCGACCTGTTCCAGGCCAACCTCTGCGTGCGGCTGTCCTCGCGCCTGGACGGCGACGCGATCGACCTCTTCGCCGCCGCCGCCGCCGAGCTGGGACCCGACCGAGCGGCGTACGTCGCCGGTCCGTGGGGCGCCGTGGTCAGCCTGTCGCCGGAGCTGTTCCTCGAGCGGCACGGGCGCTCCGTGCGCAGCGCGCCGATCAAGGGCACGCGGCCCCGGCCGTCGGACCCGCGCGCGGCCGAGGCCGAGCGCCGCGCGCTCGAGAGCTCCGAGAAGGACCGCGCCGAGAACGTGATGATCGTCGACCTGGTGCGCAACGACCTCGGGCGCGTGTGCCGGCCCGGGTCGGTGCGGGTGCCGGCGCTCGCGCAGGCGCGGGCGCACGCCGGCGTGTGGCACCTGGTCTCGGAGGTCGCCGGCACGCTGCGCGACGACGTCCGCGACGGCGACCTCGTGCGGGCCGCGTTCCCTCCGGGCTCGGTGACCGGGGCGCCCAAGGTCGCCGCGATGAGCGTCATCGCCGAGCTGGAGAGCAGCGACCGCGAGGTCTACACGGGGGCGATCGGGCTCGCGAGCCCGGTGGCCGGACTCGAGCTCAGCGTCGTCATCCGGACGTTCGAGGTCCGCGGCGAGGACATCTGGCTGGGGGTCGGCGGGGGCGTGGTCGCCGACTCCGACCCGGTCGCCGAGGCGTCGGAGTACGCGACCAAGGCCGCGCCGCTGCTCGCCGCGATCGGAGGAGCGCTCGACGCGCAGGCGGCGGCGGGCTCGGGCGCTCCCGTTCCGCTCCGCCTCGGTCCACGCCCGCTGCCGCGCCCCGATCCCCGGGCCGGCGTCTTCGAGACCGTGCTCGTCGTCGACGGCGAGCCCGTCGCGCTCGACCTGCACCTCGCGCGCCTGGCGGCCAGCGCCGCCACGCTGTACGGGCGCGAGCTGCCCCCGTCGCTGGCGGGCGAGGTGCGCGCGGCCTGCGCGGGCGCCGGCGGCCGCGCGCGCCTGCGCCTGGACCTGCGGCCGGACGGGAGCACGACGATCGCGGTGACCGCGCTGCCGGCGCGTCGCGCGGACCTGCGGCTGCGCACCGTCACCGTCCCCGGCGGCCTCGGCGTCCACAAGTGGGCCGACCGGCGGCTCGTCGACGCGCTGGCCGCGGCGACGGCGCCGGACGAGCCGCTCGTGTGCGACCTCGACGGGAACGTGCTCGAGACGACGCGCGCGAACGTCGTCGTGGTGACGGCGGACGGCACGCTCGTCGCCCCGCCCGTCGAGGCCCGCGCCCTGCCGGGGACGCGTCGCGCGCGGGTCCTCCGCGCCGCCCGCGCCGCCGGGTTCGAGGTCCTGGTCGCCCCGGTCGACGTCGATCGCCTGCGCCGGGCCGAGGCGATCCTGGTGACCGGCGCGCTGCACGGCG
>JAXDHQ010000090.1:0-7512 GCA_034664395.1 Solirubrobacteraceae bacterium | reverse complement strand
CGAAGGTGTGGCGCAGGTCGTGGAAGACGATGCGGCTCTCAGGCTTGCTGCCGTCTCGGTCGCGCAGGTGTCCGAGGCCGGCGCGCTTGAGTGCGGCGTAGAAGCGCTTGCGGGCCGTGTCCTGATGGATGGGCTCGTTGTAGCCGAGGGTGAAAACGAGGTCCTCGGGGCCGGTGCTGGTGTCGCGGTGGCTGAGCGTGTCGAGGACGACCGCGACTGGGTCGGTCAGGGGAACGCTTCGCACGCGTTGGGACTTCGGGGCGCCGTGGGCATCGCGGACGTGGTTGCGGCGCACGTGGACGATGCGGTTGGCGAAGTCGACGTCGAGCCAGCGCAGGGCGCGCAGCTCGCCCAGGCGCAGGCCGGTGAAGGCGGCCGTGACGTAGATGGCTCCGTAGAGCTCCGATCCGTCCGCGCGGGCAACGGCATGGACCTCGTCGGGGGTCAGGACGGTGAACTCCCCGGTGCGCGGGACGGTGACGCGCTCGGCGTCCTCGGCGGGGTTGGCGTCGAGCCAGCCCTTGCGCTTGGCGCGCTTGAGGATCGAGTAGAGCTGGACGAGGATCTTCTGGATCGTGCGGCGCGAGAGCTCGCCCTCGGCGAGCAGGCGCTCGCGGTAGGCGTCGATGCTGCGGGTGTCGATCGTGCGCAGCAAGGTGTCCTTGCCGAACACGGGGAGCAGGTAGCAGCGCAGGGCGTTGTGGTAGTCGCGCACGGTTGAGGGCCGGCCCGCCTTCTCGTGTTCGACGTAGTGAAGCCAGGCGTCGCAGGCCTCGCCGAAGGTGTGGTCGAGGTCGCGCTTGTGGCGTGGGTTGGTGGGTTCGCGCACGGCCTGCGCCAGCAGCTTGCTGAGCTCGTCGCGCGCCTCGGCGGGGGAGAGGTGGCTCGGACCAGGCTTGGGGCCGTCGGCGGCACGCCAGACGATGGCGCCGCGGGGCGTGCGCCGCCCGGTGTCCTTGACGTGCGCCGGCCCGAGGAGCTTCTTATGGCGGCCGTCGGCGTCTCGCCACATCGCGTACCAAGATCGTCGGCCACGGTGGCCCTTGACCTGCAGGTGACCTGAGGGACGCGTCTCGCGAGCTGCGTTTCCGGCCATCCGACACATCTCCAGACCGCTAGGGAACCCGAACGTGGAACCCGACGATCCCAGAAGCATGGGATGCCGGCGGCATTTGGCTTATCCACCGCATGGGCCCGCCAGGACTCGAACCTGGATCTGACGGATTATGAGTCCGCTGCTCTGACCGATTGAGCTACGGGCCCCGGCGGCGAGCTTACGGGGCGGGGGAGGCGGAGCGGCCTACGCGGCCGCCTCGCCCTTCGTGACCGGGTGCGGGGCGCCGGCCAGCACCCGCAGGCGCCGGCGGAGCACGACCACGCCGCCGCGGTGGGAGCCGAGGTCGAGGCGGGCCTCGTCCATCAGGCCGCGCATGAGCTCGATGCCGCGGCCGCGGTCGGGGTCGCTCGCGGCCTGGCCGCGGGCGCCGGCGTCGCGGACGTTGATGACGATCTGCTCGTCCTCGCGCTCGAAGCGAACGTGGACCGGCACGGGGGCGAAGTCGTGGCCGTGCTCGAGGGCGTTCTGCCACGCCTCGTTGGCGGCCATGACCGCCGCGGCGATCTCGTCGGGCTCGGCGCCGAGCTCGACGAGCCAGCGGCGCAGCATGCGCCGCAGGGCGGCCAGCGCCGACGGGTCGGGGGTGAGGGTGAAGCGGACGCGATCGCCCAGCGTGGGCTCGGCGCGCACGAACAGCGCGGTGACGTCGTCGTCGACCGCCGCCGGCCCCACGCACGCGGCGATGACCTCGCGATGGTCGTCGACGTCGCCGCGCGCGCCGCCGAGGGCGTCCAGCAGGCGCGCCAGGCCGCAGTCGATCGACTCGTCGCGGCGCTCGACCAGGCCGTCGGTGAACAGCGCGAGCGTCGCGCCCGGCGGGAAGTCGACGACGATCTCCGGCGGGTCGCAGATCTCGGCGATCCCCAGAGCCGGGCACGAGCCCTCGAGCAGCCGCGGGGCCGAGCCGGGCACCGCGAGCGCCGGCGGCGGGTGGCCGGCGTTGACCAGTCGCAGGCGCCCGAGGTCGGGCTCGACGATCGCGTAGACGAGCGTCGTCATGTCGTCGGCGCGCAGCGCCTGGTGGTAGAGGTTCAGCCGCCCGAGGACCTCGGCCGGCGCGTGGCCCTCGATCGCGTAGGCCCGCGCGACGCTGCGGAGCTGGCCCATGCGCGCCGCGGCCGCGACGCCGCGGCCCGCCACGTCGCCGATGACCAGGCCGAGGCGCCCGCCGGCGAGGGGGAAGGCGTCGAACCAGTCGCCCCCGACGGCCGTGCCCTCGCCGCCGGCGGCGAAGTGCGCCGCCAGCGAGACGCCGGGCGCATCGGGCAGCCGCCGCGGCAGCAGGTCGCGCTGCAGCGTCGAGGCGATCGAGCGCTCGCGCTCGTAGGCGGCCTCGGCCCGCGCGCGCGCCGCCTGCTCTGCGGCCAGGCGCTCGCGCGCCGCCTCGGCCCGGCGCCGCGGACGCAGGTCGTCGACGAGCAGGTAGACCGAGCGGATCTCGCCGTCGGCGTCGCGCACGCCCGAGGCGAGCAGCGACGCGGGCAGCTCCTCGCCGGGCACCGCGAGCCGGACCTCCCTGACGCCCGGCTCCTCGCCGGCGAGCGCGCTGGCCAGCAGCTCGCGAACGCCCTCGCGATCTCCGGGCTCGACGATCGACTCGGCGGCCGCGTCGTCGCCCACGCGACCGCCGCAGAGGCGGTCGAGCGCGGGGTTGCGGCGCATCAGCCGGCCGTCGGCGTCGACGAGCGCCGCGCCGGTGGGGGAGGCCGCCCACGCGCGGTCGAGCAGCTCGTCGGCGCGGGCGCGGGCGCCCCGCTGGCGCTCGAGGTCGCAGAAGACGCCGACCTTCGAGCGCAGGATCGCCGGGTCGAACGGCTTGAGGACGTAGTCGACGGCGCCCGCCTCGTAGCCCTTGGCCACCTGCGCGACGTCGCTGCTCACCGCGGTCAGGAAGATGATCGGCGTGGTGCGGCTGCGCTCGCGCCCGCGGATGAAGCGCGCCGTCTCGAAGCCGTCCATCCCCGGCATCTGCACGTCGAGCAGGACGACGGCGAAGTCGTCGTCGAGCAGCGCCTTGAGCGCGTCCTCGCCCGACTGCGCCGTGCGCAGGCGCACGTCGAGCGGTTCGAGCACGGCCTCCAGCGCGAGCAGGTTCTCGCGCCGGTCGTCGACGAGCAGGACGCTCGGGGTGTCGTCTAGTGGTGCAGCCACACGCGCATGAGCGACAGGAGCTGGTCGATGTCGACCGGCTTGGTGATGTAGTCCGACGCGCCCGCGGCGATGCACTTGTCGCGGTCGCCCTTCATCGCCTTCGCCGTCAGCGAGATGATCGGCAGGGCGTCGAAGCGCGGCATCGCGCGGATGGCCCGCGCGGTCTCGTAGCCGTCCATCTCGGGCATCATCACGTCGAGCAGGACGAGGTCGAGGCTCGGGTTGTCACGCAGCTTGGCGACTCCCTCGCGCCCGTTCTCGGCGTAGAGGACCTTCATCCCGCGCATCTCCAGCGCGCTGGTGAGCGCGAAGACGTTGCGGATGTCGTCGTCGACGATGAGGATGCGCTTGCCGTGGAAGACGGAGTCCGCGGTGCGAAGCTGCGACAGCAGCTTGCGCGTGGCGGCGGGCAGGCGGGCCTCCATGCGATGCAGGTGCAGCGCCGTCTCGTCGACCAGGCGCTCGGGGGTGGAGACGGCGAGCGCGTTGATCTCGGCGGTCAGCGCGTCCAGGCGCGTGCGGTCCTCGGTGCCCAGCGGATCGGCGGCGTAGACGACGATCGGCAGCTCGCGCAGGCGCTCGTCGGCGGCCGCCTCGGCGAGCAGGGCGAACGCGGCCTCGTCGCCGCCGGTGACCGGCAGCACGGCGCAGTCGGCCCCGTCGGCGCGCAGCATCTCGATCGCGCGCTCGAACGGGACGCGCACGACGTCGACGTCGTCGCCGGCGCCCAGCAGCGTCATCGTCGCCGGGTCGAGCTCGGTGCCGTTCTGGATGAGCGCCAGCCGCCGCACGGCCCGCTCGCTGAACGCGTTGAGCCCCTCGAAGGCGTGGGCGACGGCCTGGCCGCCGTCGGCGGTCTCCAGGTACCCGGCGGCGCCGGCCCGCAGCGCCGAGAGCCGTCCGCTGGCCGGGCCGGCGACGAACACCGGCCGGTGGCGCGTCTCCGGGTGCTGCTTGAGCTGGCTGAGCAGCACCTCGCCGCGGCCGTCGCCCGAGAAGATGAGCACCGCCTCGGGGCGGTACTCGCGCGCCAGCGCCAGGCCGATCGGCGCGCGCCGCGCCACCAACCCCCGCAGGCCGCGGGCGCGGGCGGCGGTCAGCGCCTCGCGGGCGCGCTCGGCGTCGTGGGCGATGACGAGCAGGACGCGGTCGCCGGGGACGATCGCCGTGCGGTCGTCGTCGGTGCCATCGAAGGGCAGCAGCGACGTGGTCTGGGCGTCGTCGGACGCCAGCGCCGGGAGCGCCGCCGGCTCGGCCGGCTCGGCGGCCGGCTCGGCCGCGCCCGCGCCGAGCGGGAGCGCGAGCGTGAACGCCGAGCCCTCGCCGAGGTTGGACGCCACGCGCAGCTCGCCGCCGAGCAGGCGCGCGATCTCGCGCGAGATCGACAGCCCCAGGCCGGTGCCGCCGTACTTGCGCGACGTGGTGCCGTCGGCCTGCTGGAAGGCCTCGAAGATCAGCGACAGCTTGTCGTCGGCGATGCCGACGCCGGTGTCGACGACCGAGAAGCCGACCATGCCCGCCTCCGCTGGCGCGATCCGCAACGTCACCGAGCCGGTGTGGGTGAACTTGAACGCGTTGGAGAGCAGGTTGCGCAGCACCTGCTGCAGGCGCTGCTCGTCGGTCACCACCGCGGGCGGCAGCACCTCGTCGCGCTCGATGCGGAACTCGAGGCCGTTCTGCTCGGCCACGGGGCGGAACGCGCGCTCGACGTCGTCGCACAGGTCGACGAGCGCCAGCGGCCCGAGGTTGAGCTCCATCTTGCCCGCCTCGACCTTGGACAGGTCGAGGATGTCGTTGATCAGCGCGAGCAGGTCGTTGCCGGCGGCGTGGATCGTCTCGGCGAACTCGATCTGCTGGGAGTGCAGGTTGCCCTCGCCGTTCTCGGCCAGCATCCTCGACAGGATCAGCAGCGAGTTCAGCGGCGTGCGCAGCTCGTGGCTCATGTTGGCCAGGAACTCCGACTTGTACTTCGAGCTCAGGGCGAGCTGGGCCGCCTTCTCCTCGAGGCCGGCGCGCGCGAGCTCGATCTCGTCGTTCTTGATCTCGATGTCGCGGTTCTGCTGCTGCAGGACGAGCGTCTTGTCCTGCAGCTCGTCGTTGGTCTGGCGCAGCTCCTCGGACTGCTTCTGCAGCTCCTGGGTCAGCGCCTGGGACTGGCTCAGCAGCTCCTCGGTGCGCATGTTGGCCTGGATCGTGTTGATGACGACGCCGATGGTGTCGGTGAGCTGGTCGAGGAAGCCCTCGTTGACCTCGCTGAACGGCCGCAGCGAGGCGAGCTCCATGACGCCGAGGACCTGCTCCTCGAACATGATCGGCATGACCACGATGTCGGCGGGCGTGGCGCCGCCGAGGCCGGAGGCGACGAGGATGTAGTCGCTGGGGACCTCGGTCAGGCGGATCTGCTTGCCCTCGACCGCGGCCTGGCCGACGAGCCCCTCGCCGAGCGCGAAGCGGCTGGGGCGAGCGGTGCGAGGGCGATAGCCGTAGGACGCGACGAGCCGCAGCTCGTCCTCGCCCACGCCCTCGCCGTGCTCGACGAGGAAGAAGGCCCCGTGCTGGGCGCTGACCACGGGCGTGACCTCGCTCATGATGAGCTGGGCCGCCTGCTCGATGTCGCGCTGGCCCTGGAGCATGCCCGAGATCCGGGCGAGGTTGGTCTTCAGCCAGTCCTGCTCCGCGTTGACCTTCGTGGTCCCGCGGAGGTTCTCGATCATCTGGTTGATGTTGTCCTTGAGCTCGGCGACCTCGCCCTCGGCGGCGACGGTGATCGAGCGCGTCAGGTCGCCCTGGGTCACCGCGGTGGAGACCTCGGCGATCGCGCGCACCTGGGTGGTCAGGTTGCCGGCGAGCTGGTTGACGTTCTCGGTGAGGTCGCGCCAGGTGCCCGACACGCCCTCGACGCGGGCCTGGCCGCCGAGCTTGCCCTCGGTGCCGACCTCGCGCGCCACGCGGGTGACCTCGTCGGCGAACGACGAGAGCTGGTCGACCATGACGTTGATCGTCTGCTTGAGCTCGAGGATCTCGCCCTGGGCGTCGACGGTGATCTTCTGGCTGAGGTCGCCGTTGGCGACCGCGGTGGCGACCTGGGCGATGTTGCGCACCTGCGAGGTCAGGTTCGCCGCCATGAAGTTCACGTTGTCGGTCAGGTCCTACCACGTGCCGGCGACGCCGGGCACCTCGGCCTGGCCGCCGAGCTGGCCCTCGGTGCCGACCTCGCGGGCCACGCGCGTCACCTCTGCGGCGAACGCGCGGAGCTGGTCGACCATCGTGTTGATGGTGTCGGCGAGCGCGGCGACCTCGCCCTTGGCCTCGACGGTGATCTTCTTGGACAGGTCGCCGTTGGCGACCGCGGTGGTCACCTGGGCGATGCCTCGCACCTGGTCGGTCAGGTTGACCGCCATGCCGTTGACGTTCTCGGTCAGGCCCTTCCACGTGCCCGAGACGCCGGCCACCTCGGCCTGGCCGCCGAGCTTGCCCTCGGTGCCGACCTCGCGCGCCACGCGCGTCACCTCGGCCGCGAACGAGCGGAGCTGGTCGACCATCGTGTTGATGGTGTCCTTGAGCTCGAGGATCTCGCCGCGGGCGTCGACGGTGATCTTCTTGGACAGGTCGCCGCCCGCCACGGCGGTCGTCACCTGGGCGATGTTGCGCACCTGGTCGGTCAGGTTGCGCGCCATCTGGTTGACGTTCTCGGTGAGGTCGCGCCAGGTGCCCGACACGCCGGCCACCTCGGCCTGGCCGCCGAGCTTGCCCTCGGTGCCGACCTCGCGGGCCACGCGGGTGACCTCGTCGGCGAAGGACCGGAGCTGGTCGACCATGACGTTGATCGTGTTCTTGAGGGCGAGCACCTCGCCCTTGTCGTCGACGGTGATCTTCTGCGACAGGTCGCCCTGGGCAACGGCCGTGGTGACCTGGGCGATGTTGCGGACCTGGCCGGTGAGGTTGGCCGCCATGCCATTGACGTTCTCCGTCAGGTCCTTCCAGGTGCCGCTGACGCCCTTGACCTGGGCCTGCCCGCCGAGCTTGCCCTCGGTGCCGACCTCGCGCGCGACCCGGGTCACCTCGTCGGCGAACGAGGAGAGCTGGTCCACCATCGTGTTGATGGTCGACTTCAGCTCGAGCGTCTCGCCCTTGACGTCGACCGAGACCTTCTGGGACAGGTCGCCCTGGGCGACGGCGGTGGTGACCTGGGCGATGTCGCGCACCTGGGCGGTGAGGTTGGCCGCCATGCCGTTGACGTTCTC
>JAXDHQ010000089.1:0-18887 GCA_034664395.1 Solirubrobacteraceae bacterium | reverse complement strand
CTGGCGCTGGCCGCCCGAGAACTGCCCGGGGTAGCGCCGGGCGTCGTCGGGCTCGAGGCCGACGAGCTCGAGCAGCTCGCTCACCCGCTCGCGGATGCGCTGCTTGGGCCAGCCGAGCAGCCGCGGGACCGTGCCGATGTTGTCCTCCACGCTCATGTGCGGGAAGAGGCCGATCTGCTGGAAGACGTAGCCGATGCCCCGCCGCAGCTCGGTGAGGTCGAGGCTGCGCACGCTCTGGCCGCCGATGGTGATGTCGCCGCCGGTGATGGAGATCAAGCGGTTGACCATCTTCATCGCCGTCGTCTTGCCGCTGCCCGACGGTCCGATGAGGACGCAGATCTCGCCCGCGGGCACGTCGAGGGTCAGCTCGCGGACCGCGGGAGCGTCGCGCCCCTCGTACACCTTGGTCGCCGCGTGGAAGGCGATCGGCGCGGCGACCGCCTCCGGGATGGAGCGCTCCGTGGGCATCACTGGCTGGACCGCCCCAACCCCCGGGGCAGGTCGCGCAATAACCTAAAGGAAATCTCAAGACGCCGTGAGCAGCAGGCGCGCCAGCGCTCGCTCGAGCCCGGCGTCGCCGACGACGTGGACCTCCAGCGGCAGCCCGATCCGGGCGGCCGCGCGCTCGGCGGCGGCCCGCGTCGCCTCGGTCGGGCGCTGGGCCAGCCACAGGACCCGCCGGTAGCCCCCGAAGTACGCGTCGCGCAGCTCGGGGTGGGCGTCGAGGCCGAGCTCGCGCACGACCGTGTGCTCGAAGGTGCGCGCCAGGAAGTCGGTCAGCAGGTAGGTGCCCGGCTCCTCCTCGAGCGCCGCGCGGACGTCGGCGCGCCCGAGGATCTCGTAGCAGTGCTCGCCCTCCAGGCGCTCGACGCGCGCGTCGGCCAGGACGGCGTCGAGCGCGCCGTACGTGCCGCAATCGCCGTAGGCCACGGCGAGGCGGTCGTAGCGCTCGCGCAGCTCGTCCAGCGCGGCCGCCACCGCCGGCGCGATCCGCTCGGGGCGATTGTGCAGCAGCGCCGGCAGCGGGTGGACGTCGACCTCCCAGCCGCGGCGGCGGGCGATCCGGCGCACGTCGGAGGCCAAGGCTCCGCACGCGAGGACGGCGACGCTCATCCCGGAAACGCCAACTGGTCGATGAACAGGTCGTTGAAGTCCTGTCGCCCGGAGAGCTCGACGTACTCGACCTCGCGCAGGATCGAGCGGGCCTCGGCGCGCTCGCGCAGGCTCAGCGCGGCGATCTTCGCCCCCTCGCCCGCCACGTTGCCCGCCGAGACGATCCGCGGCAGCGCCATCCGCGGCACCAGGCCGATGCGGATCGCGCTCAGCGGCGTCAGGTAGGCGCCGAAGCTGCCGCCCAGCAGCGCCTGGGCGATGTCCTCCGGCTCGACGTCCAGCTCGCGCAGCAGGATGTTCCACCCCGTCGCGATCGACGCCTTGGCGAACTGCAGCTCGCGCACGTCGCGCTGGGAGAGGTACACGGCGTTGGCCGGGTCCTCGCCGCGCCAGCGCAGGACGAACACCCGCTCCTCCCCCACCTTCGTCAGCCGCGACGACAGCCCCGGGTGCCGCTCGGCGGCGGTCTCGTCGGCCATGAAGCGCCCGGAGTGGTCGAGCAGCCCGACGTGCACGAGCTCGGCCACGCAGTCGACCAGGCCCGAGCCGCAGATGCCGACCGCGTCGGCGTCGCCGATGACCTCGAGCAGCAGGTCGTCGCCCTCGATCCGCACGCCCTCGATCGCGCCGTCGGCGGCGCGCATGCCGCAGCGGATCTGCGCCGCCTCGAACGCGGGGCCGGCCGGCGCGGCGCACGCGAGCACGCGGTCCGCCGAGCCCAGCGCGATCTCGCTGTTGGTCCCGACGTCGATAAAGAGCCGCAGGCGCCGATCGCGCGTCAGGCCGGTGGCGAGCATCCCGGCGACGATGTCGCCGCCGACGTACGCGCCGATCGACGGGAAGACGAACGCCGGCGCGCGCGGATGGACCGCGACGCCGAAGTCGGCCGCCGTCGTCGGCGGCAGCTCGTGGGTGGCGACGACGAACGGGGCCATCGAGAGCGGCTCGGGATCGATGCCGAGCGCGAGCTGGACCATCGTCACGTTGCCGCACACGACGATCTCGTAGACCTCCTCGGGCGCGACGCCGGCCTCCTCGCACGTCTCCCGGGTGAGCTCGACGAGCGTCTCCGCGGCGCGGGCCTGCAGGGCGCCGAGCGCCTGGTCGTCGAGCATGGTCGCCGAGATGCGCGAGATGACGTCGGCGCCGTAGGGCTGCTGGCGGTTGAGCATCGAGCGCACCGCCGCGGGCTGGCCGGTCTCCAGGTCGAGCAGCGTCGCCACGACCGTCGTCGTCCCCAGGTCGAAGGCGAGCGCGAAGCGCCGCGCCGTCGTGTCGCCCGGCTCGACGCCGATCAGCACGTCGTCGCAGACGACCGCGGTCACGTCGAAGTGCGCCGTGCGCAGCACGCCGCCCAGCTCACGCAGGAGGCCGAGCTCGATCCGCGGCTCGAGGTCGTCGAGCGCGGCGACGACGCGCTCGACGTCCGAGCGCTGGTCCTCGAGCGTCGGCTCGTCGAGCACGAGGTGGCGCTTCTGCACCGACGGGCGCAGGATCACGTGGCGCCCGACGCCGGCCAGCGCCGCCTTGGGACGCGTCTGCAGCGGCGGCACCTCGACCACGAGGTCCGCGCGGGCCGGCGCGCGGCAGGCCAGGCGCCAGCCGGCGCGCAGCTCGTCGGGGCTGAAGGCGCGCGGATCGACCGCGCTGAGCTCGACGTCGCCCTCGACGATGCGCACCTTGCACTTCTTGCACGTGCCGTGGCCGCCGCAGGTCGAGTCGATCGCGATGCCGTTCCAGCTCGCGGCGTCGAAGATCGGCGTCCCGCTGGGCACGCGCACCTCGGCCCCCTCGGGCACGAAGCGCAGGCGCACGCGACTCGCGCCGTCCTGCGCGGCGGCGGCCTCGAGCCGCTCGTCGGCGGCGCGCAGATCAGGACGCGGGCGGCTCACGCCGAGGCCGCCGCCTCCTGCGCCTGGCGCTTGCGGTGGGCGGCGATCCAGCTCGTGCCCCAGGGGTCGTGGCCGAGCAGCAGGTCCGCCCCGCGGACGGACTCGACGCACACCGCGGCGGTGTTCATGATCGCGCTCGTCAGGCCCGCCGCCATCGCCATCGGCAGGAACGCGGCGTTGAGGACGTGGCGCTGGGGCAGCCCGAACGACACGTTCGAGGCGCCCAGGCACATGTTCACCCCGAGCTCGTCGCGGATGAGCGAGATCGTCTTCAGCGTGGTGGTGACGGCCTCGGTGTCGGCGCCGACCGTCATCGCCAGCGGATCGATGATCACGTCGTTGGGCGCGATGCCGTAGTCGCCGGCGGCGCTGACGATCTTGCGCGCGATCTCCAGGCGCTGCTGCGGCGTCTCGGGGATGCCGGTCTCGTCGTTGGCCAGGCCGATGACCGCCGCGCCGTGGCGCGCGACCAGCGGGAGGATCTCCTCCAGGCGCTCGTCCTCGCCGGTCACCGAGTTCACCAGCGCGCGGCCCTCGTAGGCGGCGAGGCCGGCCTCGAGCGCCTCGACCACCGACGAGTCGATGCACAGCGGCGCGTCGACGGCGTCCTGCGCGGCGCGCAGCATCTGCGTCAGCAGCTCGGCCTCGTCGACCAGCGGGATGCCCGCGTTGACGTCCAGCATGTCGGCCCCGGCCTGCACCTGCGCCTGCGCATCGACGGTCACCGTCGACAGGTCGCCCCCGCGCAGCTCCTCGGCGAAGGCCTTGCGGCCCGTCGGGTTGATGCGCTCGCCGATGATGCAGAAGGGCTGCTGGGCCCCGATGGTGACGGTGCTAGACCGCGACTGCAGGACGGTGTCCATGCTGCTCCCTTTCGGCTCGGGGCGGGATGCCCAGTCGTGTGCACAGCTTCGCGATGCCCGCGTCCCTGCGGAACGAGATGAGGTGCAGGCCGGCGACGCCCGGGAGCTCCAGCGCCCGAGCCGCCATCTCGTAGGCGAGCTCGAAGCACGCCTCCTGCTGGTTGGGCGCCGCATCGACTCGCGCGATCGTCTCCGGCGGGACCTCGATGCCCGGCACCCGGTCGCCGACGAACCGCAGCGACGCCGCCGAGCGCAGGATGCAGACCGACGGGATCAGCGCGAGGCGGTCGGTCAGCCCGGCGGCGCGCGCGACCTCGACGAAGCGCGCCAGGCGCTCGGGGCGGAAGCAGATCTGGAGCTGCAGGAAGCGCGCGCCGGCCAGCGCCTTCTTCATCGCCCGGCGCACGCGCTCCTCGTACGGCGGCGCGCCCGGGTTCTCGACCGCGCCGATGAACAGCTTGGGCGCCGGCACCAGCGGCCGGCCGGAGAGGTAGCGCCCGCCGGCGAGCGTGCTCGCCACCCGCACGAGCTGGGGCCCGTCGAGGTCGAAGACGCGGCGGGCCTCGGGCTCGTCGCCGGCGGTGACGTCGTCGCCGGTCAGGCAGCACAGGTTCTCGATCCCGTGCATGGCCGCGCCGACGATCTCCGACTGCAGCGCCAGGCGGTTGCGGTCGCGGCAGGTGAGCTGCATCACCGGCTCGACCCCGACCTGCTTGAGCGCCACGGCGACGGCGAGCGGCGAGGCGTGGGCGTGGGCCGAGGTGTTGTCGGTGGCGTTGACCGCGTCGAGGTAGGCCTTCATCGGCGCGAGCTGACGCTGGATCTCGGGGAATCCGCCGCCGTCGATGACGGGCATCTCGGCGGTGACGACGAGCTCGCCCGCGGCCAGCCGATCCTCAAGGCGCGACACGGCCGCTCGCCGACCTGGCGTCCGACCACCCCGCGGGCGTCTGACGGTCGCGCCCGGTGAGCAGGTTGCGCCACGACGACGTGCCCTGGAGCTGGTTGTCGACCGGCGGACGCAGGCGATCGATGTGAGCGCCGAACACCGGCAGGCGCTGCGCGCGCTCGTCGGCCTTGAGCCAGACGCAGCGCATCTCCGGCTTGACCTCGCAGGTGCCGTCGGGCCGGACGCCGCCGCACGGGCCGTTGCGCAGCGTCTTCGGGCACGTCATCGGGCAGGTCAGGCCGGTGTCGTGCAGCACGCACTGGCCGCACATGCGACAGCCCCAGATCGGGCCCTTGATCGCGTGCTCGATGCGCGCCAGCGCACTCATGCCGGGACGCTCGCCCTCCGCTGCTGGATGAGCTCCTTGGCCTTCTTGACCGCGGCCGACGCGTCGGCCGAGTAGCCGTCGGCGCCGACCGCGTCGGCGTACTCCTGCGTGACGGGCGCGCCGCCGACCATGACGATCACCCGGTCGCGCACGCCCGCCTTCTCCAGCGCGTTGATGTTCGCCTTGAACATCGGCATCGTCGTCGTCAGGAAGGCCGAGAAGCCGACGACGTCGGGCTCGTGCTCCTCGATCTGCTCGATGAACTTCTCGGGCGGGACGTTCACGCCGAGGTCGATGACGGTGAAGCCGGCGCCCTCGAGCATGATGTTGCAGAGGTTCTTGCCGATGTCGTGGACGTCGCCCTTGACCGTCCCCATGAGGAAGGTCCCGACGGGCTTCGTGCCGGTCTCGGCCAGGAGGGGGCGCAGGATGTCGAGCGCGCCCTGCATCGCCCGCGCGGCGATGAGCATCTCGGGCACGAAGTAGTCGCCGCGCTCGAAGCGGGCGCCCACCTCCTCCAGCGACGGGATGAGCGCGTCGTAGAGCATGCGCTCGGGCGAGAGGTCGGTCGCGAGCCCCTCCTCCACGCCGGCCTTCACGACGGGGGCGTTGCCGACGAGCGTCTGGTCGAAGAGCGTCTGGAGGATCTCGTCGTGGGTCATGCCGCCTGGTCTCCCTGCTCGCGGTGGCCGAGGCGCGAGCTCAGCGCCCGCGCCTCGCGGATGACGACCGTGCGGAGCTCGGCCAGCCGCTGCGGGGGCAGCCGCAGGGTCGGCCCGGTGATGCTCAGCGCGGCGATCGTCTGGCCGGCGCTGTCGCGGACGGGCGCCGCCAGCGCGGCGAGCCCGGGCTCGAGCTCGTCGACCGCGGTCGCGTAGTCGTCGCGGCGCACGCGCTCGAGCTCCGCCTCGAGGCGCACGCGGTCGCAGATCGTGTTGGGGGCGAGCTTGCGCAGCGGGCCGGCGGGCAGCTCGGCGGCGCCGAAGGCGAGGAACAGCTTGCCGACCGCGGTGCAGTGGAAGTCCACGCGCCGGCCCAGCCACTGGCCGGTGCCGAGGAAGTGGCGGCTGTCGACCTGGGCGATGTGCTCGACGGCGCCCGGCCCGGGGACGGCGAGGTTCACCGTCTCGCCGCTGGCCTGGGCCACCGCGTCGAGCGGCTCGCGGGCGAGCTCGACGAGCGAGCGCTCGACGATGCCGCGATGGGCGTAGCGCAGGATCGCCGGGCCGGGGCGCAGCCGGCCGCGGCTGCCCTCCTGGCTGACGAGGCCGTGGCGCTCGAGCGCGCTGACGACCCGCGAGGCGGTGCTCTTGGGCAGCTCGGCCGCGGCCGCGAGATCGCCCAGGGCGAGGGGCTCCTCGCTCTCCAGAACGCGGACCAGCAGGTCCGCCGCGCGCTCCACGGCCTGGGTCCCGGGCCCGGTGCGCGCCGCCTGGAACTCTTGTTCCACAACAGATATGTTAGGCGTCGCCCAGGCGGCCGGTCAAGTCGAGCCGGCCCAGCGATCCGAGGAGAGATGGCGCATGTACGTCAACGCCATGCCGCGCTACGAGATCCTCAGCGAGGACGCGATGGAGGTCCTCGACCGCGGCTGGCGGCGCATCGTGAGCGAGCTCGGCATCGAGTTCCTGCTGCCCGAGGCCGTCGAGGCGTTCCGCGCCGCGGGCCAGACCGTCGAGGGCGAGAACCTGGTCAAGCTCGACCCCGACTTCATCCTCGAGCACGTGGCCAAGGCCCCGCGCGAGTTCGACCTGCAGGCCCGAAACCCCGACCGCGCGATCCACATCGGCGGCGACCACATGGCGTTCGCCCCGGTCTACGGATCGCCGTTCGTGCGCGACGGCGCCGTGCGCCGCGACGGCACGCTGGAGGACTTCGAGAACTTCGTGAAGCTGGCCCAGAGCTTCGAGGAGCTCGACTGCGCCGGCGGCACGGTGGTCGAGCCCAACGACCGGCCGCTGGACTCGCGCCACCTGGAGATGGTCTTCGCGCTGCAGACCCTGTCGGACAAGCCGTACATGGGCTCGGTGACCTCGGGCCCGAACGCCGCCGACACGATCGCGATGGGCGAGATCCTCTTCGGCGGCCGCGAGGCGATAGAGCGCACGCCGGCGTCGATCTCGCTGATCAACGTCAACTCGCCGCTGCGCTTCGACGACCGCATGCTCGCGGCGATGTACGAGTACGTGCAGGCCAACCAGGCCGTCGTCATCACGCCGTTCCTGCTGATGGGCGCGATGTCGCCGGTCACGATCCCAGCCGCGCTCGTTCAGCAGATGGCCGAGGCGCTGGCCGGCATCGCCCTGGCCCAGCTCTGGCGCCCCGGCTGCCCGATCGTCTTCGGCTCGTTCTTGTCCAATACGGACATGCAGTCGGGCTCGCCCAGCTTCGGGACGCCCGAGTCGGCCATCGGCCTGCTGTGCACCGGGCAGATCGCGCGCCGCTACGGCCTGCCCTTCCGCACCGGCGGCGCGCTGAACGCCAGCCAGACCGTCGACGCCCAGGCCGCCTACGAGGGCCTGATGACGCTGCTGCCCACGTTCCTGGCCGGGACGAACTTCGTCATGCACGCGGCCGGCTGGCTGGAGGGCGGCCTCGTCTCCAGCTACGAGAAGTTCATCGTCGACATCGAGCTGCTGCGGATGCTGCGCCACGAGTTCCTGCCGCTGGAGATCGACGAGGAGAGCCTCGCCTTCGGCGCCCACCAGGAGGTCGGCGCCGGCGGGCACTTCCTCGGCGCCGCGCACACGCTCGAGCGCTTCCGCGAGTGCTTCTACCGCCCGCTGCTGTCCTCGACGGAGAACTTCGACCGCTGGTCGCGCAACGGCGGACTCGACGCCACGGCGCGCGCGGCGAACATCTGGCGCGCCACGCTCGAGGCCTACGAGCAGCCGCCGCTCGACGACGCCGTGCGCGAGCAGCTCGACGAGTACGTGGTGCGCCGGCGGGCCGAGCTCGGCGACTGAGGCGCTAGGCCCGGCGCGACGCGCGCCGGACCAGGGCGACGGTCAGGGCGATCCAGGCCGGCACGACGAGCAGGATCGCAAGGAGGATGAGCGGTCCCCCGGCGGCGCCGCGCAGTCCCTCGCCCACCTCGACCACGACGAAGAGACCGCCGCTGAACGTCCCCGTCGCCACGATCCCAAGGACGAGAGCCTTGAACAGGCTCGGACGAGAGGGCCGGCCGCGCAGCATGAGGACGTAGCAGGCGACGGCCAGCACGACGACCCCGGCCACCGCCCACGGGAGCGCAGCAAGGAACGCGCCGGAGGCCGTCGAGGCCGGCTTGTCGCAGTTGTCCTCGCAGTAGCCGTAGAACTCGTACACCACCCACGCCAGCAGCAGCAGGGCGCCCCCGATGACGCACAGGACGACGCCGGCCACCGTCGCCGCGGGGGCGCCGGAGCCGGTGCTCGACGAGGGGTCCATCGCGGTGTGGATACACGCCCGGCGCCGCGGCGTCACGCGCGATGTCCGACCCGGGCGGTCGCCCGGGTCGGGCGCGCCGAGCCGCCCTACCCGTTCACCGAGAAGCTCGAGTTCTCGTTGACCTCGCGCAGGCGCGAGTAGAAGGCCATGTCCAGGTCGACGCCCAGGTGCCGGGTCCTGACCTTCAGCGGCTCGTTGTCGTGGTCGTGCCCGTGCTCGACGCGGTCGATGAGCTCGGCCATGACGTGCCCGACGACCGGCGCGTTCTTGAACTGGTTGCCGCTCGTGCCGATGGCCATGTAGAAGCCGCCGAGGTCCGAGCGGTCGTAGATCGGGATCCAGTCGTCGGAGACGTCGTAGAGGTCGACGATCCCCTTGCGATCGTTGGGGATCCGCAGCGTCGGGATGCGGCGCGCGAGGCGGTAGACCTGCGCCTCCCACTGCGCCTCGGTCACGTGGCGGTCGTAGCGGTCGGGGTCGTCGACCCAGACGCGCGGGTCGCAGTCGGGGTCCTCGCTGCCGATGAGGATGTGGTTGCCCGACTCCGGGCGGAAGTAGATGCCGGTGTCGCCGTCGGAGGTGTGAAAGCCGTCGGCCTCGAAGTCGAAGTCGGGCGGCGCCGGCACGTGGTGGACCTCGTGGCGCAGCGCGCGCGTCTTGACCTTCATCGTCTCCTCGACGCCGGCCATGCGGTTGATGACGAACGAGTGCGGGCCGGCGACGTTGACCACGATCGGCGTGTCGATCTCGTGGCCGTCGCCGAGCGTGACGCCCTTCACGCGGCCGTCGTCGCGCCGGACCTCGGCCACCTCCGCCTTGAACAGGAACTCGCCGCCGTGGGCCTCGGCCGCGCGCTGGAGGTTGTGCGTGGCGAGCTGCGGGTCGTTGACGTAGCCCGACCCCGGCGTGTAGATCGCGCCGTCGAGCTCGGCGTCGGGCTGGTCCCAGAAATGCGGGTCGCTCGGGCGCCGCGGCGGCCAGAACGCGTGCGTGTCGTAGATCGGCATGCGCTCGACGAGCGTCGAGCGGTCCCATTCCTCGTGCTCGACGCCGAGCGCGCGGTAGTGCTCGAGGACCTTCTCGTGGTGGCCGGTGGCGCTCTTGAGCAGGATCGTGCCCGACTGCATGTAGCGGGCGGTGCCGGCGTCGGCGACGACGCCGAGGTAGCCGTCCCAGTCCTGCCAGTAGAAGAAGCCCTCGTAGGCCATCGCGACGCCGTCCCACGAGGAGTAGTGCGCGCGCACGATCGCGCACGAGTTGCTCGTCGGCCCGTAGCCCGACGCCGGCAGCTTGTCGATGTTCAGCGTCCGGTAGCCCTTGCGGGCCAGCTCGAAGGCGGTCGCGGCACCGATGACCCCCGCGCCGATGATGACGGCGTCGTACTCCTTCGCCATGACCTCGCCTCCGACCTCGGATCGCTCGCTGGGGCGCGAAATATATCAGTGATGGATCAGGTGCTCGCGGTCGGCTCGCGGGAGCGCGTCGAGCCGCTCGACGTCGTAGTCGGCCGCGTCGAGCGCGGCCACGATCTCCTCGGCGTGCTCCAGGCCACGGGTCTCCAGGACGAGCTCGACACCGGTCTGGCGCACGCCGAGCACGACCGCGTCGCGCACGTGCTCGACCGACACGACGTTGCCGCCGGCGTCGGCGACGCGCGCGAGCAGCGCGGCGAGCCCGCCCGGCCGGTCCGAGATCCGGGTGAAGAAGCGCAGGCGCCGGCCGGCGGCGGTCTCGTGGCGCTGGGCGACGATGGCGAGCAGGCCGGCGTCGACGTTGCCGCCGGAGAGGACGACCACGGTGGCGCCGTGCTCGGCGGGCCGGACCTCGCCGGAGAGCAGCGCCGCGACGCCGACCGCGCCGGCGCCCTCGACCACGAGCTTGGCCCGCTCCATCAGCAGCACCATCGCCTCGGCGACGTCGTTCTCGCGCACGACGGCCACCTCGTCGACCCAGCGCTCGACGAGCGGCAGCGTCAGCGTGCCCGGGCGCTTGATGGCGATGCCGTCGGCGATCGTGGCGACGGCCTTCGCCTCGATCGCCGCGTGGGCGCTGATCGAGGCGGGGAACGGCGCGCAGCCCTCGACCTGCACGCCGACGATGCGGACGTCGCGCCCCGTGGCGCGGATGACCCCGGCCACGCCGCTGATGAGCCCGCCGCCGCCGATGGGGACGACGACCTGCGCCAGGTCGGGCACGTCGTCGAGCAGCTCGAGGCCGAGCGTGCCCTGGCCGACGACGACGTCGGGATCGTCGAACGGGTGGACGAAGACCGCCCCGGACTCCTGGGCGCGCACGCGCGCGAGCGCGACGCACTCGTCGACCGAGTCGCCGCCGAGGTGCACGACGCCGCCGAACCCGCGCACGGCGGCGACCTTGGCCACCGCCGCCTCGCGGGGCATGAAGACCTCGCACGGGATCCCGCGGGCGCGGGCCGCGTACGCCAGCGACTGGGCGTGGTTGCCGGCGCTGCCGGCGACGACGCCGGTCGGGCGATCGAGCGCGGCCAGCTTCGTCAGCGCGCCGCGCAGCTTGAAGGAGCCCGTGCGCTGCAGGTTCTCGGCCTTGAGGCGGACGTGGCCGCCGCACTGCTCGCTGAGCGACCGCGAGCTGAGCATCGGCGTGTGGCGGGCAAGGTCGGCGATGGCCGCCCGCGCCGCGTGGGGCGCCCGCGAAGCCAGCAGGGCAGCGACGGCGTCGGGATCGGGATCGGCTTCGGTCGTCACGAGATCCACTGTCCTACAGTGTGTCGGTGCCCGACGGCGCGCTGCTAGACTGACTGGTCGCATGACTCATATATCAGCCTGCGTGACGACCCGTCAAGGGACCCTGCGGTGACGCCGGGGTCCGTGCGCCAGGACGCCGCGACCGGCGGCGGCGAGCTGATGGCCGACCGCGCCTACGTCGAGCTGCGCGACCGGATCGTCACCCTGCGCATCCCGCCCGGCTCGCCGATCAACGAGGACGCGCTCGGCCGCGAGCTGGCGATGGGCCGCACGCCGGTGCGCGAGGCGATCAAGCGCCTGTCGCTCGAGAGCCTCGTGACCGTCTATCCCCGGCGCGGCACGTTCGCGTCGGAGATCAACATCACCGACCTGGCGCACATCGCCGACGTCAGGGTTCAGCTCGAGGGCCACGCCGCCTACCGGGCCGCCGAGCGCATCACCGCCCCCCAGCGCTCCGAGCTCGACGAGCTGCTCGACGAGCTCGATCGCAGCGACGCCGACGGGGCCGACCCCGAGGCGCTCATCGGCCTCGACGCCCGGGTGCACCGCTTCGTCTACCGGTGCGCCGGCAACCCCTATCTCGAGATCACGCTCGGGCGCTACTTCAACCTCTCGCTGCGGATCTGGCACCTGGTCATCGGGCGCGTTCCCCACCTGTCCGCGAGCGTGCTCGAGCACCGCTCGCTGCTGACGGCCATCCGCGACGGCGACGCCGCCCGCGCGCGGACGATCGCCGCCGAGCACGTCACGACGTTCGAGCGCGAGATCCGCTCGGTCCTCTGAGCGTCAGCCCAGCACGTCCTCGAGCGCGGACTCGTGGCCGAGCCGCGTCGAGAGGGCGTGGGCCTGCTCGACCGCCACGCGGCCGAGCAGGGCGAGGCGGTGCGGCGCCATCCGCAGGCTCGCGCCCGAGACGCTGAGGACGCCGATCAACCCGCCCCCACGCTCGCGAACCGGCGCGGCCACGGCCGAGAGGCCGTCCTCGAGCTCGTCGACCAGCGTGGCGTAGCCGAGCGCGCGCACGGCCTCGAGGTCGCGCTCGAGCAGCTCGGGGTCGACGAGCGTGCTGGCCGTGCGCCGCTCGAGCACGCCGCGCGGCAGCTCGGAGACGCCGAAGGCGAGGAACACCTTGCCCGCGGCCGTGCAGTGCAGCGGCAGCTCGCGCCCGACCCAGTTCGTCGCCCCGAGCAGATGCGATCCGTCGATCTGCGTGACCGCCTCCGTCCCCCGCGGCGTGGGCAGGATGAGGTTGACGGTCTCGCCGCTCTCGCTCGCCAGCCGGCGCATGCTGGGCTGGGCGAGGTCGATGAGGTCCTCGCGCCCCACGCCCGAGCGCGCGAAGCGCAGCTCGGCCGGGCCGGGGCGCAGCCCGGCGTGGGCGCCGTCCCAGGCGACGAGCCCGTGGCGCTCGAGCGCGGCGACCAGCGCGGCGACCTCGATGGCGCTCACCTGCGCCAGCTCGGCGAGCTCCGTGAGCGTCCGAGGCGAGCGCTCGAGCACGAGCGCGAGGATCCGGGCGAGCCGGTCGGCGATCGACTCGGCGTTGGCGCCCTCGACGCTCGGCACGAACATTGATATATCAGTCGTGTCCATGACGGGTCAAGCCGCCGACCTCGACGTCGCGCTGCCTGCCCGCGGCAGTGACCGCGAGCCGGGCCTCATCGCCGACCGTGCCTATCGGGAGCTGCGCGGGCGGATCGTCACCCTGCGCCTGCCGCCCGGCGGCGTGCTGCGCGAGGAGGAGCTGATGCGCGAGCTGCGCATCGGCCGCACCCCCCTGCGCGAGGCGGTCAAGCGACTGGCGCACGAGAACCTGGTCGCGGTGCAGCCGCGCCGGGCCACGATCGTCACGCCGGTCAACGAGGCCGACATCGTCCACATCACCGAGGTCCGCGCCGAGCTCGAGCCGCAGGCGGCCGAGCTCGCGGCGCGCCGCCTCGACGCCGCGGGGCGCGAGCGCGCCCACGCGCTGCTGGCGGAGCTGGCGTCGCTGCGCTCGCAGGACAGCGAGGCGCTGATGCGCTTCGACGAGGGCATCCATCGGTTCGTCTACCAGGCGGCCGCGAACCCCTACCTCACCGAGACGCTCGAGCGCTTCTTCGCGCTGTCCCTGCGGATCTGGCATCTCGTGCTCAACCGCTTGCCCGGCCTCGGCGGCGCCGTCCACGGCCAGGACCGGCTGCTGCACGCGATCCTCGATGGCGACGGCGCCCACGCGCGCGAGCTGATGCGCGAGCACGTGCTCGAGTTCGAGCGCGAGATCCTCGAGGCGTTCGGGCGGACCTGAGGGCGCTAGAGCGTGCGGCGGCGGCGCTGGCGCGTCTCGCGGTCGAGCCACTGCCGTGCCCACGACTTCAGCTCCCTGAGCACGGGCTGCAGCTCGTGGCCCATCGCCGTCAGCTCGTAGGTGACCTTGACCGGCGGGCCGGGCTCGACGTGGCGCGCCACGAGCCCTCGCCCCTCGAGCTCCTTCATGCGCTCGGAGAGCAGGCGGTCGCTCAGCTCGGGGACCGCCTGCCCGACCTCGGAGAAGCGCAGCGGGCCGTGGTCGAGCAGGACCGCGAGGATGGCGCCCGTCCAGCGGCGGCCGATGAGCTCGACCGCCTCGTGGTACAGCGGACAGCAGGCCGGCGGCGACGACCCGCCCACACGTGAGCCGCTCGCTTGGGGCTCCAGGCTCATGCGGTCAGCCTAGCGCCGTCGGCCCGATCGGCTCAGGCGGCCCGGAGGGTCCGGGCGTCCTCCATCGAGCCGTCGACCGGCACGTCGCCGGCGACGTTGACCATCGCCGTGAACGTCTCCAGGGCGACGACCGCGACCGCCTCGAGGATCTGCTCGTCGGTCCAGCCCGCCTCGCGCGCCTCCTCGTGGAGGTGCATCGGCGGCCGCGCCTGGCCCTCGACGAGCGCCTTGAGGTAGCGCAGCAGGATCGACTCGCGCTCGTCGCGGGAGTCGAACTCGCGGGCGAGCGTGACCTCGTCGAGGCTCAGGCCCGCCTGGCGCGCGGTGCGGGCGTGCAGGGCGATGCCCGGAGCGGAGCGGTAGTGCTCGGCGACCGCGACCGCGATGCGCTCGAGCGTCTGGCGGTCGAGCGTGCCGTGGCGCAGCTCGGAGCGGAAGCGCGCGTAGCCGCGCAGCGCCGCCGGCGAGCCGGCGAGGACGCCCAGGAAGTTCGGGAGCTGGCCGCCGGTGGCGAGGGCCCCGCGGAGAACGGGCACCGAGCCCTCGGGGGCGGTGAGCTCGTCGTGGATCTGGAAGCGACTCATGGGGGTCTTCATCGCGATGCCTTCGGGAGGAGGGACGGCTCGGCGCCGTGGCCGAGGCCTACGAAAGCCAACTTGCTTACGTAGGGTAAGTGTACGAGGGGTGCCCGACCGTGACAACGGGTGTGTGCTGCGTGGTACGCGCCACCGCGCCGGCTTGATGCGCTCAGATTCCGAAGTGGGCGCGTTGGCGTCCACTCGAGAGACCGTCCGGCGGCCGCGGCCGCCCCGGGAGGCGGCTAGCGAACCGCGGCCGCGTGAGCGGGGGCCGGCGGCGCCGCGGCGTGCGAGGCGCTCGTGAAGGCGACGAGGATCAGGAAGAAGGCGAGCATGACCGCCCACAGCGCCAGGCGGTCGGGCCGCGGCCCGATGCGCTCGACGCTGCGCCGCGGCGGCCGCCGGCGATCGATCTCGATCAGCCGCGGCAGCGACGGCGCACCGATCGTGCGGCCGGTGATCTCGACCGTGCGCCGCCGCCGCGGCGGGGGGGTCAGGGGGTTGGACACGACGACCGGCTCGGGCTTCGGCGACCGGGCGCGGCCGCGGCGACCCGTGGGCTCGGCGCCGGCGCGCTCGAAGCGCCGGCCGGGCACCCCCGCGAGAGCATCGACATCGTCCGTCGCCTCCTCGCGCGCACGCAGGCGGCGGCCACGCCGCGCCTCGTCCTCGCGTCGGCGCTCGATCGAATCACGCAGGTGAGCTACCTCGTCCCACCAGGCGGGGGTCTCGGTCTCAGGCATGCCGGTGTCGCCGTCCTCTTTCGTATGCCTACGGGGTTAGCTGACGGGCTCGCGCTGAAAGAGCTTGCGCTACGTGCCGGACGGCACGATTCGCCCCAAGTATCGGGTCCCCCGCTTCCCCGCCCTCCCGCGCCCTTGGACGCGGACGGATGAGGAACTCAGCGGTCTGTGACGGCGGGCATCCTACCAAGGCCGCGAGCCCCGGCGGGGGTCGATTTCGCACCGTCTGCCGGTGCGCCTCCCACCCCTCGGCCGAGCGCGCCCGAGGCGCTACTTCATCCCGGCGACGGCGGCCACGAAGGCCGCCACGTCCTTGGCGTCCTGGCCGTCGACGAGGCCGGCGGGCATCTGGCCCTGGCCGCGCGCGCGCCCATTGGCGATCGCGTCGAGCACGAGCACCTTCGGCGGGTGCAGGGTGTCCAGGTTCGGCCCCACCTTGCCGACCGCGTTGGCGGCGGCGAGCGTGTGGCAGGTCGAGCAGTACTTGGCGAACAGCGCCCGTCCGGCGACCTCGTCGGCCTCCAGCGTGACGCCGCCCGGCGCGCGCTTGGCGTGGTTCTTGCCGTTGGCGACGGCGATGGCCAGCGGGACGGCGACGCCGAAGGCGAGGACGACGAGCGTGACTCCCACGCCGGTGAGCTGGCGCCCGCGGCGCGAGGCGATGGACCCCCCGCGCACGGCACGCCGAGGCCCGCCGCGGAACGCGACGAAGACCACGCCGAGGCCGAGCACGAGGAAGGCGAGGACGAAGGCAAGGGCAGCGACCATCGGCCGGGAACATACATGCCCGTCTCCCGGACGCGCGCCTCCGCCCCACTCATCGCCGTGCCTCCGCCCCGCCCATCACCGTCGCCGCCCCGAGGCGAAGCTCATGACCGGCGGGGCCACGGCGCGGAAGTCCTCGGCCCCCTCGCCGCCGGCCGGCGGGGGTCCCTCCCCGGCCGCCGGCGCGCCGTTCGCCGGTGCCCGAGAGCCGGGCGACGGCGGCCGGACGTGGGCTGCGGTCGCCCCGCCCGCGCCGGCGACCGCGACGCGCGGCTGCTCGGCCTGCCAGCGCGCGAGCTCGCGCGCGTCCAGCATCGAGAAGTCCTTGACCTCGGCCCGCGGACGGCGGTCGAGGAGATCGGGCGCGTCGAGCGGCGCCAGGCGGCGGACGAGGACGTTGATGGCGCCCCCGGCCGAGGCGAAGCGCTCGAGGACGCCCTCGACCACCACGAGCGGCTCGGTGCGCGCGACCAGGCGGTCGCGTTCGTAGACCCGCGGCGGGACGATGACGTTGACCGTCCCGGTCTCGTCCTCCAGGAGCAGGAAGACGACGCCCTTGGCCGTCCCCGGTCGCTGACGCGCCACGACGAGCCCCGCCACCTGCACGGTGGTCCCGTGCTCGAGCTCGGCCAGGCCGGCGCTGGAGACGATGCCCCGCTTCCCCAGCGCCTCGCGCAGGAGGCCGATCGGGTGGCGGTCGATGGTCAGGCCGGTCGTGGCGTAGTCGGCGATCATGGCGTCCCAGTCGGCGAGCGGGGCCAGCGCGGGCGCCGTGGGGAGCTCGAGCGGGAGCGCGAGCTGCCTGGCGCCCTCCCCCGCCGCGCGGGGAGGCGCGGCGGCGCCCAGGCGCCAGAGCGCCAGGCGACGCAGGCTCTGACGGGGATGGGGACGCGCTTGCAGTCCGTCGCCCGCCAGCGCGTCGCAGGCGCCCGACCATGCGAGCTGCGCGAGCGACGGCCGGCCCGCGCCGGCGCGGGCCGCGAGGTCGTCGAGCGAGCGGAAGGGCCCGTCGGCGGCGCGGGCGGCCACCAGCGCCGCGATCTCGGCGGCGCGCACGCCCAGGACGTAGCCGAGGCCGAGGCGCACGGCGGCCCGGGCGGGACCCGGCGCCGGCGGAGGTGACGTCGCCGGATCCCGCAGGGGGGTCGGCGGACCCGGCGACTCGGCGCCGGCCGGCGCCGCCACCCGCGCCGGCCGGCGGCGGAAGGGCAGGACGGTCGCGGGGGCGTCGACGACGGTGCAGCCCGCCTCGCTGGCGTTGACGTCGGGCGGCAGGATCTCGATGCCGCGCCGCTGGGCCTCGTGGACGAGGGCGTCGGGCGGATAGAAGCCCATCGGCTGCTCGTCGAGCAGCGAGCACAAGAACTCCGGCCCGTAGTGGACGCGCAGCCACGTCGACTGGTAGGCCAGCAGGCCGAAGGCCGCGCCGTGAGCCTTGGGGAACCCGAAGCCCGAGAAGCCGACGACCATCGACCACACGCGCTCGGCCAGCCCCTCGTCGACGTCGGGCCAGGTCGCCATCGCCCCCTCGACGAAGCCGCGGTGGTGGGCCTCGATCGCCGCCGCCGAGCGCTTGCGGCTCATGGCCCGGCGCAGCCCCTCGGCCTGACCGGGCGAGAAGCCGGCGAAGGCCATCGACACCTCGATGACCTGGTCCTGGAAGATGATCGTCCCCAGCGTGTCGCGCAGCACCGGCTCCAGCGACGGGTGGTCGTAGGGGATCTCGAAGTCCGGCTCCACGCGCAGGCGCTGACGGCGCTCGATGTACGGGTTGACCGCTCCGCCCTGGATCGGCCCGGGACGCACGATGGCCACCTGGATCGTGAGGTCGTCGAGGTTCTCGGGGCGCGTGCGCCGCAGCGAGCCCATCTGCGCGCGGCTCTCGATCTGGAAGACGCCGGTGGTCTCGGCCTCCTGGATGGCCTCGAACGTGGCGGGATCGTCGAACGGGATGCGCGAGAGGTCGATCCGCTCGTCACGGCGCGCGGCGATGAGCTCCACGCAGCGCTCGACCGCGGACAGCATCCCCAGGCCGAGGAGGTCGATCTTCAGGAAGCCCGCGTCCGAGCACGAGTCCTTGTCCCACATGACCATCTGCCGCCCCTCCATGGCGGCGGGGACGACCGGGCAGCAGGCCACCAGCGGCCGGGTGGCGACGATCATCCCGCCCGAGTGCTGTGAGAGGTGGCGGGGCAGTCCGTGGGCCTCCTCCGACAGGCGCGCCAGCCAGCCCCAGCGGCCCTCGGCCGTCCGGCCGAGCGCCGTGGCGATGTCGCGGTCGACGTCCTCCCCGCTCCAGCCCTCGGAGCCGCGGGCCACGCGCTCGATCTCCCCCGGCGGCAGCCCGAGCGCCTTGCCCAGCTCGCGGATGGCGCCGCGCGCGCGGAAGGTCGGGAAGGCGGCGACGAGCGCGGCGCGATCGCGCCCGAAGCGGTCGTGCACGCGCGGGATGAGGACCTCGCGCACGTCGCGCGGGAAGTCGAGGTCGATGTCGGGCAGCGTCGAGATCTCCTCGTTGAGGAAGCGCCCGAGCAGGAGCTTGTTGGCGATCGGGTCGACGTGCGAGAGGCCGGTGAGGTAGCAGACGATCGAGGAGACCGAGGAGCCGCGCCCGCGGCCGGGTGGCAGCAGCGCGCGAGCCGTCGACGGCCCCCTCACCTCGACGGCGACCTCGCGGGCGAGCTCGAGCATCTCCCGGTGCAGCAGGAAGAAGCCCGACAGCCCGAGCGCGGCGATGAGCGCCAGCTCGTCCTCGAGGCGCGCGGCGGCCTCGGCCCGCCGCGCCGAGCCCCCCGGGGAACGGGCCTCGTAGCAGGCGTGGC
>JAXDHQ010000088.1:0-16547 GCA_034664395.1 Solirubrobacteraceae bacterium | reverse complement strand
GGGGGCCCCCCCGCGGCCAGGTCCGTCGGCTGCGGGCAGATCGAGGGGGGCGTGGTCAGAAAAGGTCGTCATAGCGACCTCAAGTGACCACACCCCCCGAGGACGGTCGGCACTTGTGCCGGCCCTCGCCACCCGCACACCACGAACGTCACGAGGCTGCGCAGGCTCTCTCCCCTCGCCGCGCAGTCGGACCGCCCACGACGACGGCAACCGCCAAGCGCTCCGTCCCGAACACGCGGCTCGGACGGGCCGCGAACGTCACGGCTCGCAACCCAACGGAGGCCGCGGACGCGCAACCCCAGACGGAACCGGCGTTCCGCTAGCGTGCAGGGGCATGGCCACCGCGGAGCGCTCGCTCGGACGGGAGGAGCTGCGGACGCTGGCCATCCTCGGCGTGCCGACGTTCGCGCTCGCCCTCGCGATCACCACCGTCTCGACCTACCTGCCGGTGCTGGCCGAGGACTTCTCGAAGTCCTCGATCGTGGTCGGGCTGCTCATCGGCGGCGAGGGCCTGATGGCCCTGTGGCTGCCGCTCGTCGTGGGCTCGTGGTCGGATCGCGTCCGCACGCCGATCGGCAGCCGGCTGCCGTTCATCATCGCGGCGACCCCGCCGCTGGTCGTGTCGCTGGCGCTGCTGGGCTTCGTCAACTCGATCGCGGCCGCGGCCGTCGCGCTGGCCATCTTCTTCGCCGCCTACTTCGTCGCCTACGAGCCCTACCGCGCGCTCTACCCCGACCTGCTCGACGACGAGATCGCCGGCCGGGCGCAGAGCTCGCAGGCGATCTTCCGCGGACTCGGCACGTTCCTGGCGCTGCTCGGCGGCGGCCTGCTCATCTCGATCGCCAAGCCGCTGCCGTTCGTGGCCGCCGCCGCGGTCGTCGCGATCAGCCTCGGCGCCTTCATCGGCGCCGGCCTGCGCTACCGCCGCCGCGAGCGGCCGCGCAAGGAGGAGCCGGTCGCCGCGACGGCCCGGCGCGTCCTCGACCTCGTGCGCGGCGACAGCACGCTGCAGGCGTTCCTCGCCGCCAACGCCCTGTGGGAGCTGGCGCTCGCGGCGCTCAAGACGTTCATCGTCCTCTACGTGACCAAGACGCTGGGCTTCTCGCTGGCCGGCTCGTCGGCCGCGATCGCGGCCGGGGCGCTGTTCATCCTGCTCGGCGCGCTCGTCAGCGGCCCGCTCGGCGACCGGATGGGCCGCGCGCGGGTGATGCGCTGGTCGCTGGTCGTCTACGGGCTCGGGCTGCTCGTGCCGTTCCTGACGACGGCGGCCGTGCCGCTCGTGGTCGCGGTCCCGTTCATCGCCTTGGGCGGCGGCGTCACGATGTCGCTCCCCTACGCGCTGCTGATGCCGATGATGCCGCCCGGCCAGCACGGCGCCGTGACCGGCCTGTACTCGCTCAGCCGCGGGCTGGGGACGGCGCTCGGGCCGCTGCTCGCCGGCGTGGCGATCCAGGTCGCCGGCCACGACTACCGCTGGATGTGGGTCGTGTGCGCGGGGGCGATCCTCGCCTCGATCCCGGTGATGCGCCCCCTGCGCGACACCGAGGCCGACGGGGGCCGATGACGCTGCACGACCTGTCGTGCGTCGCGCACGTCCACTCCACCCACTCCGACGGGACGGCCACCGTCCCGGAGATCGCCGCCGACGCCCGCGCCGCCGGCGCCCAGGCGGTGCTCGTCACCGACCACGACGCGCTGGCCCCCGGGAGCGGCTGGCACGACGGCGTGCTGGTGCTCTCCGGCGTCGAGGTCAGCCTCCGCCGCGGCGCCCACTTCCTCGCGTTCGGCATCCCGGAGCCCATCCGCCATCGCGGCCTCGACGCCGCCGGCGTGGCCGCCGCGGTCGCGGCTCGCGGCGGCTTCGGCTTCGCCGCCCACCCGTTCGCGCACGGGCGGCGCAGCCCCGGCGCCTGGCCGGCGCTCGACGCGCCCGGCGTCACCGGCCTCGAGCTGTGGAACGTGGCCAGCGACGTCGTCGACGGCGTGCACTCGCCGCTGGACGTCCTGCGCTTCCTGCGCAACCCCGACCGCACGCTCGACCTCGGTCCGCCGGCGGCGAACCTCGCCGGGTGGGACCGCCTGTGCGCGCGCCGGCGCATCGCCGCCCTCGGCGGCGTCGACGCCCATCAGCTCGGCGTGCGCATCGCCGGGCGCGTGCTCTCGCCGATGCCCAACCGGCGCTGGTTCGGCTGGCTGCGCACCCACCTGCTGCTCGGCGCGCCGCCGACGGGCGAGCTCGAGCACGACGCCGGGCTCGTGCTCGAGGCGCTGCGCGAGGGCCGCGCCTGGCTGCATCGCCCGCCGGCCGGACCCGCCGCGGGCGCCCGCCTGTGGCTCGAGCGCGACGGCGAACCCGACGTCCCGATGGGCGCCGAGACCGCCGCGCGACCGGGCCGCCTGCGCCTCGCGCTGCCGCGGGCGGCGGACGTGCGCGTCCTGCGCGACGGGACGCCGATCGCCGACGAGCGCGGCGTCAGCGAGCTCGCGCTCGACGTCTCGCACGCCGGCGCGCACCGGGTCGAGGCCCGGATCGACGGCCGCGTCTGGCTGCTCTCCAACCCGGTCTACCTGCGCGCTGATTGGCCGGTCAGCCAATAGCATCCCGGCGTTCCTCGAACCCGACAAGGAGACGTGCATGGGAGTCCTCGACGACAAGGTGGCGATCGTCACCGGCAGCGCCAGGGGCATCGGGAGGGCGACCGCCGAGCTGCTGTCCGAACACGGGGCGCGGGTCGTGATCAACGACCTCGACGCCGACCTCGCGCGTGAGACGGCCGACGCCATCGCCGGCGAGACCGCGGTGCACGGCGGCGACCTCACCCAGACGGGCGCGCCCGAGGCGCTCGTGCAGACCGCCATCGACGCGTGGGGCCGGCTCGACATCGTCGTCAACAACGCCGGCTACACCCTCGACGCGCCGATCCACAAGATGAGCGACGAGTGGTTCCAGCGCATGCTCGACATCCACCTCGTCGTCCCCTTCCGGGTCATCCGCGCCGCGGCACCGCACCTCCGCGAGCCGGCCAAGGCCGAGCGCGAGCGCGGCGAGGAGGTCTTCCGCAAGGTCGTCAACGTCTCCTCGATCTCGGGGACCATGGGCAACGCCGGGCAGGCCAACTACGCGGCCGGCAAGGCCGGCGTCGTCGGCATGACCAAGACGCTGGCCAAGGAATGGGGCCAGTTCAAGGTCAACGTCAACGCCGTGGCGTTCGGCTTCATCGAGACGCGCCTTACCGCCTCCAAGGTCGACAGCAACACGATGGAGATCGGCGGCGAGAAGGTGCAGCTCGGCATCCCCGACCAGCTCCGCGGCATGGCCCCGATGCTCATCCCGCTCGGCCGCGCGGGCACGCCCGAGGAAGCGGCCGGCGGCGTCTTCTTCCTGTGCTCGCCGTGGAGCAACTACGTCCACGGGCAGGTCCTGAACATCACCGGGGGGCAGTTCGGCGGCATGACGACATGACCGTCGGCGTGGTCGGCGAGCGCGACCTCGCGGAGCTGCTCGAGCTCGTGCGCGGCTACCTCGACTTCTACGAGGTCGCGCCGCCCGACCACGACCTGCTGACCCTGAGCCGCGCGTTGATCGCCGACCCCGAGCGCGAGGGCCTGCAGCTCCTCGCCCGCGACGACGACGGCGCGGCGATCGGCTTCGCCACGATCTACTGGACGTGGTCGACCACGCGCGCGGCGCGCATCGGCGTGATGAACGACCTGTTCGTCGCGCCGGCGGCGAGGGGCGCCGGCGCCGCGGACGCGCTGATCGGCGCCTGCCTGGAGCGCTGCCGCGAGCGCGGAGCCGTCGCGCTCACGTGGCAGACCAAGCCGGACAACGACCGCGCCCAGGCGGTCTACGATCGCGTCGGCGCCCGGCGCTCGCGGTGGCTGGACTACGATCTCCGCGTCGTTTCGGAGGGAGGAGCGCAGTGAAGATCGTCAAGCCCGGCCCCGACCACGAGGTGCCGCGCGGGATCCTCGGAGGCGCGGAGGTCTCGCAGGCCACCACGGGCGCGCACAACCTCTACATGGCGAAGTTCCGCGTGCCCGCCGGGGCGCGCTCGCGCCCGCACTACCACGCCAACTGCGAGAGCGCCCTGTACATGCTCTCGGGGCGCATCGCCATCCGCTGGGGCGAGCGTCTCGAGCAGACGCTCGAGGTCGAGCCCGGCGACCTCCTCTACGTCCCGCCGCGCGAGACGCACGTGGTCGAGAACCTGTCGGACACCGAGCCCGCCGACTACGTGGTCGCCCGCGACTCGCCGACCGAGGACTCGGTCGAGGTGCCCTGGGCGGAGTAGGCGCCGGGCGCTACGCCACGTCCGCGGCCGCCGGGTGCGCGAAGCGCGACTCGTCGGACGGGAGGAGGCCGGCGGCGCGCAGCAGCCGCGGCGGGACGCCGGGCCCGAGGCGGTGCAGCAGCCAGCGCAGCGAGCCCCATTCGCCGACCGCGTCGCGCCAGCCGTCCAGGCGGCCTTCGAGCTCCTCGAGCGTCGGCGCCACCGCGACGACGTCGACGCGGCCGCCGCCGGGCGTGCCCTCGTGCTGCATGACGTACAGCTCTCCCGTCTCGGCCACCCACGCCGCGCGGAAGCGCGGGGCGTGCCAGTCGTCGCCGAGCCACCAGAGGCCGAGGTCGTGCTCGCGGGAGATGTCTCGGCGCTTGTCGGACTCGTAGAACGCGCCGAGTGACAGGTACGTCGTGGTCGCCGGCATGGGAGGCTCCTGTCGTAACCGGAAGGGGAGTTCCGGGTACTATACGGAAGTACCTTTCCGTTTTCATAAGACTCGTGCCACCGCCGCCGCCGGCGGCTAAGCTCGCCGATACTCCATGACTCAGTCCACTGCACCTCGCCCCCGCCGCGCCGACGCCGAGCGCAACCGCACCCGCGTCCTGCAGGCGGCGAGCGAGCTCTTCGCCGAGCGCGGGCTGGACGCGTCGATGCCCGAGCTGGCCGAGCGCGCGGGCGTGGGCGTGGGCACGGTCTACCGCGCGTTCCCCGACAAGGAGCACCTCCTGGGCGCCGTGATCGCCGAGCGGCTGCGCTGGTTCGCCGACCAGGTCGACGCCACCGCCGAGGCGCAGGACCCGTGGACCGCCTTCACCGACGTGCTGTGGAAGGGCGCCGCGCTGCACGTCAAGGACCGCGCCTTCCACCAGTGCATGCCGCAGGCCGTCGCGCTGCCCGAGGTGCGCGAGGCGCGCGCCCGCGCGCTCGCCGCCCTGCAGCGGCTCATCGGCCGCGCCCAGGAGCACGGGACGATGCGCCCCGACGTCGTCGCGGAGGATCTCGCGATGCTGCTCGCCGGCGTCGGCCTGTCGCGCGAGACCGGCCGCGGCTGGGCCTGGGAGCGCCACCTGGCGGTGGTCATCGACGGGCTCCGCGCCGAGGGCGCCCACCCGCTGCCGCGCCGGCCGCTGCGCCGCGCCGAGCTCGACGCCATCGTGCCCGACCTGCCGTGCCCGCGCTGATCAGGCGCGCAGGTCGCCGAACGCGAACGCGCACCCGCTGAAGTAGTCGCCCGCGGGCGAGGCGAGGTAGGCCACGAGCTCGGCGACGTCGTCGTCGCTCGCCGCGTCGCCGGGGAGGACGGCCGTGGCGCGGATGGCGTAGCGCGCCCACTCGATCGACAGTGTCCGCGCCGTGTTCTCCAGCGCGGCGCCCAGCGCGGCGGCGTGGGCGCCGTCGCGGGGCCGCGCCCCGAGCAGCACGAGCTTGCCGCCGCCGCCCGGCCGCCACACGGCGTTGGCGACCGCCCGCGTGGCGTTCCAGGCGCCGTCGAGCGCGGCGCGCAGGCCGCCGACCCCTCCGCCGGCGGCGGCGAACGGCGCGCCGGCGTCGCACACGAGCAGGTCCACCGCGCCCAGCGTGGCGGCGGCCGCCGTCACCGCGTCCTCGTCGGCCAGGTCGGCCTCGAGGACGACGGTCGTCGCCCCGAGCGCCGCGCACGCCGCCGCGATCGACTCGGCGCCGCCTGCCGTGGCCACGACCGTCCCAGCGAGCAGCCCGGCGCGCAGCATCCTCGGCGCACCCTACCCTCACGCCATGGCCGTCGCCGCCAGCCCGAGGCGCACCTCGCTGCCGCTGGGAGGGGGCAGCGACGGCGCCGGCGTGGCCGTGACGCCGCTGCGCACCGCCGAGATGCTGGCGATGCCCCACTTCCTCCAGCGCCCGCGCGGCCCGCTGCCGGCGCTGCGCGGCGCGGGCGTGCTCACGCCCAAGAGCCGCTGGACGCCGGTGCCGATCCCGTGCTTCCTGGTCGAGCACCCGACGGCGGGTCCGTTCCTGGTCGACACCGGGATGACGCCGGCGGCGGTCGGCGAGGGGGCCCGCGCGCTGGGCCGGCTCGCCGGCTTCGCCCTCGACGTCCGGATGCAGGAGGGCTGGGCCTCGGGCGACCAGCTCGCCGCCCGCGGGATCGACCCGCTGAACGTGGGCCTCGTGGTTATGACCCACCTGCACTTCGACCATGCCGGCGCGGTGGCCCAGTACCCGCACGCGACGTTCGTGGTCGACCAGGCCGAGTGGGAGGCCGCGGCCACCGGGAACCTCCTCCAGGGCTATTCGCCGGCGCTGATCGACCATCCCTTCGACTGGCGCACGCTCGACTTCGGGTCGCGCGACGTGAGCTCGTTCGCCTCGTTCGCGCGCACGCTGGACCTCTTCGGCGACGGCTCGGTGCGGCTGCTGTCGACGCCCGGCCACACGAAGGGCCACCTCAGCGTCCTCCTGCGCCTGGCCTCGGGCGGCGAGCTGCTGCTCACCGGCGACGCCGCCTACGCGCGGCGCACGATCGACGAGCGCCTCGTGCCCACCTTGTGCGACGACGTCCACCGCTACCGCCGCTCGCTGGGCGAGATCCGGCGCTACGTCGACCTCACGCCGGGCGCCTCGGTCGTGTGCGGGCACGACGCCGAGAGCTGGCCGGCGCTGCCCGACCGGTTCGACTGAGGACAGCGACCGCAACCTGCGCGTCCTACGCCGGGTTGGAGCCTCGATGCCCCGACTCCCCTGGATCGTTCCCGCCGCGGTCGCCCTGGCCCTCGCGCTCGCGCTCGCGCCGGCCGCCGCCGACGCGCGCGTCGTCGTGGTCGCCTCCGGCGACGACGCGGCCACGCTGACCGACGTCACCACCAACCGCGTGGTCGCCCGCGTGCCGGTGGGCGCCCGCACGCGCGCTGTCGCGGCGTCGCCCGACGGCGCCCGCGGCTACGTGGCCGCCGGCGACCGCGTCGTCGCGATCGACCTCGCCACGCACGCGATCGTGGCGACGGCCACGGCCGGCGGGACGGTCACCGCGCTGGCGGCCTCGGCGGACGGCCAGCGCCTCTACGCCGCGCGCCAGGGGGCGCTCGACGTCATCGACGCGCCGACGATGACGAGGCTGGCGGCGATCCCGCTGGGCGCGGGCGCGCGCGGGTCGGCCCTGGCGCTGTCGGCCGACGCCACGCGGGCGCTGACCGTGCTCTCGTCGCGGCGGGTCGGCGTCGTCGACCTCGTGCGCTTCCGGCTCGCGCGCCGCATCGCGCTCGCGGGGGCCACCGGCGCCGCGTTCGCCCGCAGCGGCTCGATCGCCTTCGTGGCCGCGCGGGGACGCGCCGGATCGCGCCTGGTCCGCGTCGACGCCGCCACGGGGCACATCACGCGCTCGATCCGGCTGGGGCGCGGCCTGGGCGGCGGCGTGGCGATCACCACCGACGGGCGCCGCGCCGTCGTCGGGTCGGCCGCGGGCGACGCGGTCACCGCCGTGGCCGACCTGCGCCGCGGCCGCGTCGTGCGCGTGCGCACCGGCCGCGGGCCCGGGACGCCGGCGGTCTCCCCCGACGGCACCCGCGTGTACGTCGCCGACGCCGGCTCGGGCACGATCTCGGTGCTGAGCGCGCTCTCGTTCCGGCGCCTGACCGTGCAGCGCCTCGGCGGGTCGGCGCGGCCGGTGGGCGTGGCGGTGCAGCCCGGGATCGCGGTCCAGCTCGGCACCGCGGGCAACGACGTCATCAAGGGCACGCGCGGCCCCGACCGCCTCGAGGGGCTGGAGGGCGACGACGCGCTCAGCGGCGGGCGCGGCAACGACGTCCTGCTCGGCGGGCCCGGCAACGACCTGCTCTCCGGCGGCCCGCTCGACGACGTCGTCGACGGCGGCGAGGGCGACGACCGCCTGTTCGGCTCGACCGGCAACGACCAGGTCCTCGGCGGTCCGGGCAACGACTACGCCAACGGCGGCACCGGCAACGACAAGGTCGACGGCGGCGACGGCGACGACTCGCTCGACGGCGGCGACGGGGACGACACGATCCTGGCCGGGCCCGGCAACGACAAGATCGACGAGACCGGGCTGGGCAACGACGTCCTGCTCGACGGCGGCCCCGGCAACGACACGATCGACGGCGGCCGCGGCTCGGACACGATCGAGGGCGACGAGGGCGACGACACGCTGTTCGGCGGGTCGGGGTCGGAGGGCATCGACGGCGGCGTCGGCAACGACGTCATCGACGGCGGGGCCAGCGGCGACCGGCTCTTCGGCCGCGAGGGCGACGACGCGATCCGCGGCGACGCCGGGCGCGACACGATCTTCGGCGCCGCGGGCAACGACGCCCTCGACGGCGGCTCCGGCGCCGACAGCCTCTCGGGCGGATCGGGCGCCGACGCGATCGTCGGCGGCCCGGGCCCCGACCGCATCACGGGCGGCAGCGGCGACGACGAGATCCGGGTCGCCGACGACGACGCCGACACCGTCGACTGCGGATCCGGGCGCGACACCGTCTTCGTCGAGAGCACCGCCCCCGACCGCGACGTGCTGCGAAGCTGCGAGCGGGTGGTCGCGGTCCCGCCCGAGCCGGCCACCGACGCGCCGTCGACGGCCAGCAACATCTTCGGCACGCCCGGCGACGACGTCCTGCTCGGCACGCCCGCCGGCGACTCGCTGTTCGGCGGGGCGGGCAACGACGCGCTCTACGGCGAGGACGGCAACGACTACGTCGACGGCGAGGACGGCAACGACACGCTGCGCGGCGGCAACGGCGACGACCAGGTCCACGGGCGCAACGGCGACGACCTCATCCTCGGCGGCCCGGGCAACGACGACATCACCGGCGACCGCGGGAACGACGTCATCAACGGCGAGGAGGGCGACGACGTCATCACCGGCAACCTCGACGACGACACCATCGAGGGCGGCCCCGGCAACGATCGCATCAACGCCATCGCGGGCGGCTTCGACCGCGTGAGCTGCGGCGACGGCTTCGACGTCGTGTTCGCCGACGTGGCCGACGAGGTCAAGGCCGACTGCGAGGACGTTCGCCGGTAGCGGCGATCGCCTCGGCGCCGCAACCGCCCCCGTACTCCAGCGCGAGCGTCGAGCAGTCGCCGGCGGGGCGCCGGGGCGCGGGTGGCGGCTCGCGGCGGTGGGCGACCGCCACGAGCGCCGCCCGCGCCTGCGCCGCGCTCGGCGCCGGCGGCGGTCCGGGGGGATGGACCGCCCCGAGCATGCCGGCGCCGGCGAGCGTGACGACCGCCACCGCGGCGGCGCCGGTCATCTGGTCGGGGCCGATCGCCGGCCACGCCCCGCCGCCGCCGCCCAGGCGCGGCAGGCGGCTCAGCAGCGGCGCCAGCGCCGGCAGCGACGCGCCCTGGGCCAGCGTCGCCCGCGCGCGGTGCAGGAGCGACTTGATCGCGCTGACGCTCGTGGCCTGGCGGTCGGCGAGCTCCTCGTAGCTGCGCCCCTCGAGCTCGCGCCCGACGAGGGCGGCGCGCTGGGCGCGCGGCAGGCGGCCGACGGCGTCGAGCGCGACGACGAGGCGCTCGCCGTCCTCGAGCGCCTGCAGCGCCGAGGGCGACCCGCCGGGCAGCTCGGGCGGCAGCTCGGCGGTCGGGCGCGCCGAGCGGCGCAGGTCGAAGCAGCGGTTGCGGACGATCGCGAACAGCCACGCCTCGGGGTCGGCGGGAACCTTGCCGGCCACGATGGCGCGGTGGGCGCGCACGAGGGCGTCCTGCACCGCGTCCTCGGCCTGGGCGAGGTCGCGCCCGCAGCGCGAGGTCGCGTAGCGCACGAGCCGCGGGCGGTGACGGGCGACCAGCGCGGCGAACGCGTCGTCGTTCCCGGCCGCGGTGGCGAGCACGAGCGCGTGGTCGGTGCGGTGCGCGAGGGGGCGCATCGACCATGGGACGTGCGCGACGGCCCGGAAGTTGCGCTCAGCGGCGAACGATCCGCACGCGGCGCACGTCGGTGCGCGCGTTGCGGGCGGCGTCCGTGGCGGTGATCGTCACCCGCACCGTCGCCCGGCGGCCGGGACGGCGCAGCGCGCGCACGATCTGCGCGCGCGTGGCGCGGGACAGCCGCAGCCGCAGGGTCCGGGTGGCGCCGGGGGCCAGCGACGCCTTCGCCGGTCGCGTGCGCAGGGCGGGCGGAGGGGTCGCCGCGGCGCGGGCGCGCGCGACGAGCACGCGGCCGCTCGCGCGCACCGCGCACGGCTCGTCGCAGGCCACGCGGACGGCGACGAACCCGGTGCGCAGCGCCCGCTGGCGGGCGGCAACGCGCAGCGTCACCGCCGGCGCTCGCTGGTCGGCGCCGGTGGTCGCCGGCAGCGGCGAGCCGGCGGGCAGGACGCACTCGCCCGTGGTCGTCAGCCGGTACACCGGCCCGTCGATGGAGGCGACGTAGACGCGTCCGCACGCGTCCTCGCCGAAGCTCGACGGGTGGCTCACCGCCGGCAGCCCGAGGTCCAGGTCCGGGCCGCCGGGGAGCCTGGCGCCGTAGATGCGGCCCTTGCAGTAGTCGCTGTAGACGTAGGTCCCGGCGAGCTCGGGCAGCGCCGCGTCGCGCACGACGTAGCCGCCGGTGATCGAGCACCAGCCGTCGGCGTGGGAGTGCTCGACCACGGGCAGGACCGTGCCGGCGCCGTCGCCGGCCGGCGCGCCGCCGGGGTAGGTGTGCGCGCCCTCGAAGCGGTTCCAGCCGTAGTTGGCCCCGGCGCCGAGGCCCGGAGCGGGCGCGAAGTCGACCTCCTCGTAGGCGCCTTGGCCGACGTCGGCGACGACGAGGTCGCCGGTCAGGCGGTCGAACGAGAAGCGCCACGGGTTGCGCAGGCCGTAGGCGAAGATCGACGGGCCGGTGCCGGCGCGCGGGTCGAGGCACAGGAGCTTGCCCAGGAGCGCGTTGTGGTTGACCGCGTTGACCACCGGCGGGTCGGAGGAGCCCAGGTTCTGGCCGTTGCCGGCCGGGTCGCCGCCGCTGCCGCCGTCGCCGGTGCCGGCGTAGAGCAGGCCGTCGGGCCCGAACTGGAGCTGGCCGCCGTTGTGGTTGCCCTGCTGGTCGTGCGGGATCGTCGCCAGCACGCGCGCGTAGGACGGGTCGGCGCGGCCGGGGCTCGCCGGGTCGACGCGATGCTCCTCGATCGTGATCTGGCCCGTGGGCGACTTCGCCGTGTAATAGACGTAGAACAGCCCGCTCGTGGCGTAGTCGGGCGCGAAGGCCATCGAGAGCAGCCCGCGCTCGCCGCCGGAGAGCACGCGGTCGGTCAGGTCGGCGAACGTCGTCGCCAGCCCGTTGTTCACGACGACGATCGTCCCGCCCTGCTGGACGACGAACAGCCGGTCGACGTCGCCGGGCGGGGCCGTGACGTAGACCGGCGCCGTGAAGGCGCCGATCTGGGCGAGGGTGACGGTGGCGGCGTGGGCCGTCGCCGGCGCGAGCGCCAGCAGGCAGGTCAGGAGCACGAGGCGTCGCATGGCGACGCGATGTTGCCCACTGCGGCCCGGCGCCAAGCGACCATCCGCCCGCCGCGCGGGGCGCGCGTGGGAGAATCGACGGATGTCCGACGCCCGTCCCGTGCCCGTCGACGACGGCGCCGCCAACCACCTGGCCGGGCTCGCCGTCCCCTCGGTCCGGCTGCCCGCGACCACCGCGGACGAGCTCGATCTCGCCGAACTGGCCCGCGAGCTGCTGGTCGCCTACGTCTACCCGCGCACCGGCGTGCCCGGCCAGCCGCTGCCCGCCGGGTGGGACGAGATCCCGGGCGCGCGCGGCTGCACCTCGCAGAGCTGCGCGTTCCGCGACCACGCGGCCGACCTCGCCGGCCAGGGCGCCGCCGTCGTCGGCATCAGCGCGCAGCCGTTGGACGAGCAGCGCGAGTTCGCCGAGCGCGAGCGGATCCCCTACCCGCTGCTGAGCGACCCCGAGCTCCGGCTGGCGTCGGCGCTCGGCCTGCCGACCTTCGAGGCCGACGGGATGCGCCTCTTCCGGCGCCTGACCTTCGTCGCGCGCAACGGGCGCGTCGAGCGGGTCTTCTACCCGGTCTTCCCGCCCGAGGAGAACGCCGCCGCCGTGCTGGCGTGGCTGGCCGAGCCCGACGTCGCCTAGGCGCGCGCCGAGCTGCGCCGCGCCGCCCGCGAGCGCTCGAGGCTGCGCTCGCGCCCGAGCTCGTCGAGCTCGCCGTACAGCGACCGGATCGCGGCGAAGATCGCGTCCGCGACCGCCTGCTGCTGGTCGCGCGTCGGCTCGGCCACGCGCTCGTAGCGGAACGGCTCGCCGAACTGGACGGTGACCTTCGGGAACTGCAGGCGCTTCCAGTTGCGCACGCGCGAGGAGCCGTGGATCGCGATCGGCACGATCATGGCGCCCGACTCGAGCGCCAGGCGCCCGATCCCCGGGCGTGCCTTCTCGCCGAGCCGGCCGGTGCGCGAGCGCCCGCCCTCGCAGTACATCGCCACGCAGCCGCCCGCGTCGAGGATCGTGCCGGCGGTGACGAACGCCTCCTCGTCGCGGTAGCCGCGGCGCACCGGGAACACGCCGCCGTGGGAGAAGACGAACTGCATCGGGCGCTTGAAGAGCTGCGACTTGGCCATGAAGCGGACCTTGCGGCGGACCGCGGCGCCCAGGAAGAAGTGGTCCATGAACGAGAAGTGGTTCGGCGCGAGGATCACCGGCCCGCTGGGCGGCGTCCGCTCGGCGTCGATGGCCCGCGCGCGGAAGAAGATCCACGCGTACAGCGAGGTGACGACGCGCACGATCTCGTAGACGATGTCGGGCTTGCGCGTGCGCGAGCGCTCGTGGAAGCGGTCGAAGTGCTCCTCGGGCCGCGGGTCCTTGTAGACCTGCGCGCGGAGGGCGACGAGCTCCTCGTCGGTCCGGGCGGCCTGCCGCTCCTCGGTCACGACCGGAACGCTACCGGGAGGCCGGCGCCGAGCCGCGACGAGCGGCAGTGATCGATCGGGCCGGGGCCTGCTTCCCGCGGCGGAGCTGTCCCCACCCCGCCGCGGGCCCCTTGGGCCCCGGCCCGATCGTCCCTCCCGCCGCGACTGGGTCAGGGCCGCGCCGGTCGTTGCTGTGGTGCGACTCCGCCGACGATGCGTCGCAGGAGGAGAGTTAGCGACTCGGAGCGGATGCTGCCCCCGGGTGCCGGCGACGTCACGACCACGCCAGGCAAGGTACGCCCCGCCCCGCCCGCGCCCCCCGGACCCGCGGTCGGAACCGGTTCCGCCCAGCGGTCGAGCCGTCCATGGCGGCGGCTATGGTGGCGCCGGTTTGCGGACCCTCGAGGAGCACAGGAGGACGCGGTGGCGGAGGTCGAGGCCCACATCACGGGCACGGTCTGGAAGATCGAGTGCCAGGTCGGCGACTCGATCGAGGAGGGCGACACGGTCGTGGTCCTCGAGTCCATGAAGATGGAGATGCCGGTCGAGGCCGAGGACGCCGGCGTGGTCAAGGAGATCCTCTGCGAGGAGGGTCAGGCGGTGAACGAGGGCGACACGCTGGTGATCCTGGAGTAGGTGGCGGCGCGCCGGGGGCCTCGAGGGGTCGCGGCGGGCCAGGGCACCGAGGGGAACGAGCACGGCCGTCAGGTCCGCGGGTCGCTGCGCCGGGGCGCGGCCGTCGGGCCCCCGGGTCGCTGCGCCGGGGCGCAGGCCCGGGGGGTGTGCGCGCTTTCCCTTGTATATGGGGGGTTTGCGCACACACCCCCCTGCGCCCCGGCACTTCGCCACGGCGCACCCCCGGAACGCCACGCCTCCGCCTCCCCTCGGTGCAGCGCCGCAAGCGCCGGCGCTCCGCCCCGACCCCCCCAACAGCAGCGCCCCGCCTCCCGCGAAGTAACGTTCGCGCCCGCGATGACGGGCGAGCTGCTCTGTGACCGGCCGGCCGACGGCGTCCTGCGGCTGACGATCTCCAACCCCGAGAAGCGCAACGCGCTCGACCACGCGATCCTCGACGGCATCGCCGAAGCCCTGCGCGACGCCGCCGATGCGCGCGCGATCGTGCTCACCGGCGCGCGGGGCATGTTCTCCTCGGGCTACGACATCGGCGACATCCCCTCGGACGTCTTCGCCGAGGAGGCCGAGAAGCTCGTCGCCCATCCGTTCACGTCGGCCCTGGAGGCGCTCGACGCCTGCGAGGTCCCGACCGTGGCGGCGCTGCCCGGGCACACGATCGGCGGCGGCCTCGAGCTGGCGCTCGCCTGCGACCTGCGCATCGCCGCCGACGGCATCCAGCTCGGCATGCCGCCGGCCAAGCTCGGACTGGTCTACTCCCACACCGGCCTGCGCCGCTTCCTGGACGCGATCGGCGCGCCCCGCACCCGCGAGCTGTTCCTCACCGGGCACAACGTCGACGCGCGCACGGCGCTCGCCTGGGGCCTCGTCAACGAGGTGGTCGGCAGCGCCGACCTCGAGGAGGCCTCGCTCGACCTGGCCGAGGAGCTCGCCGCCCGCGCCCCGCTGAGCGTGCGCGGCAACAAGCGCGTCATCCGCGAGCTCCTGGCCGCCGAGGGCGAGCTCACGCCCGAGGTCGAGCGCGAGCTCATCGCCCTGCGCGAGGCCAGCTTCCGCTCCGACGACATGCGCGAGGGCGTGCGCGCCTTCGGCGAGAAGCGCCCCGCGCGGTGGAAGGGGCGCTGACGGGGCCGCCGCCCCGGGTCGCAGCGCATGAAGCTCGTCACCTGGAACGTCAACTCGCTCAACGCGCGCCTGCCGCGCGTCCTGGAGTTCCTCGAGCTCCACGCCCCCGACGTCGCGTGCCTGCAGGAGACCAAGTGCGAGCCCGACGCCTTCCCGGCGCGCGAGCTCGCCGACGTCGGCTACGCGGCCGCGCACCACAGCGTCGGGCGCTGGGGCGGCGTCGCGATCCTCGCCCGCCAGGGCCTGCCGCTCGGCGACGCGATCGCCGGCCTGCCCGGCGAGCACCGCACCGAGGAGGCGCGCTGGATCGAGGCCACCGCCGGGGACCTGCGCGTCGCGTCGACCTACGTCACCAACGGCCGCGCGGTCGGGACGCCGACCTTCGACGAGAAGCTCGCCTTCCTGGACGCCATGCGCGAGCGGCTGGCCGGCGAGGGCGCGCCGGCGCTCGTGGCCGGCGACTTCAACGTCGCGCCCGCCGACCTCGACGTCTACGACCCCGAGGCCTTCGTCGGGTCGACGCACGTGACCGACGCCGAGCGCTCGCGCCTGCAGGGCATCCTCGACGACGGCTACGTCGACGCGTTCCGCGCGGTCAACGGCCCCGAGGCGGTCCAGCACACGTGGTGGGACTACCGCCAGGGCCACTTCCACCGCGGCATGGGCCTGCGCATCGACCTCGTGCTCGTCCGCGCCGACCTCGCCGCCGGCCTGCGCCACTGCGGCATCGAGCGCGACTTCCGCAAGGGCGCCAAGCCCTCCGACCACGCGCCGCTCGTGGTCGACGTCCGGCGCGAGGTGTCCTGAGTCCGACTCAGGACACCAGACCGTCCGGAGGCCGACCTACGCTGGCGCTGCCTGGCCGTGGACCCCCCGCAAGGAGCGAGATGACGTCAGTCGAGCAGCGCCCGGACCCCGTCGGAGAGCTGCGGCGGCCGCGCATGGTCAGCGGCCCGCAGGGTCCGCGCGTCGTGCTCGACGGCAGGCCGGTCGTCGGCCTGTGCTCGGGCAACGCCCTCGGCCTGGCCGACCACCCCAAGGTCCGCGAGGCCGCCGCGGACGCTGCCATGCGCTGGGGCGTCGGCGCGGGCGCCTCGCGCCTGGTCTCGGGCAGCATGACGGTCCACCGCCGGCTGGAGGAGCGGCTGGCGGGCTTCACCGGGACCGTCGCGGCGGTGCTCTTCGGCTCGGGCTACCTGGCCAACCTCGGGGTCCTCGGCGCGCTCGCCGCGCACGCCGGCCCGCGGGCGCTGATCTGCTCCGACGCGCTCAACCACGCCTCGATCGTCGACGGCTGCCGCCTGTCCGGCGCGGAGGCGTTCGTCTACGACCACGCCGACGCCGAGCACCTGGCGTGGGGCCTGGCGAGGGCGCAGGGCCGCCCCGCGCTGGTGGTCACCGACGCCGTCTTCGCCATGGACGGCGACGTCGCGCCGCTCGAGGATCTCGTCGAGGTCGCGGGCCGCCACGGCGCCCGGGTCGTGGTCGACGAGGCCCACGGCCTCGGGTGCCTGGGCCCCGGCGGCCGGGGGGCGGTCGCAGAGGCCGGGCTGGAGGACGAGGTCGACGTCGTCGTCGGGACGTTGGGCAAGGCGCTCGGGTCCTACGGCGGCTGGGCGACGTGCTCGGCGGCGACCGCCCGCGTCCTGCTCCAGGGCGCGCGGC
>JAXDHQ010000087.1:0-8060 GCA_034664395.1 Solirubrobacteraceae bacterium | reverse complement strand
CAGCGCGCGCGGCGCGAGGGCGCCGCCACCGCCGCCCGCGCGCGGGCGCTGTGGGAGGAGGACCATCCCGACTTCGTCCTGCACGAGCTCGACCGCGTCGCGTCCGCGGCGCGCGACCCGATCGCCCTGTGCCGCCGCCTGGCGGCGGAGGCGTCGGCGCTGTTCGCCGCCCCGCACCGCCGGGGCGCGCCGGTGCTGGCCGGGTCGGAGGCGCTCGACGCCCGCGTCGCCGGCGCGCTGCGCTCGGCGCTCGGCGAGCTCGAGCGGCTGGCTACTCTGGACCGCGGCCTGGCGCCCGCCCCGCGCGAGCTGGTGGCGGTGCTCGAGGAGGTCGAGGTCTTCGTGCGCGACGACCCGCGCCCCGGGGTCGTGGCCGTGACCAGCCCGCAGGCGCTGCGCGCGCGCCGCGTACGGGCCGTCTTCCTGTGCGGCCTGCGCGAGGGCGCCTTCCCGCGCCCGGGCACGCCCGAGCCGTTCCTCGGCGACGCCGAGCGGCGCGAGCTGAACGCCGCGTCCGGGCTCGGCCTGCGGCTGCGCGAGGATCGCCTGGACGCCGAGCGCTACCTGCTTTACGCCGTCGCGAGCCGCCCGACCGACGTGCTCGCCCTGAGCTGGCCGGCGGCCGACGACGAGGGCGAGCCGCACGTGCGCTCGCTGTTCGTCGACGACGTCCTGGACTGCTTCGCACCGGCCGCCGCCGAGCGGATCGAGCGCCGCGCGCTGGGGGCGGCCGGCTTCCCCGAGGGGCTCGCGCCGACCGCCAACGAGGCGGCGCGCGGGCGGCTCGCCGGCCGCGCGGGCGCGCCCGAGCCGCCGCTGGCGCCGCTGCGCGACGAGCGCGTGCTGGAGGTCCTGCGCGCGCGCGGCACATGGTCGGCCTCGGCCCTGGAGGCGTTCGCCTCGTGCCCGGTGAAGTGGTTCGTCGAGCGCCTGCTCTCGCCCGGCGTGCTCGAGCCCGACCCCGAGCCGATGCTGCGCGGCGAGCTCGCCCATGCGGTCCTGGAGGACGCGCTGCGCGCGCTCTCCGCGGGCGGTCCGCTCACGCCGGCGCACCTCGACGACGCGCGCGCGCACGTTCGCGCCGCCCTCGACCGCCACGCCGACGACGCCCGCATCTCGCCCAGCGCCGAGCGCCGGCGCGCCGCCCTGCGCCGCCTCGAGGTCGACCTGCTGCGCTACGTCGAGCACGCCGCGCACGCCGGGTCGGCGCTGGCGCCCACGTACTTCGAGCTGCGCTTCGGCGGCCCCGACGACCCGCTCGGCGCGGCCGAGCTCGCCGGCGGCGAGCTGCGCCTGGCCGGGCGCATCGACCGCGTCGACGTCGGCCCCGGCGGCGAGGCGATCGTCTACGACTACAAGGGCAAGGGCGCGCCGGCGCAGGCCAAGTGGCTGGAGGAGGCGCGGCTGCAGATCGGCCTGTACCTGCTGGCGCTGCCGCACCTCCTCGACCTCGACGCCGTCGGCGGCCTCTACCAGCCGCTCGGCCGCGACGACGACGGCCGCCCGCGCGGGCTGCTGCTCGACGGCGCCGACCCGGGGCTGGCGAGCTTCGGCACCGACCGCGTCGACGCCGAGGCCTTCGACGAGCGGCTGGCCGAGGTCCTCGACGCCGCGCTGGCGGCGGTGCGCGGGATCCGCTCGGGCGCCCTGGCGCCGAACCCCGGCCGCTGCGCCTACGGCGGCGGCTGCGCGCACCCGACGATCTGCCGCTGCGAGGCCGCCGCGTCGTGACCCGCGAGCTCACCCCGGAGCAGACCGAGGCGATCGCCCGCCGCGACGGCGACCTCGTGCTCTCCGCCACCGCGGGCTCGGGCAAGACCTCGGTGCTGGTCGAGCGCTTCGTGCGCTCGGTGGTCGACGACGGCCTGCGCCCCGACGAGCTGCTGGCCATCACCTTCACCGACAAGGCGGCCGGCGAGCTGCGCGGGCGCGTGCGCTCGCGGCTGCTGGAGCTGGGCGAGCGCGACGCCGCGCGCGAGGCCGAGGGCGCGTGGATCACCACGTTCCACGGGTTCTGCGCACGGGTGCTGCGCGCGCACGCGGTCGCGTCCGGCCTCGATCCGGCGTTCGCCGTGCTCGAGCCCGCCGACGCGCGCAGTGCCCGCCGCGAGGCGTTCGAGGCCGCGCTCGCGGCGTTCCTCGCCGAGCCGCGGCCGGCGGCGCTGGACCTCGCCGCCGCCTACGGCGTCGATCGCCTGCAGCGGATGGTGGTCGGCGCCCACGAGGCGCTGCGCTCGCGCGGCCAGACGCGCCCGGCGCTGCCGTCGCCGCGGCCCGCCGATCCCGCGGCCGCCCGCGCCGCGCTGCGGCGCGCCGCCGACGCGCTCGCCGCCGAGCTGGCAGCGGCGCCGCCGGGCAAGACCGTCGACGCGGCGCGCGAGGCGCTCGCCGGCTGCGCCGCCGTGCTGCGCGACGGCGGCGAGGTCGACCTCGCCGCCGCCGCGGTGGGGAAGGGGGCCGCGGCGCTGAAGACGCCCGCGGCCGACGACTACCGCGCCGCGTGCGAGGCCTACGGCCGCGCGCTCGCCGACGTGCGCGCCGTCCCGGCGCTGGCGCTCGTCGACGAGCTGCTGGGCCGCTACGCCGACGCGTTCGCCGCCGCCAAGCGCGCCCGCGCGGCGCTGGACTTCGAGGACCTGCAGCTCCTGGCGCGCGACCTGCTCGCGCGCGAGCCGGGCATCGCCGCCGGCTACCGCGAGCGCTTCGCGCGGATCATGGTCGACGAGTTCCAGGACACCAACCCGCTGCAGCTCGAGCTGCTCGAGCTCGTCGCGCGCGACAACGCGTGCACGGTCGGCGACGAGCTGCAGTCGATCTACGCATTCCGCCACGCCGACGTCGAGGTCTTCCGCGAGCGCCGCGCGCGCCTTCAGTCCAGCGGCCGCGCCGCCACGCTGGCCACGAACTTCCGCTCGCGCCCGGAGATCCTGCGCGTGCTCAACGACTCGTTCGCGCCGCTGCACGACCGCTGGGTCGACCTGCGTCCTGGCCGCGCGGACCCGCCGCCGCCGGCGCCCGTCGTCGAGCTGCTCGTCACCGACGCCGACGCCTGGAACGGCGACGCGCCGGGCGCGCTCGGCGTCGGCCTGCCCGACGCGGCCGCCGCGCGCCAGGCCGAGGCGCGGCTCGTCGCCCAGCGCGTCTCCGAGCTCGTCCACGAGGGAGCCTGCGCGGCCCGCGACGTGGTCGTCCTGCTGCGCGCGTCGACCGACATGGGCCTCTACGAGCGCGCGCTCGAGCTCGCGGGGCTGCCCACGCTCGCCGCGGCCGGGCGCGGCTGGTGGGGGCGCCAGCAGGTGCGCGACCTCTGCCACCTCCTCGCCGCGCTGGTCAACCCGCGCGACGAGCAGGCGCTGCTCGGCCTGCTCGCCTCGCCGATCGTCGGCCTCTCCTCCGACGCGCTGGCCCTGCTCGCCCTCGCCGCGCGCGACCTTCCGGGTCGATCGATCTGGGAGGCGGCGCAGGACCCCGAGCTCGCGCTGGGCGCGGCCGACGCCGAGCGCCTGGCCGCCTTCCGGGTCTGGTTCGCCGCCGAGCGCCGCCGCGCGCCGCGGTTCGGGCTCGACGAGATCCTCGCCCGCGCGCTGCGGCGCACCCGCTACGACCTGCACACGCTGGCGTTGCCGCGGGGGGCCCGGCGGCTGGCCAACGTACACAAGCTCCTGCGCCTGGCCGCCAGCTTCGAGCGCCGCCGCGGCCGCGACGTGCGCGGCTTCATCGACCTGGCGACCGCCGAGCTCGAGGCCGAGGCGCGCGAGCCCGACGCCCCCGTCGACCTCGGTGGACTGAACGCCGTGCGGCTGATGACGATCCATGCCGCCAAGGGCCTGGAGTTCGGGGTCGTGGTCGTCGCCGACCTCGGGCGTCGCGGCAACCTCTCACCGCCGGACCTGCACGTCGACGGCGATCGCGTGGGCCTGCGCCTGGTCGAGCTCGACGGCGCCCGCACCAACACCCTGGCCTTCGACGCCATCGCGGCCGAGCGTCGCGCCGCCGAGGAGGCCGAGGAGCGGCGGATCATGCACGTGGCCATGACCCGCGCCGAGGAGCGGCTGATCCTCAGCGGCGCCGTGCGCCTGGGCGAGCACTGGCCGGCGCCGGGGCCCGGCGCGGCGCCGATGAGCTGGATCGGCCCCGCGCTCGTCGCCGGCGTGGCCGGCCTGGAGGCCGCCGAGCCCGTCCGCGATCACGGTCTCGTGCGCACCGTGCTCAACAGTCCGGCCAGCGGCGTCCTGCGGCTCGAGGCGCCCGCGCCGGTGGCGCCCGGCGAGCAGCTCTCCCTGGCCCTGAACGGCAGCGCGCCCGCGGCTGCGCCGCCGCCCGCGCCCGCCGCCCCGGAGCCCGAGCCGGTGCCCGCGCCGCCGTCGGCGCTGAGCTACTCCGCCCTCGCGCACTACGCCGCGTGCCCGTACCGCTTCCACCTCGAGCGCGGCCTCGGGCTGCCGGAGGCGCCGGCCCCCGCGCACCTGCGCGACGCCGAGCAGCCCGCGCCGGGCCTGGACCCGCGCCTGCGCGGCACGCTCGTCCACCAGCTCCTGGAGGAGCTCGACGTCCGCGGCGCGGCCGCCGCGCCCGACGCCGAGGCGATCCGCGCCGTGGGCGCCGCCCACGAGGCCGAGCTCTCCGACGCCGACGTCGCGGACCTGCAGCAGATGGTCGCTGCGTTCGCGGGCAGCGAGCTGCGCGGGCGGCTGGCCGCCGCCCGTGCCGTCCATCGCGAGCACGGCTTCGCCTTCGCGCTCGGCGACGGCCCTCTGCTCAACGGCTTCGTCGACGTCCTGGCGCTCGAGGACGACGGCACCGCGCTGATCGTCGACTACAAGTCCGACCATGTCGAGGACGTCGACCTCGAGCAGCTCATGGAGACGTCCTACGCCACCCAGCGGCGCATCTACGCGCTGGCCGCCCTGCGCTCGGGCGCGCCCGCCGTCGAGGTGGCGCACCTGTTCCTCGAGCGCCCGGCCGAGCCCGCCGTCGCCCGCTACCTGGCTGCCGACGCCGACGCGCTGGAGTCCGACCTGCGCGCGCGCGCCGCGCCGCTGCTGGCCGGCGAGTTCCCGGTGGCGGCCACGCCGCACCGCTCGCTGTGCGCGACCTGCCCCGGCCGCGACGGACTGTGCTCGCATCCGCCCGAGCTGACCGACCGCGAGCTCGCGGACGTCGTCTAGGAGCGCGTCGCGACCGTCGGCGTCGGGGGCGGCATGGGGAAGGGGGGAGCGTCGCGGGCGGCGCGCTCGGTGCGCTCGATCTCCGCGTTGAGCTCGGCCCCGAAGAGCAGCGCGTTGGCCGACAGGTACAGCCACAGCAGCAGCACGATCGCCGCGCCGAACGCGCCGTAGGCGGCGCCGTAGCTGGAGAAGTTCTTGATGTAGATCCCGAAGGCGATCGACAGCACGATCCACAGGACCACGGCGAACGCGGCGCCCGGCGAGATCCACCGGATCCGGCGCGGCTCGACGTTGGGGGCCAGCCCGTAGACGACCGCGTAGCCGAGCATCGCCGCCACCAGCGCAACGGGCCAGCGCGCGATCGACCACACCGCCGCGGCGGTGCTGCCGAGGCCGACCGTGCCGAAGAGGTCGTCGGCGAGCCCACCGCCGAGGAACAGGGCGACGAGCACCACCACGAAGAGCGCGATCACGAGCAGCGTCGCTCCCAGGTCGGTCAGCTTGCGCCGGACGAACCCGCGCGTCTCCTCGACGCCGTAGACGACGTTCAGCGCGCGGCCGGCCGCGCCGAACGCCCCCGACGCGCCGTTGAGGGCGATGACGATCGAGATGACGAGGGTCACGCCGAGGGCGCCGCCGGAGCTGTTGATCATCTTGGCGAGGACGGTGCGGGCGACCGCCGCCGTCGCGGGGTCCGCCCCGTGGCGCAGCAGGTAGCTGCTCGCGTCGGTCACGAGGCTCTGCTGACCGAAGAGGCCCAGGAGCGTGACCCCGACGAGCAGCGACGGGAACAGCGACATCATCGCGAAGTACGTGAGCGTCGCCGCGTAGTCCGTCATCTGATGCGCGCGGAACAGCGAGAAGGCGCGCGCGAGGATCCGCTGGGGCGGGGCGCGCCCGACGCCGTCGGCGCCGGGCGCGGAAGCGTTCTCCGGCCCGCTAGAGGCGCCGACCAAGGCGCAGGCCGTAGCCGCCGGTGCCGATGCCGCCGATGAGGACGAGGATCGCCGCCACGATGCCGACGATGGCGGGAAGCCCGAGCGCGACGCACAGCCAGTACACGAGCGCCGCCACGAGTATCGCGATGAGGATGCCGATCATCCGCTTGGTCCTTTCGTCAAGGGGTGGCCGGGCCTCCGACACCCGGTTGGGGCAGGTGTTCCCCCGACGAACGGGCCGCTAATCGCGCGTGCGGGGCAGCAGCAGGTGGCCCTGCGCCACCGCCGCGGCGACGTCGACGACCGTGCGGTTGTTGCTGCGCGCCTGCTCGCGCAGCAGCTCGAACGCCGCCCGCTCGTCGCTTCCGTGGCGCTCCATGAGGATGCCCTTGGCGCGCTCGATCAGGGCGCGGCGCTGCAGCGCTCCCTCCAGGCGATCGACCTGCTCGCCGAGGTCCTGGCGCTCCTGCCAGCGGCGCATCGCGACCTCGATCGCGCTCTGGATCGACTCCGTCGCCTCGTGGCGCGCGTAGGCATCGATCCCGCGCTCGGCCGCCTGCGCCACGAAGTCCGCGTCCTCGCGGTCCAGGAGCGCGATCACCGGTCCCGACGCGTACGTGGTCATCTCCGCGATGAGCTCCAGGGCGTAGACGTCGTCCTCGTAGACCACGACGATGGCCAGGTCGGGATCGTCGCGGACCACGGCCTCGGCGGCCTCACGCAGGCTGACCGCGATCTCGGTGGGGGTGTGACCCAGCTCGCGGACCTGGGCCGCGGTGATCTTCAGCGCGCCAGGATCCTTGTCAGCCAGCACGATGCGTAACGATCGCGTCCTGGGCGTGTCCTCTCCCACCGAGCTCCCCACTTCGTTTCGCAGACACCCTATCCGGAAAGTACACTCGGTCCAGCGAGCCGGCCGATCCTCCCGCCGGTCTCATTCAGCGCCCCAGCCCCCCGGCGCTCGACCGATTGTCTGAGCGCCCCATGAACCACCCCCCACCACCGACGCCCGCCCGCGGGCGCGCCCCATGCCAGCGCCGAGCCCCTCGGTGACCGTGGAGCGATCCGACCAACCGCAGCGACCCGGAGGCGTCAACCGGGCCGAGCAGGACCGCGCGCTGTTCGCGCGGTACTTCGACCGGCGCGACCCCGTCGACCGCGACATGCTCGTCGAGCGCTTCCTGCCGCTCGCGCGCCAGCTCGCGCGGCGCTACCAGCGCCCCGACGAGCCCTTCGACGACCTCTTCCAGGTCGCGTGCCTCGGGCTCGTGAAGGCGATCGACCGCTTCGACCTCGAGCGCGAGGTCGCCTTCTCGAGCTACGCGGTGCCGACGATCCTGGGCGAGATCAAGCGCTACTTCCGCGACCGCACGTGGTCGGTCCGCGTCCCGCGCGACCTCCAGGAACTCGCCCTCAAGGTCGACCGCGCGGTCGCCGAGCTCGCGCTCACGCTCCACCGCCAGCCGACGGTCGAGGAGATCGGCCAGAAGGTCGGCGCCGAGGAGGAGGACGTCCTCGAGGCGCTCGAGGCCTCCGGCGCGTACAAGGCGACGTCGCTGGAGGCGCCGCGCGGCTCCGACGAGGACAGCGGCGACACGCTCGGCGACACCCTCGGCACCGAGGAGGGCGGCTTCGCCCGCGCCGAGGACCGCGCCACGCTCGAGCGCCTGATGCGCTCGATCACGCCGCGCGAGCGCGAGGTCCTGCGCCTGCGCTTCCAGGAGGACATGACGCAGGCCGAGATCGGCGACTGCATCGGCGTCTCGCAGATGCAGGTCTCGCGGATCATCCGCCAGTCGATCGCGCGGCTGCGCTCCTACGCGGCGGTGCGCGAGGGCGAGTCGGGTCGGTAGCGCCCGGCCGCGGACGTTCCTAGCCCGAGCCCTCCGCTACCTCCCGCAGCTCCTGGGCCAGGCGGTCGCGCAGGAGCCCGAACCCCATCGCCGCCGACACC
>JAXDHQ010000086.1:0-5533 GCA_034664395.1 Solirubrobacteraceae bacterium | reverse complement strand
GGACGGGTGACCCGGCCCCACCCGACCACAGACGCCAGCCGGCGAGAACGCCAGGAGCCACCGTGCCAAAACCGAACCCGCTACCGCCCCAGCAGCTCGCGCTCGCGCTCGGCGCTTAACCCGGGCGCCCGCGCCTCCGCGCCCCAGTCGCCGAGCTCGGCCTCGCCGCCGGCGCGCAGCCACGCCCACGTGTCCGCGACCGTCTCGGCGATCGGGCGGCAGCGCAGGCCGGCCGCCTGCGCGCGGTCGGTGGCGACCGCCCACGTCCCCGGGAACTCCGCGGCCGGCAGCCACAGCGGGAGCTCCATCCAGGCCTCGACGTCGGTCAGCGCCTCGTCGGGCAGCCAGCGCAGCCGGGCGTCGGCGCCGGTCGCCGCGACGGCCGCGTCGAGCACCTCGCCCATGGCGGTGCGCCCGGGCGGGGCCGTCGTGTTGAACGTGCCCGCCACCCGCCGCTCGGCCAGGTCGAGCGCCCAGGCGGCCACGTCGCGGGCGTCGACGAGCTGCACGGTTCGGTCGGGATCGCCGGGCGCGAGCACCTCGCCGCCCGCCGCGATGCGCCGGATCCACCACGGCAGGCGGAAGACGTTGTCGTGCGGGCCGCACAGCAGCCCCGCGCGCAGGCGGGCGACGCGGCCCGGCATCGCCGCCTCGGCGGCGCGCTCGCACGCCGCCTTCTTCGCGCCGTAGTCGTCGCCGTCGGTCCAGACCGGGCTGTCCTCGTCGACCGGCGCCTGCGGCCAGTCGGGGTAGACGTTGCAGGTCGAGACGAAGACCAGGTGGCCGAGGTCCAGGGCGCTCGAGCGCGCGACGTCACCGGGCTCGTAGCCGCTGGTGTCGACCGCGGCGTCGAACGAGCGATCGCGCAGCGGCGCGAGGTCGCCGGCGCGGTCGCCGAGGACGTGCTCGGCGTCTGCGAAGAGGTCGGCGCCGTGGCGCCCGCGATGGAAGAGCGTGACCTCGTGGCCGCGGAGCAGGGCCTGGGCGGCGACGTGCCGGCCGAGGAAGACGGTGCCGCCGAGGACGAGCAGGCGCATGGCGATACGCAACCTATCAGTTGCGTATCGCGCTAGCCACCCACGTCCCAGGCCTGGAGGCTCGGCAGCGGGTCGACGGGCTGGCCGCCGGTGGACCAGCCCGGCGCCGGCCACAGCTCGAAGTGCAGGTGGCAGGCGGTCGCATCGCCCGTCTCGCCGACGACGCCGATCGTCTGGCCCATGACGACCGGGTCGCCCGTCGCCACCAGGGCGGGGTCGCGCAGGTGCATGTAGACCTGGTCGCCCGAGCCGTCGTCGGCGCTGAGCACGACGTAGTTGCCGGCGAGCGCCTGCGCGCCGACCGCCTTCACCGCGCCGCCGTGGACGGCGACCAGCGGCGTCCCGCACGCCGCCAGGACGTCCTGGCCCTCGTGGATGCGGTTGCCGCGCAGCACGCCGAAGCCATCGCCGTAGGTGTGCGGCCCGGCGACCGGGTAGACGCCGTGCGCGATCCAGAAGCTCTGGCGCGACGGAGCGCCCGCCGCCGTCCCGGCGGCCTGCGCGCCCCCCGGGCCCGCGTGCGTCGACACCTGGAAGACGTAGCGCCCCTCCGGCTGCGCGACGCCGCCCGACGTGCCGTCCCAGGACACGCTCTGGACCGTCCCCGGCGCCACGGCGGGCACGTCGAAGTGCGCCACCGCGATGCGGTCGCTCGCGCGCACCACGTCGACCGCGGCGTCGACCCCGGTCGGTCCGCGGACGTAGAAGTCGACGGTCGCCGTGCGGCCGCCGGCGAAGAGCAGGCGGCGCGTCTCGACGCGGGCCTCGACGGGCGGGCCGCCGGAATCCCGCGCGCGGGCGCGCAGCACGACGAGCCGATCGCTCGCCAGCGAGCGCGGGCCGGCGCTGGACAGCGCGCGCACCGGACCGCCGCGCGCGCCGCGGGGCACGACGACCTCGGCGGCCGTGGGGGAGACCGGCGTCGCGGGCACGGTGACGTCATCGGCGCGGCCGCGGCGGCCGAGCAGGACGACCGCGCCGACCGCGCCCATCCCCTCGCCGCTGACGCGGACCACGCTGCCGGGCACGGCGCGGCGGATCCCGCGGCACAGCGTGCGGCAGACGACGGCCTCGACCACCGGGCGCGGGAGCGGCGCGGCCGGGGCCGCGACCGGCGCGGCGGTCGGCGCCACGCCTCCGGTCGGATCCGGCGCCTGGGCGGCCGCGACCGCGGGGAGCGCGAAGGTCGCCAGCACCACGGGGAGCCTGATCCACCGCTGGGCAGCGGCCGGGCGACAGGGGGCGCACGGGTGCGGATCCACGGGTCGAGAGGCGGCCGACGGGGCGAGCGCGGTCACGACGCCCCGTCGAACGATCGCGCGATCCTATACATGGCCCCGGCGGCGGGGAAAGCGAAACGCGGCCTCCATCCCGCTTGCCCTATCATGCGCCGTCGCCGCACGGACGGAGGTCCACTCCCGTGCGGCTTGTCCACGCCGTCATGAAGACCTTCGTCGCCACTCCCACCACCCGCGAGCGCAACTGGCTCGTGGTCGACGCCACCGGGCTGACGCTCGGCCGGCTCGCCACGCAGATCGCCGACGCTCTGCGCGGGAAGCGCAAGCCCGAGTACACGCCGCACATCGACACCGGCGACTTCGTCGTCGTGGTTAACGCCGAGAAGATCTCGGTGACCGGCAACAAGCGCGCGGCCAAGAAGTATTACCGCCACTCCGGCTACCCTGGCGGGCTCAAGGAGCGCACCCTCGAGGAGATGCTGCGCCGGCGTCCCGAAGAGGTCATCCGCCACGCGGTCAAGGGGATGCTGCCCCGCAACCGGCTGGCGCGCAAGCAGATCACCAAGCTGAAGATCTACGCGGGTCCCGAGCACCCGCACGCGGCGCAGAAGCCCACCCCGATGGAGATCGAGTCCTGATGGCCGACGACCGCACGCCCGCCGACGAGGAGACCCCGCAGGAGCCGACCGCCGGCGAGGAGCAGGCTCCCGTCGAGGAGCCGACCGCCGAGCGGCCCGCCGGCGAGGAGGAGCCCGCACCCGTCGAGGAGCCCGTCGCCGAGCAGGCCGCGGGCGAGGAGGAGCCTGCCGCCGAGGCCGCTCCCGCCCCCGCCGCCGAGCCCGAGCCCGAGGCCGCCGCCGCCGCCGAGAGCGAGGCCGCGCCCGCCGCCGAGCCCGAGGCCGCCCCCACAGCCGAGGCCGAGCCCGCTGCCGAGGCCGCTCCCGCAGCCGAGCCCGAGGCCGCTCCCGCCGCAGCCGCCGACGATGACGAGGACGAGGCCACTCCCCGCGTCAAGCCCGAGATCCCCGGCGCCGACCTCGAGGTCGACATCGTCACCGAGGGCAGCGATCCGCTCTCCCGCGGCCAGAGCTACAGCGAGGACGACGACGGCGAGCCCGTCGAGACCGAGGACGGCGAGGAGGTCCCCGACGACCAGCCGATCGCGGCCGTCACCATCGACCTCGCCGCCGACGCCCGCTACCGCGCGACCGGCAAGCGCAAGACCGCCGTCGCCCGCGTCACGCTGCGTCCCGGCTCCGGCGCCTACCTCATCAACGGGCGCACGCTCGAGGAGTTCTTCCCCCGCCCGACGCTGCAGCGCAACATCCGCCAGCCGCTCGAGGCCGTCGGCTACGAGTCGCGCATGGACGTCGTGGCGCGCATGCACGGCGGCGGCGTCTCGTCCCAGGGCGGCGCGCTGCGCCACGGCATCAGCCGGGCGCTCCTGGAGGCGGACCCCAACCTGCGCGGCGAGCTCAAGCGCCGTGGCTTCCTGACGCGCGATCCGCGCGTCAAGGAGCGCAAGAAGGCCGGCCTCAAGAAGGCCCGCAAGCGTCCGCAGTTCTCGAAGCGCTAGCGCCGCCTTGGTCCGCAGTCTGTTCGGGACCGACGGCGTCCGTGGCGTCGCCGGAGAGCTGCTGACCGCCGAGCTGGCCGTCGCGCTGGGGCGCGCGGCCACCGAGCACGCCGCCGCCGACGCGCCGCGCGTGCTCGTCATCCGCGACACCCGCGAGTCGGGCGAGATGCTCGAGGCCGCGCTCGGCGCCGGCGTCGCCGCGGCCGGCGGCGAGGTCCTGCTGGGCGGCGTGCTGCCGACCCCAGCCGCGCCGCTGCTGCTGCACCGCTACGGCCTGGACCTGGCCGTGGTCATCTCCGCCTCGCACAACCCCTACCGCGACAACGGGATCAAGTTCTTCGCCGCCGACGGGTTCAAGCTCTCCGACGAGGCCGAGGCCGCGATCGAGGCCCGCCTCGACGGCGCGTCGGCTCCCGCGCCCGCCCGCCTGGGGCGGATCCGCCCGCTGCACGGCACCCACGAGGACTACCTGCGCGCGCTGCACGAGCGCTTCGCGGACCTGGACCTCGGCGGACTCGACGTCGTCCTGGACTGCGCCAACGGCGCCACGCACAGCGTCGCGCCGGAGATCTTCCGCCGGCTGGGCGCACGCGTCACCGCGCTGCACGACGCGCCCGACGGGCGCAACATCAACGACGGCTGCGGCTCGACCCACGTCGACGCCCTCGGTCGCGCGGTGGCCGGCAGCGGCCACGACATCGGCTTCGCCTTCGACGGCGACGGCGATCGCGTGCTCGCGGTCGACCGCACCGGGACCGTGGTGGACGGCGACGAGCTCATCGCCCTGGTCGCCCTGCACCTGCGGGCGGCCGACCGCCTGCCCGGCGGCGGCGTGGCGGTGACGGTGATGACGAACTACGGCTTCCACGCGGCGATGCGCGAGGCCGGGGTGGAGGTCGCGACCACGCAGGTCGGCGACCGCTACGTGCTCGAGGCGCTGCGCGAGCGCGGCTGGACCCTGGGCGGCGAGCAGTCCGGCCACATCATCGACATGGGCTTCAACGCCACGGGCGACGGCATCGCCAGCGCGCTGCTGACCCTGGAGGCGCTGGACGGGGCCGACCTGGCGCAGCGCCACGCGATGCGCAAGCTCCCGCAGCGCCTGGTGAACGTCCCGGTGGCCGATCGCGACGCGGCGATGGCCAGCGCCGAGCTCGCGCGGGCCAGCGAGCGCGAGGCCCGGGCGCTGGAGGGTCGCGGCCGCGTGCTCGTGCGCCCGAGCGGTACCGAGCAGCTCGTGCGCGTCATGGTCGAGGCCCCGACCGAGGACGAGGCGGACGCGTCCTGCGCGCGCCTCGTGGCGGCGGTTCCCGGGGCCCGCGCCTGAGAAGCGCGCTGGCCATCGGTCCAGGCGCGGGCCCCGGGATCGTGGTGATCCCCTGCTAGGTTGCCTGCGCCAGCATCCCCACGAAAGGAGCCCCGGCCCATGTGCGGCATCGTCGGCTATGTCGGCAAGCGCCCCGTGCAGGACCTCCTCCTGACCGGGCTGACGCGTCTTGAATATCGCGGCTACGACTCCGCGGGCATCTCGATGATCGCGGGCGACGCGATCGAGTCGGTGCGCGCGGTCGGCAACCTCGACCACCTGCGCGAGGCCGTCGCCGCGCGCGAGGAGGACGACGACGACGGCGGCGTGGCCACGGCCACGCGCACCGCCACGATCGGGATCGGCCACACGCGCT
>JAXDHQ010000085.1:0-22719 GCA_034664395.1 Solirubrobacteraceae bacterium | reverse complement strand
CGTGCCTGCACGGTGACGTCCACCCGGGCAACGTCCTCGTGCAGGACTCGGGGCGCATCGCGCTCGTGGACCTCGACGACGTCGCCGGCGGTCCGGCCGCCGCCGACCTCGGGCTCGTCGTCGCCGGGCTGGCGCAGCAGCGCCTGCTCGGGCTGCTGCACCCCCGCGCCGAGCGCGCGCTCGCCCGCGAGCTGCTGGTCGGCTACGCGCGGGCGGGGACCGTCCCCGACCGCGCGACGCTGGCGTGGCACGCGGCCGCCTGGATGCTCGTCCGCCCGGCGCTGCCCGCCGCCGTCATCGGGCGCGTGCGCCACACCTCCCTCGCCCACCTGCCGGCGCTCGTCGGCGCCGCCCGGGAGCTCGTGTCGTGATCGCCACCGCGCCCTCCGCCTTCGAGCGCCACCGCGCGCGACTGGAGGCGCTCGACGCGCCCGAGCTGCTGCTCGGCGCCGTCGCCGAGGCCGTCGCGACCCTGGGCGTGCCGACGACGGCGACCGACTGGCGGCGCACGCGCGAGTACTACGCGCCCGCACGCGAGCCCTACGCGACCTTCGCCATGGAGAGCCGCGACCCGCAGGTCGTCGTGCGCGTCGAGGCGTTCGCCGAGCGGCCGACCGGCGCGGCGGGCGTGGTGCGCCTGCGCCGCGAGGCGGTCGGTTGGCTGCGCGTCGCCCCGCTGGCCGACGACCCGGCGCTGCCGACCCTGGGCGAGCTGCTCGACGCCGAGCCCGGCCCGCGGACCGTCGTCCGCTACCAGCCCATGCGCCGCTGCACGATCCGCTTCGGCGAGCGCGGCGCCGCGCGCTTCGCCAAGGTCTTCGCGGACGAGCGCGGCCCCAGCGTGCACCGCCTCAACGAGGCGGTCTGGCGCGCGCCGCTGCCGTTCGCCGTCCCGCCCCCCGGACACTGCGACGAGCGCCTGCGCACGGTGTGGCAGGGCGAGCTCGCGGGCGAGCCGGTGGCGGGCGCGCTCGCCGGGCCCGGCGGCGAGCGGGTCGCGCACGAGCTCGGCCTCGCCGCCGGCGCCCTGACGCGCGCGCCGATCGCCGCCGACCGGGTGCTCGACGCCGCCGCCCACCTGCACCGCGCCGCGACGCACGGCCGCAAGATCGCCCGCGTCGTGCCCGACCTGGCGGCCGAGGTCGACGAGCTCCTCGCGCGTCTGGGCGCGCTGCACGCCGCCGCGCCGTCGCGCCCGCCGGTCCCGGTGCACGGCAGCCCACACCCCGAGCAGTGGCTGCTCGACGGCGACCGCCTCGGGCTCGTGGACTTCGACGGCCTCGCCCTCGCCGACCCCGAGCTCGACGCCAGCGCGATGCTCGTCGCGCTCGAGCGCGATGCCGCGATCGAGCACCTCGCCGCGCCGTTCCTGGACGCCTACGAGTCGGCCGCCGGACCGCTGCGTCCCGGACTGCTCGCCGTCCACCGCGCGCAGCGCTGGCTCGCCGCCGCCCACAAGGCCGCGCGCCAGCCCCGGCCCGACGGCGACCGCCGCGCCGCCGAGCGCCTGCGCCGGGCGCTGACGATCGTCGAGGAGGGGCGATGAGCGCTCGCCCGCGCCTGCTCTTCTACTGCCAGCACTCGGTCGGCCTCGGCCACCTCGTGCGCTCGTTCGCCCTCTGCCGCGCACTGACCCGGCGCTTCGACGTCGTGCTGCTGTGCGGCGGCGCGGTGCCGGACGCGCTCGAGGTCCCGCCCGGCGTGCGGATCGTGGCGCTGCCCGCGCTGGGCGTCGACGCCGACGGCCGGTTCGGCAGCCACGACGCGAGCCTGAGCGTCGAGCGCGCGCGGGCTCTGCGGCGCGACCTGCTGATCGACACGCTGCGCGCGCACCGGCCCGAGGCGCTGCTGATCGAGCTCTTCCCGTTCGGCCGTCCGCGGTTCGCCGCGGAGCTCGTGCCGCTGCTCGAGGCGGCCCACGCCCTGGGTCCGCGGCGGCCGCTGGTGGCCTGCAGCCTGCGCGACATCCTCGTGCGCACCCGCCGCGACCAGGCCGGCTTCGACGAGCGCGCCTGCCGGATCGCCAACCGCTGGTTCGACGCGATCCTCGTCCACGCCGAGCGCCGCTTCGCCCCGCTGGAGGAGTCCTTCCAACCGCGCACCCCGCTGGAGGTGCCCGTGCACTACACCGGCTACGTCGTCCCCAACGGCCACCGCCCCACCGCGCCAGCGACGGCGCGCGAACGGCGCGTCGTGGTGTCCGCCGGCGGCGGCCTGGTCGGCGCCGAGCTGCTGCGCACGGCCGTGCAGGCGCACCGGCTGCTGTGGCCGACCGAGGGCCTGCGCACCACGCTCGTCGCCGGCCCGTTCCTGCCCGAGGACCAGTGGAAGGCGCTGGCCGCCGACGCCGAGGGGACCGAGGGCCTCGAGCTGCGCCGCGCCGTGCCCGACCTCTCCGACGAGCTGCGCACCGCGTGCGCGTCGGTCAGCCAGTGCGGCTACAACACGACGCTCGAGCTGCTGCGCGCGCGGATCCCGGCGCTCGTCGTGCCCTACGCGCCGCCGGGCGAGGACGAGCAGACGCGGCGCGCGCGCCGGCTGGAGGCGCTGGGCGCCGTCAACGTGCTCGAGGCCGACCGCCTGACGCCGGCCACCCTGGCCGACGCGCTGCGCCGGCTGCCGGCGACGGAGCCGGCGCCGGTCGCGCTCGATCTCGACGGCGCGCGGCGCACGCCGCCGCTGCTGGCTGCGCTCCTGGCCGACCACGGCCGCGGCCGGACCGCCGCGCCGGTCGCGTTGGCGCAGGCCGCCGCGGGGAGGCGCTCATGACCGCCGCCGGACGCCTGCTGCGGTCACACGTCGCGAGCGAGCGCACCGCGCTCGGCGGCGCCGCGCTGTCCACGATCGTGACCACGGTCGCCGACCTGGCCCAACCGTGGCCGCTGGCGCTCGTGATCGACCGCATCTTCGCCGACCGCCGTGGGCCGTTCGAGCTGACCGGCACCGACGTGCGCCTGCTCGCCCTCGTCGCCGGGCTGACGATCGCCATCGCGCTGGTCGACGCCTGCGCCCAGTACCTCGCCGACCTGTGGCTGCAGCGCGCCGGCGAGCGCATCGCCCACCGCCTGCGCGACACGGTCTACGCGCACATGCAGCGGCTGTCGCTGGGCTTCCACCAGCGCAGCCAGAAGGGCGACCTGGTCACGCGCGTGACCGCCGACGTCAACGCCATCGGCGACCTGTTCGCCGAGCAGCTCGGCACGATGACCCAGAACCTGCTGCTTGTCGCCGGGATGCTGGCGGTGGTCATCGTCATCGACCCGGTCGTGGCCCTGGCCGCCTTCGCCACCGTCCCGCCGCTGATGGCGGTGAGCTGGGCGTTCCGCAAGCGCGTGCGCGCGCAGGCGCGGCTGCGCCGCCGCCACGACGGCGCCATCGCGTCGATGGCCAACGAGGCGCTGTCGGCCATGCCGGTGGTCAAGGCGTTCGGCACCGAGCGCCACGAGCACGCGCGCATCCGCGACCGCAGCGCCCAGCGCATGGGCATCGGCATGCAGCTCGCCCGACTGCAGGCGCGCTTCGACGGCGCCGTCGGCACGCTGAGCGCGGTCGGGATGGCGCTGGTGATCGTCGTCGGCGTCGTGCGCGGATCGGCCGGCGCGGTCTCGGTCGGCGACCTCGTCGTCCTCGTGACCTACGCGCGCAAGGCCCAGAGCCCGCTGCGCTCGATCGCCAAGCAGGCGACGAAGGTCGCCAGCACGATGGCCAGCGCCGAGCGCATCGCCGACGTGCTCGGCAGCCAGGAGGTCGTGGAGGAGCGCCTGAGCCAGCACGGCGGGGCGCCGGCGCGCGGCGACGTCGAGCTCCAGGACGCCTGCTTCGCCTACGCCGAGGATCGGGCCGGCGCGCTGACGGACGTCTCGCTGCGCATCGAGGCCGGCACGCGCGTCGCGCTGATCGGCCCCTCGGGCGCGGGCAAGACGACGATCGGCGCGCTGGTCGCGCGGTTCTACGACCCCAGCGCCGGACGCGTGCTCCTCGACGGCCGCGACCTGCGCGACTGCTCGCCGTCGTGGCTGCGCCGCCAGGTCGGCGTGCTGCTGCAGGACACGGTCCTCTTCACCGGCACGGTCGAGGAGAACATCGCCTACGGGTCGCACGCGACGTCCGAGCAGGTGCACGCCGCCGCGCGCGCCGCCGCCGCCCACGACTTCATCGAGAGCCTGCCCGACGGCTACGCGACCCAGCTCGGCCCCCAGGGCGTCGGCCTCTCCGGCGGCCAGCGCCAGCGCCTGGGCATCGCGCGCACGCTGCTGCGCGACCCGTCCGTGCTCGTGCTCGACGAGCCCACCACCGGCCTCGACGCCGAGAGCCAGGAGCGCGTCGCCGAGGGCCTGTCGGCGCTGATGGACGGGCGCACCACGCTGCTCATCACCCATGCGCACGAGCTCGCGCGCAGCGCGGACCTCGTCTGCGTCGTCGAGGACGGGCGGATCGTCCGTCAGGGCACGCCGCGCGAGATCCTCGGCGACGCGCCCCGCGCCGCGGGCCGCGCGCCCGTGCGCGACCCGCGCCTGCCGACGCTGGCGCGGATGCTCGACCCCGTCGCGGTGGCGCAGGCGCTCGAGCGTTCCCTGCACGGCGAGCGCCGCCCCGACGCCGTCGAGGTCGGCCGCGTGATCTACAAGCCGGGCGCGCGGGCGACCGTCCACTACCGCGTGCGCGCCGGCGGCGAGCACCTGGACGCGGTCGCCACCGCGACGGCGGGCGCCGGCGCCGCCCGCGACGTGCAGCGGACGCGCGCGGAGAGCGAGCGCGCGGGCGCCGCCCGGGCGCCGTGGCTCGACGACGAGCTCGGCGCGCTGATCACGTGGCTGCCGTTCGACCCGCGCCTGCCCGGCATGGGCCAGGACGCCGCGACCCTGACCCGCCGCCTGCGCGCCGCAGGGGTGACGATCGAGGGCGACCCGGGCGAGCCGGCGTGCATCGCCTACAAGCCGCGGTCGCTGGCCGTGCTGCGCTTCGACGGCCACGTCCTGAAGGCCTACGGCCGTCCGTCCGACTACGACGCGGCGGTCACCGGGCTGCGCGAGGCCCAGCGCACGCGCCTGCCCACCGCGCCGCTGGAGGCGGCCTTCGGCGACGTGCGCCTGACCGTGCAGCGCCGGCTGGCCGGAACGCGCCCGGACGTCGGCGACGCGGTCGCCCTCGCCGCCCGCGCCGGCGCCGCCGTGCGCGACCTGCAGCGCTCGCCGTTCGCCGCGCTGCGCCCCTTCGGGCCCGAGCGCTGCCTGGCCGACGCCGCGCGCAAGGCCGAGGTGATCGCCGCCGTGCTGCCCCACCTCGGCGGGCGCGTCGCGGCGCTGCAGCGGCGGCTGATCTCGACGATGCCGGCGATCGACCGGCTCGTCCCCGCCCATGGGGACTTCCACGTCGGCGCCCTCGTGGTGCGCGGCGACGACCTCGCGGTCGTCGACTTCGACGCCATCTGCGTGGCCGACCCGGCGTACGACCTCGCGCGCTACGCCTCCGAGCTGGCGCGCGGGGACGACGATGACCTCGAGCGCGTGGCGGCCGCGCTCGACCCGCTCCTGGAGGGCTACGGCGACCACCCGCCGCGGCTCTCCTGGTACCTCGCCGCGACGATCCTGGGCCGTGCGGCCCGTCCATTCCAGCGCCAGTCGGAGGCCTGGCCAGAGCGCGTGGAGGCGATGCTCGCCACCGCGCAGGAGGTTCTCGACTGATGCGTGCGCTTGTCACGGGCTGTGCGGGCTTCATCGGCTCGCACCTGACCGAGTCGCTGCTGGCCGACGGCCACGGCGTCCTCGGCGTCGACTTCTTCAACGACAACTACAGCCGGCTGGTCAAGGCGGCCAACGTCGCGCGGGCCGGCGACTGGCGGCGCTTTCGCTTCGTCGAGGGCGATCTGGCCACGATGGACGTCGGGCGCCTGCTGTCGCGCTGCGACGTCGTCTTCCACCTCGCCGCCGAGCCCGGCGTGCGCGCGAGCTGGGGGCGGCGCTTCGACCGCTACCTGCACAACAACGTGCTCGCCACCCAGCGCCTGCTCGAGGCGTCGCGCATCAATCCGCAGCGGCGCTTCGTGTACTCGTCGTCGTCCTCGATCTACGGCGACGCGCTGACGCTGCCCACGAGCGAGGACACCATCCCGCGCCCGTTCTCGCCGTATGGGATGACCAAGCTCTCGGCCGAGCAGCTCTGCGACATCTACCACGCCAACCACGGCGTGCAGACGGTCGCGCTGCGCTACTTCTCGGTCTACGGCCCGCGCCAGCGCCCCGACATGGCCTTCCACCGCTTCTGCCGCGCCGCCGCCCGCGGCGAGGCGCTCGAGGTCCTGGGCGACGGCACCCAGACGCGCGACTTCACGTACGTCGGCGACGTCGTGCGCGCCACCCGCGCGGCCGCCGAGGCGCAGGACGCTCCCGGGCGCGTCTACAACGTCGGCGGCGGCTCGCGCGTGAGCCTCAACCACACGATCGAGCTGCTCGCCGGGATCGCGGGCCGGCCGCTGCACGTCCGCCGCCACGACCGCGAGCACGGCGACGTCATCGACACCGGCGCCGACATCCGGCGAGCGCGACGCGAGCTCGGGTTCGAGCCGCAGGTCTCCCTCCAGGAGGGACTGGCGGCCGAGTTCGAGTGGATCGCCGACCGCGCGGCGAAGCTCGTCGTGCGCCCCGCGCAGCTCGTGGCCCTCGGCTGACGCGTCGCCCGTTCGTGGTCCGGGTACGCGCCGTCCATGGACGAGCGCGACCCGAATCCGACGGACGACCCGCGGCGGACGGGCACCAGCGACCAGAACGCCGAGGAGGGCCCCGCGGAGCTCGCCCCGCGCGAAAGCGACGGCGACGACCGCGGCGCCGCGTCGCGAGCTCCCGGCACGTCGCACCCGCAGGAGGGCGACCCCGGGCAGGCGACCGGGAACCCCGACGCCGCCGGATAAGTCCGCAACGAGCGCGTAAGACCTCGAACGGATAGCGGCCTACCTGGTCCTTCGTCTGGTAGGTGGCCGGCCCCCGCCCGCATACGGTCGCGGCATGCGCCAGAACGTCCTGCTGCCCGTCCTCGCGGCGGCCATCCTCGGCTGCGCCGCGACGCCCGCCTCCGCCTCGACGCTGCTCGGCTCGTGGTCGCTGGGCGAGGGGGCCGGCCAGACCGTCGCCGACGGCAGCGGGCACGGCGCCACGGGACAGCTCGGCGACACGGCCGGCGTCGACCCCGCCGACCCCACCTGGACGACCGGCCACGACGGCCTGCCGGCCCTGAGCTTCAGCGGGACGACGTACGTCAGCATCCCCGCCTCGCCCGAGCTCGAGCCGGCGGCCATCGCCGTCGACGCGTGGGTCCGGCGCGTCGGGTCGCCCGGGCAGTGGCGCTACATCGTCTCCAAGGGCGCGATCGCCTGCGACCGCAGCTCGTACGGCCTGTACTCGGGCTTCGGCGGCGGGCTGGCCTTCTACGTCTCCGACGCGGCGACCTACCGGATCTCGCCCGAGGCACCCGCCGAGGTGGTCTGGGACGGCGCCTGGCACCACGTGACCGGCGTGTACGACGGCAAGAGCGTCACGCTCGCCGTCGACGGACGCCCGGTGGGCGACGGCACGGCGGCCTCGATCGCGATCGCCTACAGCGGCCAGGGCCTGTTCATCGGCACCTACCGCGGCTCGTGCGACCTGCCGTTCAGCGGCGACATCGAGGACGTCAGCATCTGGGACGGGCCGCCGTCGGCGGCGGCCACCGGTCCGGCGATCGCCGCCACGCCCGGGACCCCGACCAAGGTCGCGGTCGGCAAGGACGGGACGGCCACCGGCGCCGGGAGCCCCGGCAGCGCGAGCGGCGGCGGCGGCGCGGGCAAGAAGGCGACGAGCTGCATGAGCGTGCGCCTGAGCACGAAGGCGGTCAGGGTCCGCCAGCGCAGCCGCATCGTCGCCACGGTGCTCAGGGCGAAGCGGGCGGTGGCGCGGGCCTCGGTGCGGATCACCGGCGGCGGGACGAAGGCGAGCGCGCGGACGGATCGGCGGGGGCGCGCGCGCCTCTCGGTGCGCGCGAAGCGCCGCGGGACGCTGACCGTGCGCGTCGCCGGCCAGCGCAAGGGCTGCGGCGTCGCGACCCTGCGCGTGCGATAGCCGCCCACCCGCCCCGGCCATGCGCCGCATGACAGGATCCGGGCATGCGCATCTCCGCCCGGGCCGACTACGCGGTTCGCGCCGCCGTCGAGCTCGCGGCGGCGGACGAAGGCCCGACCAAGGGCGAGGCGCTCGCCCGCGCGCAGGACATCCCGCTGAAGTTCCTGGAGAACATCCTCGGCGACCTGCGCCACGCCGGCATCGTGCGCAGCCAGCGCGGCGCCGAGGGCGGCTACTGGCTTGCCCGGCCGGCCTCCGAGGTCACGGTCGCCGACGTCATCCGCGCGGTCGAGGGGCCGCTGGCGTCGGTGCGCGGCGGCCGGCCCGAGGACGTCGCCTACGACGGCGCCGCCGAGTCGCTGGCCCAGGTGTGGATCGCCGTCCGCGCCAGCCTGCGCAGCGTGGTCGAGGCGGTCACGCTCGCCGACGTCGCCTCCGGGCGCCTGCCGGCCCGGGTGGCCCGGCTCGCCGAGGACCCCGAGGCCTGGGTGACGCGCTAGGCCGCCTCGCGTTGGCGGCGCGGCGCCTACGCAGCCTCGACCGCCGGCCGCGACGCCGACGGCACCTCGTGCCCGACCCACACGATGTCCCCCGGCGCGAGCTCCAGCCCGACCGCCTCGTCGCGGGTGAGCTGCACCGCCAGCGGCGAGCCGTCGCCGAGCTCGAGCTCGACGCGGACCTCGAAGCCCAGGTGCACGACGCGCTGGACCATCGCCTCGAGGGCGCCGTCGCGCGGCTCGGCGGTCATGCGCAGGTCGTGCGGGCGCACGAGCGTGCCGTCCAGGCGCGCGACCGGCCCCAGGAACGACATCACGAAGCCGTTGGCCGGGCGCTCGTAGAGGTCGCGCGGACCGCCGACCTGCTCGATGCGCCCCTCGTGCATGACCGCGATGCGGTCGGCGACGTCCATCGCCTCCTCCTGGTCGTGGGTGACCAGGACGGTGGTGACGTGGACCTCGTCGTGCAGCCGGCGCAGCCACGCCCGCAGCTCGGCGCGGACCTTGGCGTCCAGCGCGCCGAACGGCTCGTCGAGCAGCAGCACGCGCGGCTCGATCGCGAGCGCGCGGGCCAGCGCCATGCGCTGGCGCTGCCCGCCGCTGAGCTGCGCCGGGTAGCGGTCCTGGTAGCCGTGCAGCCCGACGACCCCGAGCAGCTCGTCGACGCGCGCGGCGACCTCGACCTTGGGGCGCTTGCGGATGCGCAGCCCGAAGGCGACGTTCTCGCGCACGGTCATGTGCTTGAAGGCGGCGTAGTGCTGGAAGACGAAGCCGACGCCGCGGCGCTGGGGCGGCAGGACGGTGGCGTCGCGGCCCTCGATGACGACGCGCCCGCCGTCGGGGACCTCGAGCCCGGCGATGACGCGCAGGAGCGTCGACTTGCCCGAGCCGCTGGGGCCGAGCAGCGCGGTGAGCGAGCCCTCGGGCACCTCGAGCGACACGTCGCGCAGGGCGTGGAAGTCCCCGAAGCGCTTGGTCACGGCGTCGACGGAGATCATGCGTCGTCCCTCCTCGGGCGCAGGACGGTCATGGCCAGCAGCGTGGCCAGGGCGATGAAGGCCAGCAGCGCCGAGGCGGCGTACGCGCCGGCGAGGTCGAAGTTCTCGAAGCGCTTCTGCACGAGCAACGTGAGCGTCTCGGTCTGGCCGGCGATCCGGCCCGACACGACGCTGACCGCACCGAACTCGCCGATGGCGCGCGCGGTCGAGAGGACGACTCCGTAGGCGATGCCCCAGCGCACGGCCGGCAGCGTGATCCGCCGGAACGTCTGCCAGCGCGTCGCGCCCAGCGTCGCCGCCGCCTGCTCCTGCTCGTCGCCCACCTCGCGCAGGACCGGCGCCACCTCGCGGACGACGAACGGCAGCGACACGAAGACGGTGGCGAGCACCATCCCGGGCACGGCGAAGATCACTCCGAAGGGCAGGTGCACCCAGCCGTCGCGCCCGTAGACGAGCAGCAGCGCCAGGCCGATGACCACCGGCGACAGCGCGAAGGGGAGGTTGATGACGGCGTCGAGCACGGCCTTGCCGCGGAAGCGCCCGCGCACCAGCGCCAGCGCCGCCACGACGCCGAACGCGGCGTTGAGCGGGACGGCGATGAGCGCGATCTCGATCGTCAGCCAGAACGCGTGGATGGCCGCCGGCGTCGTGATCGACTGCCAGACCGGCGTCAGCCCGTGGGCGAAGGTCCGGTAGAAGACGAGCCCGACCGGCACGAGCAGCAGCACGGCGAGGTAGGCCAGGACGATCGCGCGCAGGCTCAGGCGCAGGCCGCGGTCAGCGGTCATGGCGAGCCCCCCACCGGGCCACCCCGCTGATCGCCAGCAGCACGACCAGCGACAGCACGAGCAGCACGACCGACACCGCCGCCGCGCCCGTCGTGTTGTCGCTCTCGATCTGGCTGAAGATGAACACCGAAGAGAGCTGCGTCTTGAACGGGATGTTGCCGGCGATGAGCACGACCGAGCCGAACTCGCCCACGGCGCGCGCGAAGCTCATGGCCGCGCCCGACAGGATCGCCGGCACGAGGTTGGGCAGCACGACGCGCGCGAAGATCGTCGTCGAGCGCGCGCCGAGCGACGCGGCCGCCTCCTCCATCTCGCGGTCGAGCTCGAGCACGACCGGCTGCACCGAGCGCACGACGAACGGCAGCGTCACGAACAGCAGCGCGAGCATGATCGCCGCGGTCGTGCCGACCACGTCGATCCCGACCGGCGACGCCGGCCCGTAGAGCGCCAGCAGCGTCACGCCGACCACGACCGTCGGCAGCGCGAACGGCAGGTCGATGAGCGCGTTGATCACGGCCCGCCCGCGGAACTCGTCGCGCACGAGGACCCACGCGGTGAGCGTGCCCGCCACCGCGTTGATCGCGGCGACCGCCACCGCGCACTCCAGCGACAGCCGCAGCGCCGCGACGGCCTGGCGGCTGCTGACCGACGCCCAGAACGCGTGCGCCCCGCCGTCGGTCGAGCGCGCCAGCACCGCGGCCAGCGGGATCAGGACGATGACGCTCAGCCAGACGGTGGCGACGCCGAGGCCGAGCGCGCCCGAGCCGCCCGCCGCCGCGCGGCGCCGGCGGCGGGCGAGTCCGGGCAGACGAGGTCGCAGCCCGCGCGGGTGGGTCAGGGCCTCACTTGGCAGTGGAGACCCCCGCGTCCTCCTCGATCCTGGCGACCGACCCCTTGTCCGGGTCGAAGAAGGCGTCGTTGACCGTGCTCCAGCCGCCGAGGTCGCGGATGGTGAACAGGCCCTTCGGCGTGGGGAACTTCGAGGCGTTGCGCTCGAAGACCGTCTGGTCGACGGGCCGGTAGCCCCAGTCGGCGAACGTCTGCTGCGCCGTCGGCGAGAGGGCGTACTGCACGAACGCCGCCGCCTGCGCCGGGTGCTTGGACTTCGCCGCGACCGCGATCGGGTTCTCTATCAGGATCGTGCGGTCGGGGATGACGTAGTCGACCTGCTGGCCCTTCTTCTGGGCGGTGATCGCCTCGTTCTCGTAGGAGATGAGCACGTCGCCGTTGCCCGCGGCGAAGTCCTGCAGCGCCTCGCGCCCGGACTTGTCCTGGACCTTGACGTGCTTGGTGATCAGCGCGCGCAGGAAGGCGAGGCCGGCCTTGGGGTCCTTGCCGCCGCTGCTCTTGGCGCCGTAGGCGGCCATGATGTTCCACTTCGCCGCGCCCGAGGTGAACGGGTTCGGCGTGAGCACCTGCACGCCCGGCGCCAGCAGGTCGTCCCAGGTGTGGATGCCCTTGGGGTTGCCCTTGCGGACGATGAGCGCGACGACCGACTTCGACACGAGGCCCTGATGGGCGTTGGCGGCCCAGTCCTTGGCGACGAGGCCGTCCTTGACCAGGCGCGTCATGTCGGGCTCCAGCGAGAAGGTCACGACGTCGGCCGGCAGACCGGAGTCGACCGCGCGGCTCTGGTCGCCCGATGCGCCGTAGGACTGCGTGAACGCCACGCCCTTGCCGGCGGCCGTCTTCTCGAACGCCGGGATGACCTGGTCGTAGACGACCTGCGGGGTCGAGTAGGCGACCAGCGCGAGCTTGGTCGAGGCCTTGCCCGTGGCCGCGGTCGCGCTGCCGCCGCCTCCCGACGTGTCTGACGCGCCGCCGCAGCCGGCCGCGACCAGGGCGGCGAGGGCGGGGACGACGAGCAGGGAGCGAGTTCTCAAGATGACCTCCGAAGCCAATTGTGCATAAAGCCAGTCGGGTTTGGAGACAATACATGATCCCTATCAAGCTGGTGGGGAAGGTAGACATTGCCCCGGCGGCGTCGGCGCGGGAGCGTGCGCCGGGTGCCGCGCTAGCATCGCCGGCCCGTGCTGACCCCGGCCGAGACCTTCACCGACGCCGAGCGCGCGCTGCTCGCGCCGCACGTCACCAGCCTCGACCGCCCCGTGTTCGCGCTGGTCAACCTGCCCGAGACGGTCAAGGGCGCGCTCTTCGCGCGCTACTCGCGATACCAGGGCACGCTGCGCCGCCTGTTCCTCGACGAGTTCGCCGGTTCGCTGCCGAAGGACCTCCCCGCGCACGCCGCCGGCGACGTCGAGGGCGGCCGCGCGGCCGAGCTCTACGAGCGGATCTTCCTCGGCTACGGCGACGACTCGGTGGCCCAGCTCGGCGGCGCGCACGTCGCCTGCGAGTGGGTCTCCAACGTCCTGACGAAGGTGCTGCAGCGCCCCCGCCTGGGCGCCTACCTCGAGCAGTCCACGCGCTACATCCCCTACGACGCGCCGATGCCCGGCGGCGGCTACCGCTACTACCGCGACGAGACGCTCGGCCCGCGCTACGAGCGCGCCATGGACGAGCTCTTCGACGCCTACGCGGCGAGCCTGCCGCGAGTCGCCGCGTGGGTCGAGAGCGAGTTCCCCGGCGAGGACTCGCCCGCGCGCCGGCGCGCGATCCAGGCCAAGGCGCTCGACCTCCTGCGCGGCCTGCTGCCCGCCTCGTCGCTGTCGCACATGGGCATCTTCGCCAGCGGCCAGACCTACGAGCAGCTCGTCCTGCACCTGCTCGCCCATCCGCTGCCCGAGGCGCGCCGCTACGGCCAGATGATCCTCGAGGCGGTGCAGGCCGTGATGCCGAGCTTCGTCGCCCGCGTCGAGCGCCCCGACCGCGGCGGCGAGTGGATCGGCTACCTCGAGGCGCGCGATCGCGCCGCCGACCGGTGGGTGCGCCGCCTCGGCCTCGACCGCGAGACCGAGGACCCCGAGGGCGGCCCGTCGGTGCGCCTGCTGCACGTCGACGGCGACGAGGACGCGCTGCTGGCGGCGCTGCTGTTCGAGGCGGCCGGTGGGAGCGAGGACGAGACCCGCATCCGCCTGGCGGCGCTGTCGACGCCCGAGCGCGCCGAGCTGCTCGCCGACCTCGTCGGTGAGCGCGCCAACCGCCGCCACCGGCCCGGACGGGGCTTCGAGGCCCTGCGCTACCGCTTCGAGATCGTCTCCGACTACGGCGCCTTCCGCGACCTGCAGCGCCACCGCATGCTCACCGTGCAGTGGCAGCGCCTGACGCCGCACCTGGGCGCCGGCGTGCCCGCGGAGGTCGAGGCGGCCGGCTGCGGCGACGCCTACCGCCGGGCGCTGGACGTCTCGCGGACCGAATGGGAGCGCCTGGCCGGCCAGGGGCAGGAGCGCGAGGCCCTCTACGCGCTGTGCCTGGGCTACCGGATCCGCTACGTCCTGGACCTCAACGCCCGCGAGGCCATGCAGCTCATCGAGCTGCGCTCGGGCCGCGAGGGCCACCCCGGCTACCGCGCGGTCGCCCACGAGATGCACCGGCTGATCGAGCAGGTCCACCCCGCCGTGGCGAGCACGATGAGCCACGTCGACACCGAGGCCGAGCCCCGTCTGGAGCGCATCCTGAGCGAGATGCGCACCCAGGCCCGACGTGACGCGATGGCCGGCCGCTAGGCCGTCAGGCGCTCGACACTTGGGCCGAACTTCGTCGACGCGCGGGCCTCATTGCCCGCAACGACGGGGAATCCTGATTTGACACAACCCGGGGGTCGTGTCGAACCCATGCAACCCGGTGTCCGGGGTGGGGTCAAATGCCCCGATGCCATCCAGCGCACTGCTCTTCCCTGGCCAGGGCAGCCACGCGGACGGGATGGATGAGCCCTATCGGGGACATCCCCTGTTCGAGCGTGGTCTCGAGCTGCTCGAGTACGACCCGTTCGAGCGCCTGAGCGAGGGCACCCGCTACCAGCAGCCGGCCCTGTTCCTGTGCTCCGCGGCCGCCTGGGACGCCTGGCGCGACGAGGAGGGCGACGACGCCCGCGCCGCCGCCGGTCACTCGCTCGGCGAATACGCCGCCCTGGTGGCCGCCGGCGCGCTGCAGTTCGACGATGCCGTCCGGCTCGTCGACGAGCGTGCCGCCGCCATGGCAGACGCCGGCGAGGCCAATCGGGGCGGCATGGTCGCCATGCTGGGCGGCGAGGGCCGCGCCGTGCGCGACCTGGCCGCGCGCCTGGGGCTGGTCGTCGCCAACGACAACGCGCCCGGGCAGCTCGTGCTCAGCGGGGCCGTCGACGCCGTGGCCGAGGCCGAGGATCTCGCGCGCGACGAGACCGGCGCCCGCGCGCGGCGCCTGGACGTCACCGGGGCCTTCCACTCGCCCCTCATGGAGCCCGCGGCCGCCCGCCTGCGCGCGGCGCTGGACGCCACGCCGGTCGCGCCGCCCGCGATCCCCGTGTACTCCAACGGCAGCGCCGCGCCGTTCGTCGACGTGCGCCGCGAGCTGGCCGAGAACCTCCTGCGTCCGGTCCGCTGGCGCGAGACGCTGCTGGGCATGCGCGCCGCCGGCGTCGAGCGCTTCGTCGAGCTCGGTCCCGGCTCCGTCCTGACCGGCCTGGTCAAGCGAACCCTGCAGGCGGCCTGAGCATGGCGGCGACCGTCGAGACCACCACGACGACGACGGGGCGGGCGTCCACGGCGCCGCGTCCGACGCCGCACCACCGCCCGCGGCGCGTCGTGCGCGCCGGCCTGTTCGGCATCGGCGCCGCGCTGCCCGAGCACGTCGTGACCAACGCCGACATCGAGCAGCGCCTGGACACCACCGACGAGTGGATCGTCCGCCGCACCGGCATCCGCGAGCGCCGCCACCTGCGCGAGGACGAGTCGCTCGCCGACCTCGCCGCGCGCGCGTGCCTGATCGCCCTCGAGGACGCCGGGCGCACGGGCGCCGACGTCGACCACCTCATCGTCTCGACGATCACACCCGACCGCCTGACCCCCGGGCTCGCGCCCGAGGTGGCGCGCCTCATCGGCGCCACGACCGCTTCCGCCACGGACCTCAACGCCGCCTGCGCGGGCTTCCTCTACGCGCTGGACCAGGCCGCCGCGCTCGTCGAGTCCGGCCGCGCGTCGGTCGTCGTCGTGTGCGGGGCCGAGGCGCTCAGCCGCATCGTCGACCACGACGACCGCGGCACGGCCGTCCTCTTCGGCGACGGCGCCGGCGCCGCGGTCGTGTGCGGCGGCGACGATCTCGACCTGGGGATCGGCCGCTTCGAGCTCGGCGCCGACGCCACCAAGGCCGACATGCTCTACGCCGAGCGCGACGAGCGCGTGCTGCGCATGGAGGGCCGCGAGGTCTACCGCCACGCCGTGCGGCGCATGGTCGAGGCCACCTCGACCGCGCTGGCGCGCGCGGGCCTCGCCGTCGCCGACATCGACCTCTTCGTCGCCCACCAGGCCAACGTGCGCATCATCGAGGCGGCGGCGGCCGAGCTCGGCGTGCCGCTCGATCGCGTGGCGATCAACGTCGAGACCACGGCCAACACGTCCTCGGCCTCGATCCCGCTCGCCCTGGCCAAGGCCGAGGTCGACGGGCTGCTGGCGCCCGGCGCCACCGTGGCCATGGCCGCCTTCGGCGCCGGCTTCGTGTGGGGCGCGGGCATCGTGGGCTGGAAGGAGCGCAGGTACTGCTGTGCCTGAGCCGTCCCGCAACGGACACGAGGGCTGCGCCCTGGTCACCGGCGGCACGCGCGGCATCGGCGCCGCGATCGCCGATCGCCTGCAGGCCGAGGGCTGGAACGTCGCGCGCCTGGGCCGCACGTCCGGCGACGTGCAGGCCGACGTCGGCAACGGCGCCGAGGTCAAGGCCGCCTTCGACGAGGTGCGCGAGCGCTTCGGGCCGGTGCTCGTGCTGGTGAACAACGCCGGCGTGCGCCACGACGGCCTGACCATCCGCATGCCCGAGGACGACTGGCAGGCCGTCGTCGACACCAACCTGACCGGCGCCTTCAACTGCACCCGCCGCGCCCTGGACGACATGCTCGGCGCGCGCTGGGGACGGATCGTCAACGTCTCCTCCGTCGTCGCCGAGCGCGCGAACGCCGGCCAGGCGAACTACGTGGCGGCCAAGGCCGGCCTGCTGGGCTTCTCGCGCACGATCGCGCGCGAGATGGCACGCAAGGGCGTGACCTGCAACGCGATCACGCCCGGCGTGATCGAGACCGACATGACCGCCGACCTCGCCGACGACCTCGCGAAGGCCGTCCCGGCGGGCCGCGTCGGACGACCGGAGGAGGTCGCCGCGGCGGTCGCCTTCCTCGTCTCCGACGAGGCGGCCTACGTGAACGGCGCCACGCTCTCCGTCGACGGAGCGCTGGGCGCATGAACCAGAACCAAGGAGAACCGACCATGGCCAACGTCCCCAGCGACCAGGAGGCCCTCGAGGCCATCCGCGAGGAGCTCGCCGCCATCAAGGTGCCGGGCGCCGAGGCCGCGACCGCCGACCAGACCTGGAGCGACCTCGACGTCGACTCGCTCGACCTGGTCGAGGTCGTCAAGGCACTCGAGGACCGTTATGACGTCGAGATCGCCGACGGGCGGCTGAAGTCGATCGCCAGCGTGGGCGACGCCGTCAGCCTCGTCCAGGAGCTGGCCCGCGAGAAGGACGGCGCGACGGCGTGACCGCCGTCGTCGTCACCGGCCGGGGCGTCGTCTCGTCGCTCGGCGAGGGTGCTGACGCGTTCTTCGAGGCGCTGCTGGCCAAGCGCTCGGGCATCGCCGACGGCGTCGGCGCGTGCACCGAGTTCGACCCCGAGAGCGCGATGTCGGCCAAGGAGGCCCGCCGCGCCGACCGCTACACGCAGCTCGCGGTGGCGGCGGCGACCCAGGCCGCCGAGGAGGCGGGCGTGGCCGACGGCGTCGACCCGGAGCGCCTCGGCGTGATCGTCGGCACCGGCGTCGGCGGTCTCGTGACGCTCCAGGCCGAGTGCCAGGCGTGGCTGGAGGGCGGCGACCGCGCCGTCTCCCCGCACTTCGTGCCGATGATGATGCCCAACGCCGCAGCGGGCACGATCGCGATGCGCCTGGGCGCCCACGGCCCCGGGTTCAGCGTGTCGAGCGCGTGCGCGACCGGCGGACACGCCATCGGCGAGGCGGCGCGCATGATCGCGCACGGCGAGGCCGACGCGGTCCTGGCCGGCGGCACCGAGGCGGCGCTGACCGGCCTCTGCATGGCGGCGTTCCGGCGCATGGGCGCGCTTTCGCGCGAGGGCGTGTCGCGTCCGTTCGACGCGCACCGCGACGGCTTCGTGATGGGCGAGGGCGCGGGCGTGCTCGTGCTCGAGCGCGAGGAGCACGCGCGCGCTCGCGGCGCGCGGGTCCTGGCGCGCATCGCCGGCTACGGCGCCTCCAACGACGCGTTCCACATCACCCAGCCCGACGAGAACGGGCGGGGCGCGATCCAGGCCATGCGCGCGACGCTGGCCGACGCGGGCGCCGACCCCTCCGACGTCGGCTACATCAACGCGCACGGGACGTCGACGCTGTTCAACGACAAGATCGAGACGCTGGCCATCAAGCAGGTCTTCAACGGGGCGTCGACCCCGCCCCCGATCAGCTCGACCAAGTCGCACATCGGCCACCTGCTCGGCGCCGCCGGCGCCGTGGAGGCCCTGGTGTGCGTGGAGGCGGTGCGCCGCGGCGTCCTGCCGCCCACCATCAACTACGAGCAGCCCGATCCGCAGTGCGACCTCGATTATGTCCCCGAGGGGCCCCGCGAGGCACCAGGACTCGAGCTCGCTTTGTCGAACTCCTTCGGATTCGGCGGGCAGAACGCCTGCCTGGCGGTGGCACGAGCATGAGCGCAGTCTTCGACGTAGCCCCCGAGCACCTGGTCGCGCGCGCGCGGCTGGAGCTGCTCTTCGACTCCGGGACCTTCCGCCCCACGCGGTCGATGGTCGGCGACGGCGTGCTCGCCGGCTCCGGCCGCGTCAACGGCCGGGTCGTGTGCGCCTGGGCCCAGGACGGCGCCTTCAAGGGCGGCTCGCTGGGCACGCGCGGCGGCGAGACGATCGCCCGCACGATCCAGCGCGCGGACAGCCTCGGCGTGCCCGTGGTCGGCTTCCCGCACTCGGGCGGCGCCCGCCTGCAGGAGGGCGTCGCGGCGCTGCACGCCTACTCGGCGATCTTCCGCGCCCAGGCGCTGGCCACCGTGCCGCAGATCAGCGTGATCGGCGGCCCGTGCGCCGGCGGCGCCGCGTACTCGCCGGCCCTGGGCGACCTGACGATCATGGCCGGATCCGACGCGAAGATGTTCCTCACCGGCCCCGCCGTGGTGGAGAAGGTCACGCGCGAGCGCGTGACGGCGCTCGAGCTGGGCGGCCCGAAGATCCACGGCCGCAACGGCGTGGCCCACCTGGTCGCCGACCACGACGTCCACGCCGCCGAGCTCGTCCGCAGCGCGCTCGCCCACCTGCCCTCGCAGGTCGGCGGTCCGCTGCCGCTGCACCCGCCCGCCGACCCCGTGCCCGGCGACCCCGCCGACGTGCTCCCCGCGCGCGAGCGCGAGGTCTACGACGTGCGCGACGTCGCCGCGCGGCTCGTCGACGGGGGCGAGCTGCTCGAGCTCGGTCCGCGCTGGGCGCGCAACCTCGTCGTCGGCTTCGCCCGCATCGAGGGCATGCCGGTCGGGGTCATCGCCAACCAGCCCAAGTACCTGGGCGGCTGCCTGGACGCCGAGTCCTCGCAGAAGGGCGCCTGGTTCGTCGACCTCTGCGATCGCTTCGGGCTGCCGCTCGTGGTGCTCGTCGACACCCCCGGCTTCCTGCCCGGCGTGTCGCAGGAGCAGGCGGGCGTCATCCGCCACGGCGCGTCGCTGCTGCGCGCGTTCGGCGTGGCCACCACGCCGCGGGTCACGCTCACGATGCGCCAGGCCTACGGCGGCGCGCACATCGTCATGAACTCCCGCGACCTGGGGGCGGACCTCACGCTGGCCTGGCCACATGCCAAGATTGGTGTCATGGGACCCAGTCAGGCCGTCGAGGTGGTCAACCGGCGCGAGATCGCGGCCGGCGCCGACGCCCAAGCCCTGGCTGACGCCTACGCGGCCGAGCACCTGCCGGTCCGCGTCGCCGCCTCGCGCGGGTTCATCGACGAGATCGTGGCCCCGAGCGAGACCCGCGAGCGCATCGCCTTCGCGCTGGAGAGCGCTCGGTGAGTCCGGCCGCGGCCGCCGCCCGGGCGGCCGTGCAGACGCGCAACGCGACCGAGGAGGCCATCCTCGACGCGGCCCGCGAAGCATTGGCGGAGAAGGGCTTCGAGGCCCTCACGATGGACGCCATCGCGCGGCGCGCGTTCGTGTCGCGGACGGCGGTCTACTTCTACTTCCCCAACAAGCGCGCGGTCGTCGACCGGCTCATCCAGCAGGCCTTCAGCGAGATGTACCTCGCGGCGAGCCCGTACCTCGACGGCGACGGCGAGCCGCGGCGCGAGCTGCGCGCCTCGCTGGCCCGGGTGATGGAGGTCGTCAACGACAACGGCGGCCTGCTGCTGCTCGCCGCCCAGCTCTCGGGCGCGCGCGGCGAGCACCTGCCCGACGAGTGGGCGCCGTACATCATGCGCTTCGTCGAGCGCGCGGCCGCGCGCATCGCGCGCGACCAGGAGCGCGGCATCGCCCCCGACGACATCGCTCCGCGGCTGTCGGCGCAGGCGCTGCTGGCCATGGTCGAGAACCACATCACGCGCGAGGTCGTGCTCAAGCGCGGCGACGCCAGCGAGTCGATCCGCACGCTGTCGGAGCTGTGGTGGCGGGCGGTCTACTCGCGCCCCGGCGCGGCCGCGCCGGCCTGAGCCTGAGCCGACTCGCCGTCCACCGCGGGCGGCACCGCCGCGCCCAGCGCGTGCACGCCGCCGTCGACGTGGACGATCTCGCCCGTGATCGCGCGCGCCAGCGGCGACAGCAGGAACAGGCATGCGTCGGCGACCGGCGTGGGGTCGCCGAGGTCCCAACCCAGCGGCGCCTGGCGCTCCCACACCTCCGCGAGCGCGTCGAAGCCCTCGATGTTCGAGGCGGCCACCGTGCGCAGCGGACCGGCGGCCACGAGGTTCGAGCGGACGCCGCGCGGCCCGAGGTCGCGCGCCAGGTAGCGGTTGATCGACTCCAGGGCCGCCTTGGACACGCCGGCCCAGTCGTAGGCGGGCCACGCCACGGTCGCGTCGAAGTCCAGGCCGACCACGCCGGCCGACTCGCCGCGCTCGAGCAGTCCGAGCATGCCGGCGGCGAGCGCCTTGAGCGAGAAGGCGCTCGTCTCGAAGGCAGCGATGGCCGACGAGCTGGGGGTCGTCAGGAACCGGCCGCCGAGCGCGTCGGCCGGCACGAACGCGATCGCGTGCAGCAGCCCGTCGAGGCGTCCCCAGCGCTCGTCGAGCGCGGCTGCCACCGACTCGATCTGCACCGGGTCGTTGACGTCGAGCTCGAGGACGTCGGCCTCCTGCGGCAGGCGCCGAGCCATGCGCTCGGTGATGCGCATGCCGCGTCCGAACCCGGTGAGCACCACCTCGGCGCCCTCCTCCTGCGCGCGCGTCGCGACCGCGAACGCGATCGAGCGATCGGTCAGCACGCCGGTGATGAGCAGCTTTCGTCCCTCGAGGAGCATCCGGGGATGACTACAGGACCGTGGCGTGCGGGAGCCACCGGTTCGACGCTCGGGGCGCCAGTGTCGATCGTGCGCGCGGCACCGCGACGCTTGTGGCGCACCGCCTTCGGGAAGATCGTCCTCGTGTCCGCCTCTCTCGCCGGCTCCGTCGCGCTGACCTTCGACGACGGCCCCGATCCCGTGTGGACCCCGGCGGTTCTCGCCGCGCTGCGCGGATCGCCGTTGCGCGCGACCTTCTTCGTGATCGCCCCGCGCGCGGTCGAGCACCCCGAGCTCGTCGCCGCCGCGCGGGCCGCCGGCCACGCGGTCGAGCTGCACTGCTACGACCACGTGCGCCACACCGAGCTCGCGCGCGCCGACGTCGAGCGCGACACCGAGCGCGCGCTGGAGGCGCTCGCCGACCTCGGCGTCCGGCCGACGCGCTGGCGGCCCCCGTACGGCGTGGAGGCCGAGTGGACGCGAGAGGTCGCCGACGCGTTCGGGCTGACGCTGTGCGGGTGGGACCTCGACACCAACGACTGGCGCGGGCACGCCGCCGAGCACATGCTGGCCGAGGTCGGGCCGGGCCTGCGCCCCGGCGCGGTGGTCCTCCTGCACGACGGCGTCGGGCCCGAGAGCCTGCGCGACGGGTGCGAGGAGACCGTGCGCTTCGCCCAGCTCCTGGCCGCCGAGGCGGTCGCGGCATGAGCGCCCGACCCGAGGACGACGTCCGCATCACCCCCTACCGCGACGGGCCGCTGCTCGTCCGCGGCCCGTTCCAGCTCATCGACCAGGACGGCAAGGAGATCGCCGTCGACCGCGAGACGGTCGCGCTGTGCCGCTGCGGGCGCTCACGCATCCGCCCCTTCTGCGACGGCACGCACCAGGTCGTCCGCTTCAGCGCACCGAGCGGGCTCGAGGACCGCGGGCGCTAGCGGCGTCCGCAGCGAGCTGCGCCCCGCCTCCCACGCCGACAGCAGGTGCTCCGCCCAGAGCGCCTCGAGGGCGAGCAGCGCGCGCGCCCCCCACAGCACCTGGCCGGCGAGCGCCGGCTCCTGACGCACGAGCCCGCCGGCGAGGTCGACCGCCGCGACGCTCTCGTGGACCGCGTCGGCGACCACGTGCTCGTCGAAGAAGCCCGTCGCATCGGACCCGAAGCCCAGGCGCCGCAGGCCGGCGCCGTAGCGGCGGTTGGGCACCGAGGAGGTCATCTCGAACACGGCCAGGTGGCCGACGATCGCGCCGCGCCAGCGCCGGTGCAGGCCGAACAGCGACATCAGGTTGACCGTGGCCAGCGTCACGCCCGGGATGTGGTCGAGGTAGGCGCCGTACGTCGCGTCGAGGCCCAGCGCGGCCATCGTCGTCGCGAAGAGCTCGGCGTGGATGCGCTCGGCGCGCCCGCCGCCGTACTCGTCGGCCTGGATCTCGACCAGCGCCGCCTTCGGCGGCCCCCACAGGCGCGGCATCGCCCACGAGTGCGGGTCGGCCTCCTTGAGCTGGTAGGCCGAGCGGTGCACCACGAACTCGAGCACCTGCTCAAGCGTGCCGTGGCGCTCGAGGTGCTGCGAGAGCGACCGGCCGTCGTCGGCGTCGATCGCCGCGCGCAGCTCGACGTCGGTCTCCTCGGCAACGGGGCCGTCCGCCGGCACCGGGCCGACGAGCTCGCGCAGGCCGCTCTCGAAGGCCTGCTCCCAGGCGCGGCGCAGGCGCAGGAGCGAGGGCTCCCACTCCCAGCGCTCGTCGACGCCGTCGAGGCCGCGGTAGTGCAGC
>JAXDHQ010000084.1:0-15425 GCA_034664395.1 Solirubrobacteraceae bacterium | reverse complement strand
AGCGAATCGGCGGCCTGGGCAGCTGGGAGTGGACACCGACGACCGGCGAGCTGCGCTGGTCGGACAACCATTACCGCCTCTTCGGGCTGGAGCCCGGATCGATCAGTCCTTCGACGGACTTCGTGGTCGCTCACACCCATCCCGAAGACCGAGAACGGCTGGAGGCCGCGCTCGTCGGCCTCGCCGCGGGCCGGGACGTGACCTTGGACCTCCGGATCATCCGCCACGACCAGGAGGTCCGGCACTTCCGCGTGGCCGTCGCCATCGTGGACAAGACCGACGCCGGCCCGCAAACGCTGGTCGGATCCATCCAGGACATCACGTCCCAGCGCCGCGTCATCCGCACGCTCGCAGCCCATGCGGCGGTCTCAAAGGCGCTGGATGAGTGGCAAGAGTTCGAGCCGGGCGCGGCAGGGCTGCTGGCCGGGATGGCCGGAGCCCTGGACTTGGCCTTCGGCGTGCTCTGGGTCTCCGAGCATGTGGCGCTCACGCCCAAGACGATCTGGCACCCGCCGACGGCGGGCCTGGCCGGCGTGGCCGAAGCGACACGGGATTGGCGTCCGGGACCAGGCCAGCCCACGGTCGGGCGAGCGTGGATGAGTCGGCAGCCGGTGATGTCGACGCACCCGTGGATCGGCGCGACACGGCAGAGGGCCGACGCGATCCGCCACGCACGGCTCAAGGCAGCCATCGCGGTTCCGGTCGTCGCCGTGGACGAGACGCTGGCCGTGTTGGAGTTCCTTGCCTTCGAGCAGATCGAGCTGACCGATCGGCTCGTCTGGGCCCTCACCGGCATCGGGCACGAGATCGGTCAGTTCCTGGATCGACGCAGAGGCGAGTTGGTCAGGCCGGTGCTCACGCCTCGTGGACTGGAGATCTTGCAGTTGGCCGCCCGCGGGCAGAGCGCTGCCGCGATCGCGGACAAGCTCGGTCTCAGCCCCGCCACCGTCAAGCGCCACTTCGAGGGCGCCTACGCCCGCCTCGGCGTCTCGGATCGCGCCGCGGCCGTGGCAGAGGCCATGCGCCAAGGACTGATCACTTAGACCACGAGAACCGATCGGCCCTTCAGCCGATCGGAGCGAGCGCCGACAACTGGCGGGTCGCTGCGTCTTTGGGTCGGCTGCTGGCATTGGTGGTGGACAGGGCACCGAGGGGAAGCGAAGTTGGGTTGCGTTTCGTGGCGAATCGGGAGTCCGCTGTCGCAGTGGCGCTTGGGGCGCGGGGGGGGGGCTCTCCTTCTTCCGCATAGCGAAAGAAAAAGAGCCCACCCCCTCCGCCACCGCTGCAAATGTCACGACCCACGCGTGCTTTGCGTTCGGACAGCCACGCGACGGCCGCGAGGGACGGCGCCACCGCTGGAGGAGGCGGCGTGAAGCTGCGGTCGGCGGGAGGACGACCGCTCGCGTCCCGCGACGCCGCCCACTCCGCTTCACCGAGCCGCGCCGGCCCGGGAGGCTCAAGGGCGCGATCGTCCTCGCTCCCGACTTCGACGAGCTTCCGCCCGAGTTCGACGACTACACGCGATGACGCGGCTGCTCGCCGACACCCACGCCGTGCTGCGGTGGCTGGGCGACGACGACGCGCTCGGCGACGCCGCGCGCGCCGCCATCGCCGACCCCGCGCCCAGGCCCGGGTCGAGGACGTCGCGATCGTCACCGGCGACGAGCGCTTCGGCGCCTACGGCGTGACCGTCTGCTGGTAGTCGCCGGCCTCAGGCCGCCACGAGCTCGGCCGGCCGCGCGAAGACCTGGTCGGTGCCGAAGCAGTTCCACGGGTCGGCGAGAATGGCGTCGCCCTTGGCGCTGTCGGCGATCGCGCGCAGGACCTCGCGGCCGCGGAACTCGCTGTGGTTGGCGGCGACGACCACCGCGTCGGCGTCGAGGACCGCCTCCTCGAAGGACTGCGTCGGGGTCGCGACGTGCGGGTCGTGCACGGCGACGTCGGCCAGCTCGCGCTCGAGCAGGCGGATGAGCTTGTGCGCCAGCGAGTCGCGCTCGTCGTCGGTGTCGGCCTTGAACGCGAGGCCGAGGACCGCGACCTTGCGGCCGTTGAGCGTGCCCAGCCGGCGCTTGAGGCCCTCGACGACGAACAGCGGCACCGACTCGTGCACGCGCGACACGGCGAGCAGCATCCCCGGCGCCGGCGAGCGCTCCTCGGAGAACGTGAAGTCCTTGCGCAGGCACGTCCCGGCGGTGAAGCCCGGCAGCGGCATCCCGCCGCGCGGGTAGTCGCGGTTGATGAGGTCGATGACCTCGAAGACGTTCGCCCCGTACTGCTCGCACTCCATCATCAGCCGGTTGGGCAGCGCGAACATCGTGTAGCGCAGGATGTTGGTCCAGATCTTCGCCAGCTCGGCCTCGATCGGGCTCGTCTGCACGATCGGCGCGCCGAGCGTCTCGAACAGCCGCCCGGCGGCCTCCCCCGAGGCGTCGCCGATGCCGCCGACGATGCACGGCAGCGACCCGATCTCCTCGAAGAAGCGCCCGGCCGCGATCCGCTCCGGGACGTGGGCGACGAACACGTCGCGCCCGATCTCCAGACCGCGGTGCTTGGCCAGGTAGCCGGCCACGAACTCGGTCGTCCCCGGCGCGATCGTCGAGCGCAGGACGAGCAGGTGCCCGGGGCGCAGGACCGGCAGGAGGTCGTCGAGCACCGAGCGGATGTCGCGCATGTCGATCTCGATGTGGGAGAACGACGGCGTGCCGAGCGTGAGCACGATCGCGTCGGCCTGGGCGGCGTCGGCGGCGCGATCGGACCAGTCGACGCCGACGCGGCGCAGGACCTCCTCGGCGCCCGGCTCCTCGAACGGCATGCGCCCCGCGCGGACCGCCTCCAGCCGCGCGGCGTCCTTGTCGATGCCGATCGTCCGCAGCCCGCGGTCGGCGAACGCGAGGGCGAGCGGCAGCCCGACCCGGCCGCAGCCGATGATCGCGACGTCGTAGCTCATCCGCCGCGCGCCCGGTGGCGCAGCCACTGGCGCAGGAAGCCGATCACGAAGAGCGGGTTGTAGCGCAGGTAGCGCTTCCACAGGCGCCGCGGCTCCTGGGCGAGCCGGAACGCCCACTCCAGGCCGAGCCGCTGCATCCAGGCCGGCGCCTGCGGCACGAGCCCGGCGTGGAAGTCGAACGCGGCGCCGACGCCGATCAGGACCGGCGCCTGCAGCCGGTCGCGCATCGCGGCCATCCACTTCTCCTGCTTGGGCACGCCGATGCCGACCCAGACGACGTCGGCCTGCGCGCGGTCGATCTCGTCGACCACGGCGTCCCGCTCCTCGTCCGTCAGCGGGCGGAAGGGCGGCGCGTGGCCGCCGACGATCTGCAGCCCGGGGTAGCGCGTGCGCAGCTCGAGCGCGAGCTGCACGAGCGCGCCCTGGTTGCGCCCGCCGTAGAGGAACATCCGCGTGCCGGCGGCGGCGGCGCGCGCGCACGCCCGCGCCATGAGCTCGGGGCCGTAGACGCGGTCGGACAGGTGGTGGCCGAGCGCGTTCATCGCCCACACGAGCGGCTGGCCGTCGGGGACGGTCAGGCTCGAGCCCAGGACGGCGGCGCGCAGCTCGGGGTCCTCGGCGCAGGCCATGACCGTGTGCACCGCGGCCACGCACACGTAGCCGCGCCGGCGCTCGGCGACCATCGCGTCGATCCAGTCCAGCGTGCGCTCGTAGTCGGTCAGCGCGAGCGGCACGCCGAGCACCTCGACGGTCGGAGGCGGCGTGGCGGCCGTAGCGCGCGCGTCGCGCTCGGCGGTGTCCGGGTTGGAGGCAGGGGTCCGCGGAGGCATGCCCGTCGCGACGAGGGTACGGCACCGACAACGGCCGCGCCCCGCGGAAGTTCCGCGGCACGCGAAGTTGCATAGTCTGCCGAGCGTGCGCCGAGCCCTGGTCACGGGCGTCTCGGGCCAGGACGGCTGGTACCTCGCGGAGCTGCTTCGGGCCGAGGGCTACGACGTCGTCGGCATGGTCCGCGACCGCTCCGAGCCGCTGCCCCCGGGCGTCTCTCCGATCGGCGGCGACCTGCTCGACCCCGCCTCGCTGCGCGACGCCGTCGAGGCCGTGCGCCCGCACGAGCTCTACCACCTCGCCGCGCCCACGTTCGTCCCGGCCTCGTGGGAGGACCCGACGCAGACGATGGCGGCGATCGCCGGCGCCACCGCGACGCTGCTGGCGGCGGCCCGCCGGGTCGACCCCGGCACGCGCGTGTGGGTCGCGACGTCGAGCGAGGTCTTCGGCGACGCCGGCGAGTCGCCCCAGTCCGAGGCCACGCCGATGCGCCCGCGCAGCCCGTACGGCGTCGCCAAGCTCGCCGCGCACGGCCTCGTCGGCGCCATGCGCGAGCGCTTCGGCCTGTTCGCCTGCTCGGGCATCGCGTACAACCACGAGTCGCCCCGCCGACCCGAGCACTTCCTGCCGCGGAAGGTCGCGCGCGGCGCGGCGGCGATCAGCCTCGGGCTGCAGGACGAGCTCGTCCTCGGCGACCTCGACGCGGTGCGCGACTGGTCGCACGCCGCCGACGTCGTCCGCGCCGCGTGGCTGGGCCTGCGGGCCGACGAGCCGGCCGACTACGTCATCGCCTCCGGGGTCGGGCGGACCGTCCGCCACCTCGTCGCGGCCGCCTTCGCCGCCGTCGACCTCGACTGGCGCGAGCACGTCCGGGTCGACCCCGAGCTCGTCCGCCCGCCCGAGCCCGTCCCGCTCGTCGGCGACCCGAGCCGGGCGCGCGAGCGGCTGGGCTGGGAGCCGCGTCGCTCGTTCGAGGACCTCGTCGAGGAGATGGTCGCCGGCGACCTCGCCGCGCTGCGCCGCTAGATTGGCGCGGCCCCATGGTGAACCCATTGGTCAGCATCGTCGTCCCCGCCTACAACGAGGCGGGGACGATCGAGGACGTCCTGCGCCGCGTGTCCGAGGTGCCGTTCCGGCGCGAGGTCATCGTCGTCGACGACGGCTCGCAGGACGGCACGCCGGAGATCGCCGCGCGCGTGGCGGCCGAGCTCGACGGCGTGCGGCTCGTGTGCCGCGACGCGAACGCGGGCAAGGGCGCGGCCGTGCGCGACGGCATCGCCGAGACGACCGGCGACCTGGTCGTCATCCAGGACGCCGACCTCGAGTACGACCCCAAGGACCTGCCGAAGCTGCTCGCCCCGCTCCTGGCGGGCCGCGCCGACGTCGTCTACGGCACGCGGCTGCGCGGCGGCGAGCCCCAGCGCGCGCACCTGTTCTGGCACTACGCCGGCAACCGCTTCCTCTCGCTGCTGACCAACGTGCTCTACAACACGACGATCAGCGACATGGAGGTCGGCTACAAGGCGTTCCGCGGCGACCTCATCCGCTCGATCCGCCTGGTCTCCGACGACTTCCGCTTCGAGCCCGAGGTCACGGCCAAGGTCCTGCGCACGCCCGGCGTGCGCCTCTACGAGGTGCCGATCTCCTACTACGGGCGCACGTTCGCCGAGGGCAAGAAGATCACCTGGCGCGACGGCATCAAGGCCGTCGGGGCGATCGTGCGCTTCCGCTTCGGCGGCTGAGGCGCGCCCCGCGCCCTCCCCGGTCGGACAGGCCCGACGCGGGGGGTCGTGCGTAGACTGCTGCGCCATGACCGTGGGCATCATGGGACTCGGCTATGTCGGTCTGCCGCTCGCCGTGGCCTTCGCGGAGGAGGGCCACCAGGTCGTGGCGCTCGACATCGATCCGCGCAAGATCGAGGCGATCGCCGGCGGTGAGTCCTACATCGAGGACATCCCCTCCGAGCGGCTCCGGGCCGCGTCCGAGCGCATCGAGCCGACGACCCGCGCGGCGCACCTCTCGCGCTGCGACGCCGTGCTCGTGTGCGTCCCCACGCCGCTGACCCCCAACCGCGAGCCCGACCTCGGGCCGCTGGTCGCGGCGACGCGCGCGCTGGCCGACGTGCTGCAGCCGGGCCAGCTCGTCGTGCTCGAGTCGACCACCTACCCGGGCACCACGCGCGAGCGCATGGCGCCGATGCTCGAGGAGTCGGGCCTCGTCGCCGGCAAGGACTTCAACCTCGCCTTCTCGCCCGAGCGCGTCGACCCGGGTCGCACCGACTACACGCTGCGCACGACGCCGAAGGTCGTGGGCGGCCTGACCGAGGCGTGCGGCGACCGCGCGGAGGAGCTCTACCGCCACGTCTGCGACCACATCGTCCGCGTGTCGACGCCCGAGGCGGCCGAGCTGACCAAGCTACTGGAGAACATCTTCCGCTCGGTCAACATCGCCCTGGTCAACGAGATGGCGATGCTCACCGACCGCATGGGCATCGACATCTGGGAGGTCGTCGACGCGGCCTCGACCAAGCCGTACGGGTTCATGCGCTTCGAGCCCGGGCCCGGCATGGGCGGCCACTGCCTGCCGGTCGACCCGTTCTACCTCTCGTGGCGGGCGCGCGAGTTCGACCTCACCACCGAGTTCATCGAGCTCGCCGGCAAGGTCAACCAGCAGATGCCCTACCACTGCGTCTCGAAGGTCGAGCGCGTGCTCAACGACGCGGGCAAGGCCGTGAACGGCAGTCGCATCGCGGTCCTCGGCGTGAGCTACAAGCCCGGCGTCGGCGACGTGCGCGAGTCCCCGGCGCTGAAGATCGTCGCGCTTCTCACCGCGCTCGGGGCCGACCTCGTCTACCACGACCCGCACGTGCCCGTCCTGCCCGACGGCGGCCTGCGCAGCGCGAGCTTCGACGACGCGATCGAGGGCGCCGACCTGGCGCTCATCGTCACCGCCCATCCGGGCGTCGACCACGACGCGATCGCCCAGCGCGTGCCGCTGGTCGTCGACCTGCGCGGCGTCACCCGTCGCGCCGGCGAGCGGCGCTCGGTGCTGCTGTGAGCGACGCCACGGTCCAGGTCGGGGTCGTCGGGCTCGGCTACTGGGGTCCGAACCTCGCGCGCAACTTCGACGGGCTGCCCGGGGCCACGCTGCGCTGGTGCTGCGACGGACGCGAGGACATGCGCGAGCGCTACGCGGAGCAGTTCCGCCAGACGCGCTTCACCGGCGAGCTCGACGACCTCCTCGCCGATCCCGAGCTCGACGCCGTCGTCCTCGCCACGCCGGTGCCGACCCACGCCGACCTCGCCGTGCGGGTGCTCCAGGCCGGCAAGCACTGCTTCGTCGAGAAGCCGCTGGCGCAGTCGGTGGCCGACGCCGAGCGCGCGGTCCGGGCGCAGCGCGACTCGGGCAAGGTGCTGATGGTCGGGCACCTGCTCCAGTACCACCCCGGCGTCAACAAGCTCAAGGAGATCGCCGACTCCGGCGAGCTCGGCGACATCCGCTACATCTACGGCAACCGCCTGAACCTGGGCCAGCTCCGCGCCGAGGAGAACGCCCTCTGGAGCCTCGGCGCCCACGACGTCTCGGTCCTGCTCCACCTCGCCGGCGAGGAGCCCTACGAGCTGTCCGCGCGCGGCGAGTGCTACATGCGCCACGGCGTCGAGGACGTCGTCTTCGGCTTCATGCGCTTCCGCTCGGGGCTGGCCGCGCACCTGCACCTGTCGTGGCTGGACCCGCACAAGGAGCGGCGGTTCACGATCGTCGGCTCCAAGCGCATGGCGACGTTCGACGACATGGACGCCGAGCGCAAGATCAGCGTCTACGACAAGGGCTTCGACGAGCGCGCCGGCAGCTACGGCGAGTACATCACGCGCTCGGGCGACATCTGGTCGCCGCGCGTGCCCAACGCCGAGCCGCTGCGGCTGGAGTGCGAGCACTTCGTCGACTGCGTCCAGCGCGGCGCCGAGCCGCGCTCGGGCGGCGCGAACGGCCTGGCCGTGGTGCGCGTGCTCGAGGGGCTGCAGGAGTCGCTCGACCGGTCGCGGCGCTCGGGCGCGGAGCGCCTGGCCGCCGTCGCCCCGTGACGGCGATGCTCGCGCCGGCCGGCGAGGCGCCCGGGCTCGTCCTCGGCGACGGCGTGCAGATCGGCGCGGGCGTGCTCTTCGGCGCCAACGTCGTCGTGCACGACGGGACGGTCATCGGCGACGGCTGCGTGGTCGAGCACGGCGCGGTGCTCGGCAAGGTCCCGCGGCTGGCCCGCACCTCGACCGCATCGCGCGACACGCCGCCGCCGCTGCGCCTGGGCGAGCGCGTGACCGTCTGCGTCGGCGCCATCCTCTACGCGGGGGCGACGATCGGCGACGAGGCGATCGTCGGCGACGGGGCCCAGGTGCGCGAGCGCACGGCGGTCGGCGCGCGCACCGTGGTCGGCCGCGCGTCGAGCATCGACAACGACGTGCGCATCGGCGAGCGCGTGAAGATCCAGACCAACGTCTACGTCACCGCCTACAGCGTGGTCGAGGACGACGTCTTCATCGGCCCGGGCGCGTCGACCACCAACGACGACACGATGGGCCGCCACGGCCCCGAGTACGCGCTGCGCGGCGCGACGATCCGCCGGGCCGCGCGCATCGGCGGCAGCGCCGTCCTCGTGCCCGGCGTCGAGATCGGCGAGGAGGCGTTCGTCGCCGCCGGCGCGGTGGTCACCCGCGACGTGCCGCCGCGCGCCTTCATGGTCGGCGTGCCGGCGCGCCAGCGGCCGCGCGACGTCGGCGACGACGAGCTCCTCGAGCGCTGGCGGTAGGGCCGATGGTCCTCGCCGACCGCTGGTCGTCGCTGGACGAGCTCGTCGCCGCCCACCCCGAGCTGCGCCTCGACCTCGGCTGCGGCTGGGTCAAGCCCGCCGGGTACGTCGGCCTCGACGACCTGCGCGGCGTCGGCGGCCTGGAGGGCCAGGCGCCGTCGGCCGATGGGGGCCCCGACGTCTACCTCGACCTCAACGCCGACCGCTACCCGTTCGACGACGGCACGGTGGCGGAGGTCCGCTCGCGCCACTTCCTCGAGCACTCGCTCCTGGACCACGTCTTCGCCGAGTGCCACCGGATCCTGCGCCCCGGCGGGCTGTTCGTCGCGATCGTGCCCTACGCCAGCAGCGCCGACGGCATGAGCCCGGGGCACAACGTGTTCCTGACCGAGCGCTTCTTCGAGCACAACCCGAACTTCCAGGCGGGCTTCGAGATCGACCGGATCACCTACCGCCAGAGCGAGGAGTGGGAGCGCTGGCCGCGGCTGCTGCGCCGGCTCATCCCGTACGACTGGGCCCGCACGCACCTCTTCAACGTGTGCAAGGAGATGCGCGTCGAGGCCCGGCGGCGGGCCTGAGTCAGGCCGCCACGAGCGCCGCGCGCACCGCCGCCACGACCTCGTCGGCCTGCTCGCGGTCGAGCACCGGGCTCATCGGGATCGCCAGGTGCGTGCGGGCGACCTCCTCGGTCAGCGGCAGCTCGACGCCGCGGCCGTACTCGGCCATCGCCGGCTGGCGGTGGACCGGCGTGCGGTAGTAGGCCTTGTGGCCGATGCCGGCGTCCTTCAGGGCGCCGGCGAGCGCGTCGGCCTCGGGCGTGCGGACGACGTAGAGGTGCCACGCGGGCGCGCAGCCGTCGATCGGCGCCGGCAGCTCGACGAGCTCGCCGAGGCCGGCGTCGGCGTAGTGCTGCCCGGCGCGCCGGCGGCCGTCGGCCCAGCTGTCGAGGTGGGGGAGGAGCACGCGCAGGATCGCCGCCTGCATCGAGTCCAGGCGCGAGTTGTAGCCGACGTGCTCGTAGGTGACCTTGTCCCACGAGCCGTGGAAGCGCAGCATCCGGATGCGGTCGGCGATCTCGTCGTCGCTGGTGGTGATGGCGCCGCCGTCGCCGAAGCAGCCGAGGTTCTTGGACGGGAAGAAGCTGAAGGTGGCCGTGGTGCCCAGCGCGCCCGGGCGGCCCTCGGCCGAGGTCGAGCCGGCCGCCTGGGCGGCGTCCTCGAGGACCGGCACGCCGAGCGCCTCGATCGCCGCGACGTCGACGACGTTGCCGAAGAGGTGGACGACCACGACCGCCTTCGTGTTCGGCGTGAGCGCCGCCTTCACCGTCTCGGGCGTGACGCAGAACGTCTCGGGGTCGACGTCGCAGAACACCGGCCGCGCGCCCGTGGGCGGGATCGCCTCGGCGCTGGCGTAGAACGTGAACGACGGCACGACCACGTCGTCGCCGGGCCCGACGCCCATGGCGCGCAGCGCGATCGTCAGCGCGTCGGTGCCGTTGGCCACGCCGATCGCGTGCTTGGCGCCGCAGTAGGAGGCGAACTCCTGCTCGAACGCGGTCACGTCGGGGCCGAGGATGAACGCGCCGCTGTCGAGGACACCGGCGATGGCGGCGTCGATCTGAGCGCGCAGCGGCGCCAGCGGGGTCTTGGTGTCGAAGAGGGGCACGGGCATAGGCGCCTCAGGGTAGGCGAAGGCGGCCTCGCGCCCCCTCCCCGACCTGGGGGCGCGGCCCGTGGACTTGCATTTCAGTGCATTGGTCAGCGATGCTCTCCATCTCCGCGTCGTGGAGCGGAGTACACGCTCGACGACGGAGGCTGGGATGAGGGCTCGTGCCCTGGCGGTGGCGATGGCGATGGCGGCGGCCCTGGGGCCGCTGGCGGCGTCGGCGTGGGGCGGGGCTTGGGGGGCGCCGATGGGGATCGGGGTCACCCAGCAAGGGGGAGTCGCCGCCCTCGCGATGGACGCCTCGGGGACGGCCGCGGCCACGTGGTGGGACACCCTGGGCCAGACGATGGTGGCGGTGCGCGATCCCGGCGGGGCGTTCGGGGCGCCGCAGGACCTCGACCCGAGCTTCGAGGTCGGATCCCTGCCGCGGGTCGCCCTCGACGGCGCGGGCCGGGCGCTCGTCGTCTGGCACCACGGCGGGTTCGTGCGGGCGGCCGAGCGCGCGCCCCGCGGCGCCTTCGCGATGCTGCCCCCGATCGGCCCGGGCGTCGGCACGTCGGCGGACGTGGCCTTCCTCGGCGACGGGACGGCGATCGTGGCCTACGCCGGCACCGACGGGGCCGCGCACGTGGCGCAGCGCGCGCCGGGCGGCGCGTTCGTCGTCTCGGCGCTGCCGGCGTCCCCCGGCGCCTCGGTCGACGGCGTCCGGGTCGCGGCGGCGGGCGGCTACGCCGTCGTCACGTGGATCGAGACGACGCAGTCGGGCTCGGTCGCGACGAGCCGCGCCCTGGCGTCGGTCATGACGCCGGGCGGCGGCGGGTTCGGCGCTCCGACGCGGCTGATGACGACCACGAGCGACGCCTCGCTGAGCGCCGTGCAGGCCGGGATCCAACGGGTCACGCCGGCGCTCGCCGCCTCGGGGGCCGCCGACGTCATCTTGTCCTGGGCGGTGGCGGGGCCCATGTCGGACGCGTCGCCCGTGCAGTGCACGGCCGACACCGTCGCGACGCGTACCGCCGGCGGCGGCGGCGTGTGGACGCCCAACGGCGCGGATGCGGGCGCCTCGTGCCTGCCGGGCGTCACCCGTCAGGCCGTCGTCGCCGAGAACGGCGCCGGCCACGCCATGCTCCTCCTCGGGCAGGGCTTCGGCGCGCCGCCGGGCATCGTGCTGGTCTCGAAGCTGCGCCTGGCCGACGCCCCGGTCTACTACCCGGGTCCGCCCGTCTTCTCGGACACGACGTCGACGCCCGCGGGGCCGTGGGCCGCCCTCGCCTCGCTCTCGGGCGGTCGCTACCTGGCCGCCTTCCTGCGGGGGCCCAACGTCGTCGCCACGGTCGGCGACCCGGTGAAGGGTTTCGGCCCGGCGACGACGGTCGCGTCCGACCCCACGACATCCTGGCTGCTCGGCGTGGCGTCCAACGGCACGGAGGCGGTAGTCGCGTGGCTCTACTCGGCCCATGGAACCGGCACCATCCGCGCCGCCCTCTACGACGACCGCGCGACCGCTCGCGTCGCCCTGTTGGGCGTGGCGATGTCGCGCCGGCGGTTCGCGCGGCTCACCACGATCCACTGGCAGCTCGGGGTCCCCGCGACGATCACGTTCCGCGTCGCCCGCCTGCGCGGCTCGCGCGCGACGGCGGTCGGCTCGTTCACCCGCTCGGCGAAGGCGGGCACGGGCTCGCTGCGCTTCCACGGCGTCGTCCACGGGCACCGGCTGCGGCCGGGGCGCTACCGGCTCTCGGTCGTGGCGAGCGCCCCGGCGATGGCAGCGAGCGGCCCGGCGAGCGTGACGTTCACGGTGGTGCGATGAGGGCTCGAGTCGTCGGGACGGCGGTGGCGCTGGCGCTCGCGCTCGGGCCGCTGGCGGCGTCGGCGTGGGCCGGCGCGTGGGGGGCGCCGATGGACCTCGGGCCGGTCGCGGGTCCGCCCGGCTTCCCGGCTGCGTCCACGGGCGCCGTCGCCATGGACGCCAGCGGCACGGCCGTCGTGGCTTGGGCCACGGCCGACAAGATGGTGGCCGCGGTCCGGCCGCCGGGGGGCGCCTTCGGTGCGCCGCAGGTCCTGGGCCCCGACCCCGGTTCCAACGCGCGCGTCGCCCTGGACGGGAGCGGCCGGGCCCTCGTCGTCTGGAACAGCGGCGGGTCCGTGCAGGCAGCCGAGCGGGCACCGGGATCGACGTTCGCGCGGCTTGCGCCCGTTGCGTCGGCGGCGCGGCCCGCGCCGGCCGACGTCGCCTTCCTCGCCGACGGGACGGCAATCGTCGGCTATCGGGGCGGGGATCGCCTCCCGCACGTTGCCGTGCGAGCCCCTGGCGGGACGTTCGTCTCCTCGACGCTGTCGACGGTGGCCGATCTGCTGGGAGGCCCCGTGCGGGTCGCTGCGGCGGGGGGCTACGCGATCGCGGCGTGGGGCGATGGCCAGATGGTCGGCTTCACGACCCGGAGACACACGACGAAGGCGATGGTCTCCGTGCTGATGCCCGGCGGCGGCTTCGGCACGCCGGTGGAGCTCATGACGACGACCTACGACGGCTTCGATCTGTCCGCCCGCACGCAGGTCGTCGGCATGGCGCCGCGGATCGCCCCGTCGGGCGCCGCCGACGTGGCCGTCTCGAGCGTCTTCGACACGGGGCCGGTCCCGCTGGACGTCGTGTGCAGCACGGACACGCTGGAGACGCGCGCCCCCGGGCCGGCGGGCTCCTGGACCACGGGGGCGGGGGACGGGTCCGCGTCGTGCACGCCGGATCCGCCGCGCGCGATGGACCTGGCGACGGGGCCGCGCGACGACGGGCTGCTCGTCCTGGGGCGCGGCCTCGACGAGCCCCGCATCGCGGTGACGTCGAAGGTTCGCGCGGTCGGCGCCGCCACCTACGCGCCTGGTCCCGACGTCTTCGTCGGGCCGGCGACGCCGCGGGCGCAGGTGCCCGTGAGCGTCGCGCCGCTGTCCGACGGGCGGTACGTCGTCCTCTTCTTGCGGGACGACGACGTCAGGGCGGTGGCGGGCGAGCCGGCGCTGGCGTTCGAGCCGTCCGTCCTGGTGGCCGCCCATCAGGGGATCACGGCCCTTCTGGGCGCCGCCTCGAGCGGAAGCGAGGCGGTGGCCGCGTGGACGAGCTGGACGGTGGTCCGCTCGTCCACGCGGACGAGCGGGGCGGCGCTCCGCGTGGCCCTCTACGACGATCGCGCGACGCCGACGGTGAGGCTGTCGGAGGTCGCGATGACGCGTCGGCGCTTCATCCGCTCAACGACGATCCGCTGGCGGTCGAGCGTGCCGGCGACGCTGACGTTCCGCGTGGTGCGCCTGAACGGTTCGCACGAAACATCGATCGGTTCCTTCGTGCGGTCCGTTGAGGCGGATATGGGGTCGCTGCGCTTCCACGGGGTGGTCGATCGGCACCGGCTGCGGCCGGGGCGCTACCGGCTCTCGGTCGTGGCGAGCGCCCCGGCGATGGCAGCGAGCGCCCCGGCGAGCGTGACGTTCACGGTGCGGCAGGACGTTCGACCAAGGAGGGCGGGATGAGGGCGAGGGTTCTGGGCACGGCGGTGGCGATCGCGGCGGCCCTGGGGCCGCTGGCGGGATCGGCTGCGGCCGGCGCGTGGGGGCCGCCGATGGAGCTTGGCCCCGTCCCCGACGTGGGGGACGTCTCGGGCCCCTCCAGCGCCGTCGCGCTGGCGATGGACGCGACCGGAACCGCGGTCGTGGCGTGGAACGACGGAACGGGCGTACTGAGCGTCGCGCGCGATCCCGGCGCGGCGCGGTTCACCGCCGGGCCGCCGCAGCGCTTCGGCGGCGTCCGCCCGGTCACGAAGCCGGGCGCCGCCCTCGATGGGACCGGGCGCGCGCTCGTCGTCTGGGTCGCCGACGGGGCCGTCCAGGGCCTGGAGCGCCCCCCCGGCGGCCCCTTCGCGAGCCTTCCCGCCCTCGCCAGCGGCGCCGCCGACTCGGCGGACGTGGCGTTCCTCGCGGACGGAACGGCGCTCGTCGCCTACGCCGGCGCGGACGGCGCCGTGCACATCGCGCAGCGCCCCCCCGGGGGCGCGTTCGCCGTGTCGGCCCTGCCCGCGACGTCCGGCGCGTCGGTCTCCCGCGCGCGGATCGTCGCGGCGGGCGGCTACGCCCTCGTCACCTGGACCGAGACGACGAGCTCGGGGTCGACGACGACCAGCCGGGCGATGGCCTCGGTGCTGATCCCCGGCGCCGGGTTCGACGCCCCGCGGGCGCTCGTCACGACGACGAGCGACACCGCGGCCAGCGCGCTGACCGCCCGCGTGCGGTGGATCGAGGCCGCGATCAACCCCGCCGGCGCGGCCGACGTCGTCGTGGCCTGGAGCGTCGGGGGGCCGATGTCGAGCGTTGCCTTCGTGGACTGCGTCGACGACACGATCGCCACGCGCACCGCGGGCCCGGCGGGCACGTGGGCGGCCCCCGTCGACGACGGAGGCTCCGCGTGCCAGCCCAACCCGGCCCCGCAGGCCGCCGTCGCCGAGGGCGACCAGGGGGATGCGCTCCTTCTGCTGGGCCGAAGCCAGTCCCTGGGTGGGATGGTCGTCGCATCGAGGTGGCGGGCGGCCGGCTCACCGACCTATGGCCCTGGGCCGGACGTCTTCGCCGACCCGTTGGCATCGCGCAGGGGGGCCTGGACGGGCCTCGCCGCGCTCTCGGGCGGACGCTACCTCGCCGCCTTCGTGCGCGGGCCCAACGTGCTCGCCACGGTCGGCACGCCCGCCGGGGGGTTCGGGGCCCCGGTCACGGTCGGCGCCGACCCGTCCACGTTCACGCTGGAGGGCATAGCCTCGAACGGCACGGAGGCGGTCGTCGCGTGGGCCTCCTCCTTCTCGGGCGCCCGCCTCCCCGAGCTGCGCGCCGCGCTCTACGACGACCGCGCCAGCACCCCGGTCGCCACGGTCTTCCCCATCGCCCTCTCGGGCCTGACGCTGACGCGGCGGCGGTTCGCCCGCCCGACCACGATCCGCTGGCAGGTGAGCGTGCCCGCGACGATGACCTTCGGCGTGGCCAGGCTGCGCGGCAAGCGTGCTGTGAAGGTCGGCTCGTTCGCGCGCCCGGCCCACCCCGGCGTCAACCAGCTGCGGTTCGCGGGCGTCCTCCACGGCCACCGGCTGCGCCCCGGCCGCTACCGGCTGACCGCCGTGGCGACCGCGCCCGGCATGGCGCCCAGCCCGCCGG
>JAXDHQ010000083.1:0-23021 GCA_034664395.1 Solirubrobacteraceae bacterium | reverse complement strand
GCGTGGCGGCGGCAAGGGCGATCAGGCAAAGCGCCTCTGGGTATCCGCTCAACGCCTTCCTCATCACCAGGCCGGCTGCTGACCTGGGACTGGTCCCCGGTCGCTCCGTGGCCGAAGGCTTCGCAAGGGAGGTCATGAAGTCCTTGGCTGCCGTGGTCGTCTCGGCTTTCGATGCCGAGTCGTTCCTGGTCTGGGACGGCGGCTGACGCGCAAGACGAACGCCCCAGCCAAGAGTTTCCGTCGAACGGGGCTAGAGCGCTGCCATCAGACACGGTGCCGCAACCACGCTACGACTGTTTGCCATGCTGCGCGCGGTCACAGTGTCTGAGATTCGCCGCATCCGAGGTCGCGAAGTCCCCGCCAGTCCGCCGTGGAAGGGCATGGCTGTGGTCGCTGCGCTGGGCTTGGCGGTGATGTTGTTGGGGCTAGCCGTCGACTCCTCCCTATTGGCCGTTCTTGGAGGCGTGTCCCTCGCTCTCGCAGGACTCGGGTTCCTCGTTCCTGCCTACCGCGATCGCCGGGCTCCTCAGCAGGTCGATCGCGAGAGCTCCTTTGGATTCGTACTCAGCCTGCTTCGCCCGACTTCAGGCAGGAACCGTGGCAGTTCGTTGAGCGGTCAAGACGCGCCCTCAAGGGGGGCGTCTCACGGTGGCGAGCCCGAGGGGTAACGTGGGTAAGCGCGGGCGCAGCAATTGCGGAGTGGCGGATTCGTGAGGGATCTGTGGGAAGGCAAGGTCCGGTCGGGCCGGCCGAACGGGGTTTCGCCATGGTGCGGGTGAAAATCTGCGGGATCACCAGGCCTCAGGATGCCGTGGCTGCTGCGCGGGCAGGGGCCGATGCCGTCGGCCTGCAATTCTTTGCGCGGTCAGTTCGCTATGTGACTCCGGACCAGGCCGCGGAGATCAGAAGGCACATACCGCCGTTCGTGTCTGTGGTCGGGGTCTTTGCCAATGCCCCGCGAGAGCACATATTGCGCGTAGCGGAACGTGTCGGCTTGGACTACGTTCAAATCCACGGAAACGAGAACCCCGACTTCTCTCGAGATTTTCCTTTTCGAACCATCCACACGGTTCGCGTCGGCGGTCGAGAGGACCTCAACGATCTCGACCGCTACCCAGCGAATGCGCTCCTCCTGGATTCCAAGGTCGGGAACGAATTGGGTGGAACAGGCCAAAGCTTTGACTGGTCGCTGCTCAACGGCGTAACGACGAGCCTGCCGCTGATCGTCGCGGGAGGGCTCCGTCCCGACAACGTCGCGGCGGCTGTGAGGGCCACGAGTCCTCAAGCGGTGGACGTGTGTACCGGTGTGGAATCCGAGCCGGCCATCAAGAGCTACGCAAAGATGGAACTCTTCGTCAGGAACGCTCGCCGCGCAGCGCTCGGCTCAGAAGGTGCGACCTAAGCCATGCGGCTCGCTCTGGAAAGACATCTGCTTCCGGCCGTTTGATCGCCGTGTGCGGATCCGATGGCACCGGGAAATCCACCGCCACCCGCCTGCTTGCGGAAGGCGACGTCGAGTGGATCCGGGCGCAGCCGCTGAGTCGACGGCCCGCCGAAAAGCGCTCATCATTCGAGCCGACGGACCGGCGATCGGGCAGCCGGCGTGCGCCCTCGTGCCCGCCTGGAATGCGGCAAGCCACACCCGATCGCTCAAGACCGGCGAGTGTCTTGCCGATGGTTGAGCGCCCCAGCCCAGTGGCCGTGGCGATCTCGGCGCTGGTCAGCTCGTCCTGCGACGCTAGGGCCTTGACCACCGCTTTGTCGCTCGTGGGCTTGGCGGCGGTCATCGCGAGGTCTCCTCGCGGTTGGGCGGGCCGGGCGAGCTGGCTGAGCAACTCGGCGAGCGCGTCGGACGCCGCGACCTCGCGCTGGGCGCGCTCCTCGTCGTCCTTCGGTCGCGAGACGTAGGCCCCCCCAGCGCCCCCGACGCATCCTGTGCAGACGGGCGACGGTGCGAGTCAGCTCCTCCGCTGGCACGGTCACGCGACCGTCTCGCGGTCGATGGTCTCGCTCTAGGGGGACTCGAACCCCCCGACCTCCTGGGTGCGATCCACCAGCCGAGGGTGCTTGGTTTCACGCAGGCGCTGCAGTCAGCGCCCGCGTGTCCTCACCCGGCGGCCGCGAGGCGCGGCCGCAGCTCCTCGGCCGACATCGGGCGGCCGTAGAGGTAGCCCTGCGCGTACTCGCAGCCGAGCGCCTGGAGCGCGGCGGCCTGGCTCTCGGTCTCGACGCCTTCGGCCACGACCTCGACCCCCAGGCCGTGGGCCATGTTGACCACCGCCGCCACGATGGCGCCGTCGGACGACTCCCCGCCCAGGTTGGCCACGAAGCTGCGGTCGACCTTGAGCACGGAGATGGGGAAGCGCTGCACGTAGGCCAGCGAGGAGTACCCGGTCCCGAAGTCGTCGAGGACGAGCTTGACCCCCAGCTCCGTGAGCGCGTTCATCGTGGCCAGGGCGGCGTCCGGGTCGTCCATGAGGCTCGACTCGGTGAGCTCGAGGCGGAGCTGGCCCGGGTCCATGTCGGTCTGGCGCAGCACGTCGGCGACCATCTCGACCAGGGCGGGGTGGGCGATCTGGCGCGCGGAGAGGTTGACCGCCATCCAGAGCGGCGGCGCGTCCGGGCGCGACCGGCGCCATTCGGCGGCCTGGCGCCAGGCCTGGGTCAGCACCCACTCGCCGATGGGGACGATGAGGCCGGTGTCCTCGGCGATCGGGATGAAGTCCAGCGGCGCCACGACGCCGCGCTCGGGGTGCTGCCAGCGCACGAGCGCCTCGACGCCGACGGTCTCGCCGTTGTCCATCGTGACGATGGGCTGGTAGGCGAGGCGAAGCTCGTCGTGCTCGATCGCGTCGGCGAGCTGGTTCTCGGTCCGCAGCCGGGCCGTCGCGCGGTCGCGCATCGCCTCGTCGTAGATCTCATAGCCGCCGCGCCCGCGCTCCTTCGCGCGGTACATGGCGGCATCGGCCTCGCGGACGAGGTCCTCCGCGCCGCGGGCGGCGGACCCGCTGAGGGCGATGCCGATGCTGGCGGTGACGCGATGCTCGACCGCGCCCACGACGAACGGGGGGTGGAGGGCCGCGCTCGTGCGCTCGGCGATCGCCATCGCCTCCTCCGCGCCGGCGATGTCGCTGCAGATGATCACGAACTCGTCGCCGCCGAAGCGCGCCATGGTGTCGCCCGCCCGCAGCGACTCGTCCAGCCGCGCGGACACCTTCAGCAGCAGGTCGTCGCCGGCGCCATGTCCGAGGCTGTCGTTGACGAGCTTGAAGTTGTCGACGTCGAGGAAGAGCACGGCCACCCAGGTCTCGCGCCGCCGCGCCTGCGCCAGCGAGACCGCCAGACGATCGAGGAAGAGCGTGCGGTTGGGCAGCCCGGTCAGCGGATCGTGCAGCGCCTGGTGGCGGATGTCGGCCTCGGATCGGCTGCGCTCGGTGGCCTGGGCCAGCAGGTTGGCGATCGCGTGAAGGAAGTCGAGCTCGTCCTGCGCGAAGGAGCGCCGGACGGCGCACTGGATCGACAGCACGCCGAACGGCGTGCGTCCGCCGTGGATGGGCATGCTGACGCTGCTCGTGGTGCCGGCGTCGTGCAGGAACTCGGGCAGCTCGAGCCACGTCTCCCGCGTCCAGTCCTCCACGATCAGCGGCTCGGACCGAAGGAGCGCGGCGCGCGAGCGCGGATCGGCCGGCATCGGTACGCGGACGTGGCGTCCCGCGGTGGGGGAAGGGCCCAGCGCCGCCATGAGCCGCAGCGCCTCGCCGTCGGCGTCCAGCTCGAGCACGGCGGCGCTGTCGACGCCGAGCACGCTGCCCATCGTCTCGACGAGCTCTTCCATGAGCTCCTGGAGGTCGCGCCCCTCGATCGCGCGCTGTCCGAGTCGGGCTACGGCCGCCTGCTGGGCGACGTTGCGCTCGAGCGTGGTGTTGACGGCGCGCAGGCCCTCGCGCGCCCCGTCGAGGGCCACCGCGGCCTGGCTGACCTCGATCTGCATCGTGTTGAAGCTCTCCGCCATCGCGTGGACCTCGTCGCGGGTCCGCACGCGCACGGGCTCGACGTCGACGCGCGCATGGGCCGCCTCGAGGCGGCCGTCGGCCAGCGCCTCCATCGCCTTGGTCAGGTCGGCGACGGTGCCCTTGGCCAGGCGCCCGGCGGCCGTGGTGACCTGCTCGGTGGCGTGGGAGATCATCCCCGGAAGCACGAGGCCGACGGTGACGGTCAGCAGGGCGACGGCGACGAAGATGTCCGAGAGCACGGTCAACAGCAGCGACTCCTTCGAGGAGACGTGGCTGACCGCCAGCAGGTAGCCGGCGCCGTCGAGGACCATCACGGCCACCATCGCGCCGGTCAGCTTGAGGTGCAGCGAGCGCTTCACCCCGGGCGTGCCTGCGCGGCGGCGATCGCTCCACGTGCGCCAGGCGTAGAAGAACGAGCCCGCGTAGGCGAGGGCGAGGCCGGCCAGGACGGTGGGGAGGCCGAACTGCTGGAAGCCGAGGACGGTCGAGAGGCCCCAGACGCCGGCGGCCAGGACGCCGAGGGTGACCCAGCCGCGCGGGGCGCGGTACGGGCGCTCCATGTCGGGCTCGTGGCGGCGCAGCAGCCAGACGGCGACGCTGGGCAGGCCGATCGCGATCAGGTAGCAGAAGTTGGCGGCGGCGATGACCCAGACCGGGTTGCCGCCCAGCAGGAAGGCGATCGCCACGCCGGCCGTGAGCACGGTCGCCACCCATGGCACGTCGAAGCGCGAGCGCCGCGCGAGCATGCGTGGCAGCAGCCCGTCCTCGGAGAGCTGCGACAGCGTGCGCGAGGCGCCGGCCAGCGGCTGCAGCGTCCCGTGGAACATGTTGAGGACCATGAACCAGATGGCGGCGGCCTTGGCCGAGCCGCCGAGGATGGGCGCGAAGGTGGGACCCAGCGTCCGCATGAGCTCGCCCTCGATGGGGTGGGCGCCCAGCGCCCCCAGCCAGATCACGGGCAGGGCGATGAAGTACAGCGACGCGATGCCGGCCGAGGCGAACATCGCTCGCGGGAGGTTGCGGACGGGATCCTTCATCTCGCCCACGTGGCAGGCCGCCGCCTCGAACGCCGGCGCGGCGAAGCCGATGAGATAGAGACCGGCCATCGCGCTGGTCAGGCCGCCGAAGACGCCGGCGAACGGGGTCTTGAGGTCGAACGACGCGGCCTTGTGCCAGTCGACCGTGCCGGCCAGCGCGGGGACGACCGCGGAGAGGAAGGCGAGGGCGGCCGAGGCGCAGGCGATGGGAATGGCGAGCCGGGTCACCCATTTGACGCCGCACAGGTTGACCCCGGTGAAGGCGACCACGATGGCCGAGGCCAGCAGCGGGACGGGCAGGAAGGGCAGGTACCAGTGGTGCAGCGCCGCGGCCGAGAGCAGCGCGGTCAGGCCGCAGGTCGGGATCCAACCCCACCAGTAGCAGACGCCCGTGAGGTTGGCGAGGACCGGGCTGTAAGGACGAAAGGCCTCCGCGCACGTGGCGGCGATCCCGCCTACGCGGTCGGGCCACATGAGCACCAGCTCGATCCAGCCGGGCGTGGCCGCCCAGCTCAGCAGGAGCCCGACGATGAGCAGGGGCACCGCCCCGGTCCCCTGGCTGATGATGAGAGCGCCGATCAGGAAGAGGCTCTGGTTGCTGCCTCCCATGGCCAGCGCGCTCGTGCCGAACCAGCCCAACGTGCGCGGATGTCCGGGTGCCTGCCCCATTCAGACAAGCAGTCGGCAGGTTCGGCCGCCACTTGATGGCGCAGGCGTGTTTAAGCGCCGCGTCGCCGCTTGTTGGACGATGCTGTCGATGCGTCGCCGTGGATGGATTCCCGATGCGTTGAGTCTCGTTGAGGCAGCTGTTGGCTGGGCTTGTCGCCGTGGACACCGAGTCCGTCGCGGGACGAACTGTGCGCCGCACGGTGCGACGCCCCTGACGGGAAGGACGCGGTCCGCCGGGCGGCGTGCGCTCGCCGCCCCCGCAGGGTGCGATCCAGCCCTCGGCGCACGGCATCGTGTCGCGCCTTGCCTGGGCGGCGGCTGGAAGGATCGCCGGCGTGGCCATCGCCTTCCTCTACCTTGCGGGCTTCACGCGCAGGGAGCAGTTCGCGCCGGATGGTAGGTGGCAGCGACGGCCTGAGGTCAGCGTCCGCGACGCCGCCTCCACAGTGGGGCCACGTCGCCGCCCTGGCGCAGAAGCTCGTAGCGGCGCAACCGAAGCGCGCGGACCGCGACGGTCGGGGGCAGCAGCGGGTCGGCGAAGATGGCTCCGTTGGTCAGGGCGATGGCGGCGACGGGCACGCCCTCCTGCTCGGCGAGCAGGGCGTGGCCGAGCGGGCGCGGACGCCCGGCGAGGCGGGCGAGGCGGCGCACCGCGCCGGCGTCGTCCGGCGCCGCCGCGCGGACCGTCACGACGCGGTCGAGCACGCGCCCCGCGCCGACCAGGAGCGCGCTCATGACCGCGTCTCCAGGTCGCGCACCGATGCGATCAGCGCGCCGAGATGTGCGCGATGGGGATGGGGTTGGACAGTCTCGATCGGCACCGGCGTGCCGCAGCCTGGGCAACGGCGGGCCAGCCCGTGGAAGAGGTGTCCGCAGAAGCAGGCCACGGTCCAGGACATTTGATCTTCCTTCGTTTCGGGGTTCGCATGGCTGTCAGCCGCAGTGAGCTCGACGGCCAGGAGCGGTCTCCTGGTCGGTCATGCCTGCGAGATGAGGCCTAGCTGCCGCAGCACGGTGACGCCGTCGTCGAGGCCGAGCTCCTCGGTGATCAGGCCGTTCTCGATCTTCAGGACGGTGATGCCGGTGAAGCGCATCGTCTTGCCGGTGTTCGGCGGCAGCGATCCGATCGGCATGTCGTCGAACGCGTCGCCGGTCTGCGTGCCGCCGCCCTCCCACTGCCCGACGACGTAGTCGCCCTCGGCGATCAGGTCGGCCGTCCCAGAGAAGCTGAGGTCGGGGAACGCCGCGCGGAACTTCGTGGCGAACGCTCGCACCTCGTCACGGCCGCGACACGGGGCGTGCAGCGAGTACTCAAAGCGGATGTCGGGAGCGGCTAGCTCGTCGATGACCGACGGGTCGAAGTCCGCGCCCCAGAACCCGGTGAACCAGCGACCCACGATGGCCTTGTTGACCTCTTCGGACATGAGCCTGTCCCTCCGTTCGTTGTGGTGTGCGCGCTCGTCGTCAAGGCGCTCGACCGGGTAGACGCGAGCGGCGGACCGAACGTGAGATGGCGGCGGAGAGACCCTGTGACACCCGTCAGGGAATCGAGTGCGAGTCGCGTCGGGGCGTCGGTGCAACGCGACACTCAGACGGCCGCTCCCTGTAGCCATTGCGGGCGAGATACGCGAGTGTCCGTCTCGGCCCGGCGAGCGAACGCGCTGCGCTCACGTGGCGCAGGTTCGTCCGTGCTCAAGCGGCGAGCCTGATCGCCTGCGACTTCTTCACCCTCGACACGGCGCTTGGGCAGCGCAGCAGGCACGCCAGCTCGCTTGGTCGCTGGCCGAGCGAGCTCTCCGCTTCGATTCCTGATTCGCGATCGCGACACGGAGTTCAACGGCGCGTTTGATGAGGTCCTCCGCGTGGGGATCGAAATCATCAAGACGCCGATCCAGGCGCAGAAGGCGAACGCCTACGCCGAGCGCTTCGTCGGCACGGTCCGGCGCGAGTGCCTCGACTGGATCCTGATCATCAACCGTCGCCAGCTCGAGGGCGTCCTTGGCGTCTACGTCGGGTGCCGAGGCGAGCCACCTAACGGTGCGGAATACCGTGGTCGGGAGGCGGCGTACAACGAGTCGAGCGAAGGAACGGCTGATCCGGTAATCGGACGACGCCGGGTCCTTTCAGCGGGGCCTGACTGCGACGAGACGCGTGACGGCGGCGGGGCGGCGACCACGTGTTCGTGGTCCCGCCCCGCCGCGCCTGGGCTCCGGTCAGGCGTCGCACCGGCCGGCGAACTCCGCGGCCTCCGGCTTCCCCTTGTGTCCGGCCTCCTTCATGATCGGCGGGACCTCGGGATCGGACACGAAGCTCTGCCAGCCCTGCTCGTCCCAGTCGAAGAGCACCCAGACCCGGTCGTCCTCGGAGGGATCGCGGTAGATCAGCGCCCCCTTCGACCCGTGCTGCTTGCGCTTCTCGGCGCCCTTCGTCGAGAAGATGTCCAGGAATCGATCGAAGTCCTCGATCTGCGTCGTCGCGAGTAGCATCGTCATTCTCCTTCTTGGTTGTCGGTGTGCTGCTGGACCTTGGTTCTCAGCCGGCGATCGCCGGTGCGCCCACGAGGCGCTCCTGCGGATCGATTGCGCCGAGGCGCTCGACGATCTCGAACCGGCCGCTTCGCGCCTGCGCGATGTACATGTTCATGCGCACGTGGTGCTGGCCGGGCACCATGGCCGCCGGCCCGCCAGGGCCTTCGGCGATCTCGCCGTGATCGAGGGCGGCGATCACGTCCTCCTGGCGGAGCGAACCCGTCTCCGTCACCGCACCGGCCCAGAGCCGCAGCCCGCGGTAAAGGCCGGAGCACCCACTGCCACCGGTGAACATCGCGTCACCGGGATAGAGCGTGTCGTACTGCTCGAGCAGCTTCCGGCTGAACGGATCGTCGACGGCCTGGTAGTAGTCCAGGCAGCCGTACAGCCCCTCGACGTGAGCGGCCGGCACCATGTTCAGGAAGTTCTCGTCGAAGTACGTGCAGATGAGCTGTCCGCCGCGGTTCGTGAAGCCTGAGTCGTACAGCTCCTCGAAGAACGGCGTGACCCCGGGGGGCACGATCGTGTTGAACACCGCGTCCGCGCCGCTCGAGGTGATCCTCTGGACGACCTCGCCGTAGTCCATGTGGTCCAGCGCGAAGTACTCCTCGCCGACGACCGCGCCGCCATTGGCCGTGACGACCTCCCGGATGCGCGCGTTCATCACGTGCGGCCAGATGTAGTCGGCGGACGGCAGGTAGAACGTCTTCGCCCCGGTCTCGCGCATCATCCACGGGATGAACGGGTCGACCTGCTGCGCCGGCACCGGGCCGGTGCAGAAGATGAGCGGATCGGACTCCTGCCCCTCGTACTGCTCGGGGTAGATGTAGAGCGTCTTGCCCTCGACCACGGCCGGGCCCTTGATGGCCTGCCGCGTGGAGCTGTAGATGCCACCCATGATGACGTCGACGCCGTGCTCGACGAGCTTGGCCGCCGCCGCGGCGGCGACGGCGTCGTCCGTGGCGCCGTCCTCGAGGTGCAGCTCCACGTGACGTCCGAGCAGGCCGCCCCTGGCGTTGATGTCGCCGATGACCATCCTGGCGACGTTGGCGTTCGCGGCGCCCACGAACGAGAGCGGGCCCGTCTGATCCGCGATGACTCCCACCTTGATGGGGTTGCCACCTGTATCCGGGGTTGTATTAGTCATGGTCCTCTCCCTAGAGTTGCGCGTTGCCGGTCACGGCGCGACCAGCTGCAGCGCATGGTGTGTGACAGCAGGCTCGCGTCGCTTCGCACTCCGTACATCGGGAGTACGCCCCATCTTGGACGCTCCGCTCCGACTTGCCGAGTTCATCGCCACGCTGGCGCTGGCACAGGACAACGCGTTCGGCCAGCCGCTCGAGTCGCAACTGCGGTCCTGCCTGCTCGCGTCGTGGATCTGCGACGCGGCAGGATTCGAGAGCGACGTGCGCGACGACGCCTATTGGGTGGCGCTGCTCCGCTATGTCGGCTGCACCGGTCATGCGCACGAGGTCGCCACCGTGTTCGGCGACGAGATCGCGATTCGCGCCCGGACGCTCGTCCACGACGCCGCGAATCCCACGGAGGTCATGGGCGATGTGGTGGCTTTCGCGACGGCCGGGCGTTCCGAGGACGAGCGCGACGAGATCATCCGGATGCTCCAGGAGACGGCCCACGAGTGGGCGGTGCACAACTTCGCCTCCGGTTGCGAGGTGGCCGACATGCTCGTGCAACGGCTGGGCTTCGCCCCCGGGGTACGAGAAGCGCTCGCGCACACGTTCGAGCGTTGGAACGGCAAGGGCTTCCCGGCCCACGTGGAGGGCGAGGCCATCCCGCTCGCGATGCGTGTCGTGCACCTCAGCCACGACATGGAGGCGATCGGCCGGCTCTTCTCTCCCGACCGCGCGCTCGACGCCGCCCGCGATCGCCGCGGCCGCACGTACGACCCGGCGCTCGCGGATCTGTTCGTCGCGCATGGACGCAGCTGGTTCGAGCGGCTTCGCGAGGCCGAGCCGTGGGACGCCGTCCTCGCCCTCGAGCCCGAACCCCGCCGGATGCTCGACGGCGACGCGCTCGACCGGGCCCTGGTGGTCGCAGCCGACTTCATCGACCTCAAGTCGCCGTACATGGGCGGGCACAGCCGCCGCTGCGCACAGCTCGCCACCGACGCGGCCCTGGTGCTCGGGCACGCGGAGGAAGCGGTCACGGCGCTCCGCCGGGCGGCGCTCGTGCACGACTTCGGAACCACCGCGGTCCCCAACTCGATCTGGGACAAGCCAGGCCCGCTCACACGGACGGAGTTCGACCGCGTCGAGCTCCACCCCATGCTGACCGAGCAGATGCTTCGCCGTTCGCCGGCTCTCACCGACCTGAACTCGGTCGCGGCCACCCACCACGAGAAGTGCGACGGATCCGGATACCACAAGCGCGCGCGGGCCGACACCGGCGATCCGGCAGCGTGCCTGCTGGCAGCCACCGAGATCTACGTGGGGCTGACAACCGAGCGAGCAGACCGTCCACCGTTCTCGGACGCCGACGCCGCCGCCGAGCTTCGTCGCCTCGAGGCGCACGGGGTGCTCGAGCCCCGCGCGACCCGCGCCGTGCTCGTGGCCGCCGGCCACGGCGAGCCGGCAACGCGCACGCGCAAGCGACCGCAGAACCCGGGCGGGCTGTCCCGTCGCGAGGTCGACGTGCTGGGACTCGCGGCGCGCGGACTCACGACGCGCCAGATCGCAGATCGACTCGTCATCTCACCCAAGACCGCCGATCACCACATCCAGCACATCTACGGCAAGATCGGCGTGTCGACCCGCGCCGCCGCCGCCCTGTGGGCGATGCAACACGACGTCGTCCGCTGAGCCACGCGCGGCGGGCGCCGCGGGGACGTGGGGCTGAAACGACGGTGCGCTCGGCCCTGGACCGCTGGCGCGACGTACCGTCGATCCTGGAAGCGCCCCTTCGTCGCTGAGTCCCGCCGGCTCACTCGACAAGCTCGCCGCCTGCGCTGGCGTCACGTTCCCGCACCTCGACAAGATGCGCGGCCTGGCTGCCGATCGGATCGCCACCGTGTCCGCGGATCTCGCTGAGGCGACCCCGGCAGATGTGTCGGAGGCGATGTACGGCTCGTGGGCCCGCGGCGAGCTGACCGAGGGCAGCGACAACGACTGGGCGATCGTGACGCCGGACGGCCGCGACGGCGACGAAGACGTCAAAGCGCTGGCCGAGCTCTGCCAGGCCAGGTTCAACGAGGAAGTCAAGGCACCCGGCAAGCAGGACGTCTTCGGCGTCTCGTTTGCCCGGCCAAAATTGGCCGACAACATCGGCCTCGACGAGGACGACAACAGCAACCTCACGCGACGCATGCTCACGCTCCTGGAGTCGGTGGCGCTCACCGGGACCGCCCTCGACGAGTGTCGTGTCCCGAAGGCGCGGGAGCGGATTTGAACATGGGAGGATGGCGGGGTGCGCGTGGTCAACGTCAGCAGTTGCGATCTCGGCGGTGGCTGGGAGCGCGGCGAGTTCCGTTGCTGCTGGTTTGAGTTGCGCGAGCCGCTGGGCGCGAGCGTGATCGGCGCGACTGTCTATGAGATGCGGCGCGGCGAGAAGCTTGGCCCGTACCACTACCACCACGGGTTCGAGGAGTGGATGTACGTGGTTTCCGGCTCCCCGGTCCTGCGGGATCCAGAGGGGGAGCGGACGCTCGCGCCCGGCGCGTTGGTGGCGTTCGGATCCGGGCCGCAGGGTGCTCACACCATGCATGGGCCCGGCAGGGTCGTCATGTTCTCAACGGGCGCCAACGGTTGGGGCGAGGCGTTTGTCAGCGTCTACCCAGATTCGGAGAAGATCGCTGCGGCGCCCGGGGTGATGTTCAGGCGTGGCGACGCACTCGACGCTTGGGACGAGGGCCGCCGCGAGACACCGCAGCCGCCCTCCGGGCAGTGCAGTCCTATGGTCGAGGTCACCTCTGTCAGGGTCGAGGGCTCGCCGGGCGCGGAACTGCCTGGTCCTTCCCGCTCCCGGGGCATGCCGCTCGGGCCGCTGCTCGGCGCTCAAACATGGGCCGCGACGCTGTGCCACCTCGCTCCGGGCGAGGCGACCTCGCCCTACCACTATGAGTGGTGCCGGGAGGAGTGGGCGCTCGTGCTGAGCGGAGCGCCGACGCTGCGCCATCCCGACGGCGAGGACGTGCTTCAGCCCGGCGATACCGTCTGCTTCCCGCAAGGACCGACCGGCGCCCATCAACTGCGCAACGACGGCGGCGCGAGCGCCCGCGTGGTCATCTTCTCCACCCCCGCGGGCCGGCCGATGAGCGCGTTCTACCCCGACGATGGCACGGTCCTGATCCGCATCCCCGGTCACGAGGGGTTGGTGTTCCGCGAGGCAGACCAGATCGAGGACTACTGGGATGGGGAGCCGGGCGCCGGCGCGCCCTAGCCAAAGGCGCCATCCCCTCGCACGCTTCGGCTCGACGCCGCCGCCATCCTCGAACTCGGCGCCGCGCCGTCCCCGCTCGAGGGGAGGGGGGGGCGGTACTGAACCGCACACCGGACCATCCGCTCGACAGTCCTCCCTTCGACAGGAGTGAACGCGATGACGGCGCTACATGCAGAGCTACCGGCGTTTGACGACGCGAGGCTGAGGTTCGTCCAAACCGTGGAACGCATCTCGTCTACCGCCAAGCCCTCGGCGACGTGTTCGTCACCGACACGCGGCGTCTGAATCAGGGCACGTTCTTCGCCGCCGCACAGCTTCCCCGCTCGTCAGCGGCGTGAAAGTCGCTCCAGCGCTTGGTCCGCTTGCAGTGGAGGTATCGGTGCCGTGGTCCAGAGGCTCGTTGCCGGCGAGGTGCCGCATCATTTGGTAGAGGTGGCGTGATGAGCGAAACGATCCACATTGGGGTCGGGCGCCGGACGGTCGCGGCCGCCGCGGCGTTCTTCGGCCTGTTCACGGTCATCGGCGTTTCCCGTGGCTGGACCGCTCACAGCACCACAGCGGTGGTCATCGTGGCAGTCGCGTGTGGCGTGCCGTTCGCCTACTACGCGCGCGAAACGTTGCGGCGCGGCCCGGTGCTTGTGCTGGACTCCAACGCGATGGAGTTGGCCCAATCGCGCCGTGTCATCCGGTGGGGTGACGTCGCAGATGTGTATGCGCGGCGCAGCCAGGGAGTCTTCGGCGAGCATCACCAGAATGTCTGGTCCTATGACTTCGTCGTCGCACGTACCGCGGACGGCCTTCCGTTGCGGATCCTCAACGTCGTCGATGAGTTCACGCGGCTGTGCGTGGGCTGTCGCGTCGATCGCGGCGCCGGCGCCGGCGACATCGCCGTGTTCCTCGAGGAGCTGTTCGAGCGCCACGGCCGCCCGCGCGTGTTGCGCTCCGACAACGGCCGCGAGTTCATCGCCTCAAGCCTGGCCGACTGGCTGGCCGAGCGCCGGGTGGGTCAGGCGTTCATCCAGAAGGCCAGCCCGCAGCAGAACGCGTTCGTCGAGCGCTTCAACGGCACGATGCGCGACGAGGTCCTCAACGGCGAGACCTTCCGCACCGTCCTCGAAGCCAGGGTCGTCATCGCCGCGTGGGTGCACGAATACAACACACTGCGTCCCCACCGCGGCCTGAAGATGATGACGCCGGCCGCGTTCTTTGAGAGCCTGAAGGCGGGCAGGTGATGAGAGCGACCTCCCTCGATCCCGCTGGACCAGACGACGCTGTCACTCTGCGCTACTCAGAACCAGCACAGATCACAGTCACACAAATCACCTACTCCAGAACGCCTGGACCAAACCCAGGGGCTGGTCACGATGAACTACGTAGGTCTTAAGCCGCCCGAAATGGATGTGCCGCTGATCGAACTCGAGACGACCGTCGGCGAGGTGGTGGACCTTTACAACGAGAACTCGTTGCGCGCCGTGATCGTCGACCACGAGGGGCTTGCGTTCGATTTCGTCTCGGACGGGTCGCGCCAGGCCGTCGTGCGATTCCGCGGCATCCGGAACCTTAAGGTCGAACAACCGTCGGATTGGGTGCCTGAGGAGGCGTCGCAGATTGAGCACCTCCTCATCCGGAATGCAGGTCCGTGGCCGCGCGTTGTGTTCAAGGCTGGAGGCTTCGACTACGAGTTCGATTGTCGGGAGATGTGTCTGGTCATAGGGGAGCCTTGACCGCGAGGGGACGCACGCTCTCTTGGCAATTCCTCCGGCTTGTGGGGGCGTTCCTGCTCGCGGGCTTCATCACCGTCGTGTCGTTTCCGTTGCCGGTCGCAGCGCAGGTCGTTGGACAGACGGCATTTACGACGAGGAGTGCCTACGCCTACGACGTACACCCAGCGGTAGCGCAGCGCGCACCCTCTGCTGCACCTGCGGCTACGACCTCGTTCGCCAGCCCGCGCATCGACGCGCTGCGCGGCGAGCGTCCGAACGCTGGCGGTCCGCGGTGGTCGACGTCTCCGATCGCGAACTTCCGTGCCGCAAAGGCAGGAGCTGACGTTGGGCTCGCGTCTACGCCCTTCGGTCGTCTCGTTCAGGGCTTCAGGGGCGGCGGCGACGACTGTGTTCGCGAACGTCTGCTCATGCGGAGCAGGCGACCGGGAATGCTTACCGCGGCGGGACGAGCATCGAAGAGGTGTTTGAGCGCGGTGGCGACCGGCTCGTGCGGCACCGCATCTATGGCCCGAACGGCGAGATTCTGCACGAGACCTTCCGCCCATACGCGAAGTTCGGAGCGCCGTGAATTCGATCGATCTGTGGCTCCTGGAGTTGCTTCAGATCGCCGAGGCGCCGGTCTACTCGGCGTACCGATGGCTGGGTCGCCAGCTTGGGCGCGAGTTGTCCATGGCCGAGTTCCTCCGGCTCCTCGCGCCGCTGCTCGAGGGTGACGTCGTCCGCCTGTGGGCCGTTGACGTCGCAACTGAGGAACGGTCTCGCTGGAGCGAGATCCCGCCCGACCTTGAACAGCGATACGCGGAGGTCCGTGACCTCGATGACAGCTTTGACCCGTTCGGTCTGAGTCTCACCCTCGGGCTCGCTGCTGATCTGGAGGCGAGCCCCGATTGGGAGGTCGACTTCGATTTCGAGGAGCGGCGCTTCGCCGTGACGGCGAAGCCTCATGCCGTGGACAGCGCGCAGCAGCAGGTCAGGCGACTGTTCCCAGACGTTGACTTCGCCGAGGAGGAACGGGGGTCGCTGGCGATCGCGTCCTTATCACCGGGTCGGTGACGGAGCGACCCGCGACAGCCGGCGGTCGATAGCCAAGGCTCGCGAGTAGTTCGGCCGGCGCGGTTGCCGGCGCGCCCGAGCCGCAAAGGCGGAACGTGGACTCCCGTGGGCTGGCCGCCGACCCTATGCGCCGAACCGTGAGCTGCCGCGCTACCCAGGTGGCCGGGCCAAGCCCGAGTCGGAGTTCCCGCACACGCAACTCGGGACGCGGAAGGGACGGTACCCGCAGTCGCGAGGGTTCGAGCTGGGCCGTCGCGAAGTCGCGGCGATCGACGGAGAGCCAGAGGTCGCCGATCGCGGTCAGGCGGCTGATCACCATCTCGTAGATCGCGTCGCGCTGCGCGCGGGTGATGGGTACCGGCACGGTCTGCTCCCTTCGGTTCGGGCATCCGAAAGAGCAGGCCCAGCCCAGCGACGCCGCGGCCACGCGCAAGGTGCGCGACAAGCGACGGTGCATCGAGGGCAACTCCTCGGTGCCAGGCCCCGAGGCGTTGGCGCGCCGCTGGGGCCACCTATGTGCGGACGGCGGCGACCATAGCTCCGGCCCGGGGCCCGAGCGAGCGCGAATCGCGGTGAATCCCCGGCAATCCGCGGCTATCGCCGCGATTTCAGGCACTAGTGCCTGAAATGGAGCTCGATCATCGGCGATTCCAGGGGATCCCCGAAACGACAGAAGCCCCGCGTGTGCAGGGCTTCTCTCGACATGGAGCTAGGGGGACTCGAACCCCCGACCTCCTGGGTGCGATCCACCAGGCTTGCAGCAGAGTCTTGGCCGCAAATGAGCGATCTGCAGTAGGTTCCTGTGACGCATAGCACGGGGCGTCATGCGCCGATAGCCGTGGCTAGTCGCCGATTCCTGTGGAGTCAGGCACTCGTGGCTCTGAGTGCCTGGGATCAGCGGCCGGCGGATCGGTCCAGGGATGGCGCTGAAAGCAGACCCGAGCGCACGCGAACCCGGCTCACCGTGCCCGCCACTGTCGTCGCGCTGCGCACTGCGGGCGTGACCAGCGGCTCCTGAGCGATGCGTCAGGATGTCAACGGCTGCAGCCGCGTCCGCTCGACGCGGGCGAGCTTGCGGCGCAGCCGCCGGTACTCGCGCTGTTGCGCTGGCGTGCGCTTGTGGCCTTTGTACGCGAGGTTGACGCGCTCGAGCGGGTCGTTCGCGAGGTCGTACAGCTCCCACTGGTCGGGAGCCTTGCCGGCGACGTCGTAGTAGCGGGCGATCTTCCAGCGTCGCTCGCGGACGCTGACGATGTGGTTCGGTGGCGTTGGGTACGGGCCTCTGGGCTGGCCGGACTGAAAGTCGTCGTACGTGAAGACGGTGTAGTTCTGCGGCGGCTTGGGCGAGCTGCTCAGGATCTGGTCGGAGTAGTCGACGCCCTGCCACGAGGCGCGCGCGCCTGCCGGCGCCTCGACGAGGCTCGCGAGCGTGGGCAGGAAGTCGACGTGCGAGACGAGCGCTGCGCTTCTCCGCGGCTGCTTGAACAGGCGCGGGTTCGAGTAGACGAGCGGGACGCGGGTCGACTCCTCGTAGGCGTTGAAGTTCTTCTGCCGCATCCCGCCGTGGGCCGTGCCCATCTCGCCATGATCGGCCGTCGCAATCACCAGCGTGCTGTTGAGCAGGCCAGTTCTCTTGAGCGTGTCGAGGATCTTCACCAGGTACGCGTCCGAGGACTTCATCAGATTGCCGTAGAAGTTCAGGTAATTGCGCTTCATCTGCCGCGTGGGTAGCGGCCCGGAGAGGTTGAACAGCCGCAGGAACTGCGCCTGCACCGTCGGCTTGGTCGACAGGTCCTCGTTCGCCGTCGCCGGCGGCTCGATCTCCCCCTGCAGCCACGACTCGTCGTAACCGCTGCTGGTGTACGACGACGGATAGAAGAGCACGTCGTGCGGGTTGACGAGCGAGACGACCATGAAGAACGGCTGGCTCTGCGCGGCCGTCGAGGTGAGGTACTGGACTGCCCCCTCGGTGCCGGCCTCGGGTGTGCCCTGGTCGTTCATGAACCGGCCGTCGTTGTCGTAGCTTCCGCCGCCCGCCTCGGGGGCCGACTGGTTGGCGCCGGCGTCAGGCGGATCCCAGCGCGTGAAGCCGTACTGGTTGACGTCGGAGGGAACCCAGGTCGAGCCGTTCGCCGGCTTGTTGCAGTGGAACTTCCCCTTGTAGACCGGGGTGTAGCCGGCAGCCGCCACCACGCTGGCCGGGTTCTTGAACGTGGTCGCCAGCTCGACTTGCGGATACTGCGGCGACGGCATGCTCGTCTCGAGCGTGTACTTGACACCGTGCTGGGCCGGGAAGTACCCAGACATCATCGTCGAGCGCGCCGGCGAGCACATGCACGCGTTGGTGAACGCGTTCTCGAACGTCAGGCCGTGGCGCGCGAGGCGCGTCAGGCCGGGCAGGTTGCGCTGGGCCCACCCGCGCGGGAAGTGCTGGATCGCGCGTTGCTGGTCGGTCAGGAAGACGAGCACGTTCATGCCCGCGACCTTGCGGGCCGGCGCGGAGCGGTGCGTCCGCGCCGCAGCCGCGGCAGCCTGTCCGCCGAGCAGGAGCCCGGGCGCGGCGGCGGCCGCGCTCTTCAACAGGTCGCCGCGAGTGATCCCGTCCCGCTCGGCGCCGCTTCTGGATCCGTCCCTCTCGATACTGCTCATGTCATCCTTTCCCGCGCGTCACCGTCTTGGTGATGCGCTTGAAGACGGTGACGGCGTTGCTTCTGAACGCCGCCGCGTAGACGTTCCTACCGTCGGGGCTCACGACGACTGAGCTGACGCCGAGCAGCCCACGCGCGGGTGTGCAGTCCGGCGCGGCGCTCGTGGTCACGCAGCCTGCGCGGCGCGGCTTCTGCATCAGGGCGCCGGACCCGGCATTGCGGTTGAAGACGTCGATGGCGCCTGATGTGAACGCCGCCGCGTAGACGCTTGCGCCGTCGGGCGAGACGGCGATGCCCTCGGGAGCGCTGAGCGCGCGGCCCAGCGAGCAGCCGACCGCCAGCACGTTGATCGCACAGGCGGAGGTGCCCGGCTGCTGCGCGAGCTGACCGGTGCTCGCCGTGCGCGTGAACGACGTGACGCTGTTGCTCGTCAGCGACGTCACGTAGACGTCACCGTCGTCGGGGCTGACCGTCACCGCGTTCGCACCGGCGAGTTGGACACCGGTCGTGCAGCCCGCCAGCGCCCTGTCGACCATGCAGCCGGTGCCGTCGGTCGCTTGCGTCAGCGCACCGGTCGTCGTGTTGCGGGTGAACACGAGCAGGGCGTTGCTGACGGCCGTCCCGACGTACACGTCGTTGCCGTCGGCGCTGACCGCCATGCCCTCCGGGGCCCCCAGCGCAAGCCCGGTGGCGCAGCCCTCGATCGCGGTGGCGGCGATGCAGCCGACCGCCCCGGCCGGCTGCGTCAGGGCGCCGGTTGTCGTGTTGCGGGCGAACACCGCGACCGCGTTGCCGACGAAGGAGCCGACGTAGACGTTCTTGCCGTCGCGACTCAGGGTGAGGACGTCGGGACCGTCGAGCGCGCGGCCGGTAACGCAGCTGGGGGTGGCGGTGTGGGCGACGCAGCCGCTGCCGTCGCGGGCCTGCGTGAGCGCACCGGTCGATGGCTTGCGGTGGAAGATGGCGACCGCGTCGCTGCTGAGGGAGGTGGCGTAGACATTGCGCCCGTCGGCGCTGACGGCGACCGAGTTGGGGCGGCCGAGCGCGATGGCCTTCGCGCAGCCGCTGGCACCCTTGGCGGCGATGCATCCGGCGGTGCCCGAGCTCTGGGTCAGCTTGCCGGCGCGCGGGTCGCGTCTGAAGACCGCGATCGCGTTGCTGGCCGCCGAGGCGACGTAGACGTTCCTGCCGTCGCGGCTGATCGCGACAGCGCCGGACCCGAGGAAGGGAGCGGGCCCACGTAACGCGCGGACCGGCGTGCATCCGCGGACGCGCGTAGCGCGATCGACAAGGCACCCGCTCGGCCCGCGCAGCTGCACTATCGCCCCGAGCGCCGTGATCGGTGGGCGGCTGCGCTCCGGCGCGGGCGAGCGCGCCCCGAAAACGACGGCGGGGTTGGCAAGTGCGACGAAGACCACCAGCGCGCACAACGCCGATGAGACACATGCCGGATGGAGGACCGAAGAGCGAATGTGCCCACGGTCTTACACCATGGCCTAGCATGCTAGCGTCTCAGGCGAAAGAATCTTGCAAAGTATGGAACATCGAAGGTGAATCCTCCATCCGCTCGCGGCACGGGTCCTCGGTGCCAGGCCTCGGGTCGGTGGCCCGCCGCCGGGGCGACCTAGGGGACGCCCTGGTCATGATCGTCGGCTGTCGAGGGGTCCGGCGTACCTCCCGCTGCGCGCGAGTGATCGTCACCGGCATTGCTCTGCTCCTTTCGGTCGCGGAACCGAGGAGCAGGCGTCAAGCAGCGGCCGACGGTCGCGTCAGGCGCGCGCGACAATCGGCGATGCATCGAGGGCAACTCCTCGGTGCCAGGCCCCGGGGCGTTGGCGCGCCGCCGGGGCCACCTTTGTACGGACGGCCGCGACCACGGCCCTCGAGCGAGCCCGAATCGGCGTGAATCCCCCGCCTAACCGAGCGAGCTTAGTACCGGCCCCGTGCGCGAGAGGCACCTACGCGGGACATCCGCCGACGTTGCTCCCGTACTAGTGGCTCACGCAGCAACCGAACAGCGCCACCGCGGCGCTGAACTCGCCGGTACTCCCCACGGTCGTCGGCCGGCCTCTCCACCACCCCGACCCTTGGTCCACATCGACGTGCATGGTCACCTTCGTGTCGCCCAGCGTGAGCTCACATCGCCAGGGGGTAGGTTGAACACTGCAGTGGACGGTCGAAGTTCGCCGAAGTTCCCCCGATGCCACTCGCGCAGCCCTCAACACTTGTGCCTCCAACTGCGCGCGCTCCGAGTCCTTGCGCTGTCCAGGGTTGTCACCCCCGCACCCATACAGGGGGACGACCGCGAGTACGGCCGTGGCAAACCAACGAAGGCACCCACCACGTCCTAAGGCAACCGCTGCACGATCATGCAGCCCCTCCCTATGCCCGTGTAATACAGCCATCCTGCGACCTCGACGCATACTTGACAGAATACACGCGGCCGTTGGCGCCCGGGTAGGTCTTCGTCTTCTCGGTCGTGTAGCTCAAGGGATTGCCTGATTTTCCTCTCACGACGGGTCCCGCCTGGTTGTAGTGCGCCAAGAGCTGCCCGGACTGGCCAATAAAGTCATAGCCCACATGCGTGATAACAAAGGACGCAGTACACGAGACGCGCACGCGTGCCTGTCGCTTGTACAAGCCGGAATATGAGTAGATGTTTTCAGACACGCCGCATCCGATCGCTGACAAAGTCAAAGTACCCGCTCTCGAATCTGCGACGCCCTCGCTCGACCAGTTCGGATCGGATGAACCATCTCCCTCGATCCCGCTGGACCAGACGAAGCTGTCACTCTGCGCTACTCAGAACCAGCACAGATCACAGTCACACAAGTCACCTACTCCAGAACGCCTGGACCAAATCCAGGGGGCTAGTCACAGTACATCTACGGGCCCGACGACCTACCCATCGAGCGGATCGACGCCGACGGCACGGTCACCTACCTGCACCACGACCAGCTCGGCAGCACCCGGCTGATCACGACCGCCACCGGCGACGTCGAGGGCACCGCCACCTACAGCCCCTACGGAGCCCCAGCCGCACACAGCGGGGCCACCAGCGCGCTCGGGTACGGAGGGCAGTACACCGACGCCGACACCGGCCTCATCTACCTGCGGGCTCGGTACTACGATCCCACCACCGGGCAATTCCTCGCGCGTGACCCGTTGGCAGACCTCACGCGCGACCCCTACGTTTATGCCCGGAATAATCCCAGTGAATGGGTCGACCCCACCGGACTCCTTTCCTGGTCGCAGGTTGGTCACTGGGCGACCGAGCACTCGGGACAGCTTCTGGGAGGGGCCACTGCGATTGCCTGCATCGCAGTCTCAGCAGGTGGATGTGCCGTCGTCGTGGTGACCGCGACGGTAACCAACGGCCTTACCATCCTAGCCACAAAGCCGGGCGACGAAGTCCTTCCCGACGAGGGTCTCAATCTCGTCGGAGGCATAGTTGGAGGAGTAGTGCCGGGGAGCCTAGCCATGAAAGGCGCTGAGGAGCTGATTCCAATAGGCTTGAGGCCGGTGATCGACTACCTCACCGGTGTCCCGGCAGGGGTCTACGGGTTCTTGGACCCTCACGTCGACGAGTGCGGGTACTTGGAGTCCGCGCTGAGGCCTAGCCAGTGATCGCTGAGCACGACGTCGCGTCCGGCTATCGATCGCGATCTCAAGTACGCGTGATGGAGGTCATGGGGCTGGTCTTGCTGGTGGTTGCGGTCGTCGGCTTGGTCGCCGGCGTGCGTGCGCACCGTGCGCTGTGGGCCATTCCATGGAGCGCGATCAGCGTCGCGTGCGGTGCATTTGTGCTGCTGCGCGTGGCGAAGGCGCGCGTGTGCGCCCTTCCCAGTGGCGTGCGTGTGGTCAACCCCATACGTACCTACGTCCTCGCATGGGACGAGATCGAGGAGTTCAGGCTTCGCTCGTACGGGTCCTGTGTGGTCAAGAAGCGTGACGGGGGCCTGGTGGCGATGTTCGCCATACAACAGACGAACTGGGCGAACATCCGTAAGACCGACACGCCCGAGCGAGCGATGATCGATGAGCTCAACGCATCTCTGGTGGCACACCGGACGGCAGGGCCTGCCGGGCGGCGCGTTCGGCAAGATCGCTGACGCGCTCATCGTCGAGCGCATGAAATCAGAAGTCGCGAGGAAGGCCTCCACAACTCAAAGCGTTCGTCGACCGGCAATTCGAGAGGTCGCACGGTCGGAAGCCCGCCGCGCCCGTCACGTAACGACCTAGCGGCTGAGAACGACAATTACGGCTACGGTGGCTACGCCGGCGATCACCAAGGCTGCCTGGCTCCCATACACACGAAGACGATCTGATGGTTTAATACGTGCTGCTACCGCGCGCTGTCCACGAATGAGGGCGTACACGATCGCTAATAACGCCAGTACGACGACTGCTATGACGACAATCGCGAGCGCGTCGAGTCTCATAAGACCTTACCTCCGCTGCCGTAGGCCATAGCGAAGTCGCGCCACGCCATCGACGACCCCACCAGCACCAAGCACCACCTTACCGCGTGTATCCGGACGGGCGGGTCATCCCGAAGTGACTCGAACTATGCGAATCTTGGAGGTCGCCAAGGGCCCAGCTCTTGACTGGCTGGAGCGGTCGCTCGCAGGCGGTCATGAGCTAGCCACAGCGGCCCTGGCTGCAGTGCCGTTCGATCGGGGCAGGTTCCGCGCGCTCATCCCAAGCGATGTTCGGCCAAGCGGCATCGTCAGCTTCGAGGAAGGCGGGCTCGTCACGACCAGCGTGGCGGATGCGGCACTTGCTGGCCTCTTGGATGATGTGGCAGAGACGCGCGCCGTCTCCTGTGTGGTCGCTGAAGATGATCTCGTGCAGAGAACAGACCCGGCGGTCGCTCGCCAAGCTGTCCCATCGGCGTTCATCGGCGATAACGTCGTCCATTGTGTGATCTTGCGCCCGGGCTGGGCGTGGCGGC
>JAXDHQ010000082.1:0-27003 GCA_034664395.1 Solirubrobacteraceae bacterium | reverse complement strand
CCGCCGACGATGTGGCGCCGCTCGAGCACGCACACATGCAGGCCGGCGCGCGCGAGATAGGCGGCGGCAGTGAGCCCGTTGTGGCCGGCGCCGACGACGATCGCGTCGTAGCGGTGCCCGTTGCCGTTGCCGCGGCTCGTCGCGAGGCTCATCGCGCGGCCCCGGTCCGCTGCCCGAGCGCGTCCAGGTACCTGTCCGCCACCATCACGTCGAACGCGTGCACGTCGTCCTCCTGCTCGGTGTATCGGCCGGGCGTGTGCGCGCGCGAGCTCATGCCGCGCTGGGCGAGCTCGCACACGCGCCAGTCCTCGCGGTTGACCTGATCCCAGAAGCCGACGGCGTCGCTGTCGTCGAAGCCGTCGGAGGCGATCGTCTCGGGCTCGAAGAACCACTCGCAGATGACGTGCGTTTCGTCCGGTGCCTTGGGCCAGAGCGTGTGGAGCATCACGTAGTCGGGATGCAGCGAGATCAGCGTGTTCGGGAAGAGGAGGAAGTAGAGGATCTCGCGGAGGTCAACGCCCTCGATCGGGGGTCGGCCGTGCCCGGCGCCCTCGTCCCTGGCCATTGTGCTGGCGCCGTCAGCGAGCGTCATGCTGCCGCCGCACCAGACGCCGCCGCCGGTGATCGTCTCGCCGGACAGGTAGTGCGAGAGGCGGTTCAGCTCGGGATGCACGCCCGGGCAGTGCAGGCACTCGCTGTAGTTCTCGGCGATCGCCTTCCAGTTGGCGTCGACCTCGTAGACGATGCGCCGGGCGCGGCGCAGCTCGCCGAGGCGGTAGCGCGCCAACCACGGCGCGAGCTGGCCGACGTGCTCCTCGGGCGGCGGCGCGCTGCCCGAGAGGTCGATCAGCACGAGGCCCTCGACCACGGCGCAGCGCACGGCGCGCAGGCCGAAGCAGCCCGGGTCGAAGTCCTCGATCTCCTCGGTGTGCGGCGCGCTGCGCAGCGAGCCGTCGAAGCCGTAGGACCACGCGTGGTAGGGGCACTGCAGGCGCGGGAGGCGACCCTCGGGCTCGTCGACGAGGCGCGCGCCGCGGTGGCGGCACGTGTTGAAGAAGGCGTGCGGCTCGCCCTCGTCGTCGGCGATGACGAAGACGCTCTCGCGACCGAGGTCGGCCATGAGGTACTGGCCCCGCTCGCGGACCTGCTCGGCGTGGCCGACGCACAGCCAGCCCGCGGCGAAGACGTGCTCGAGCTCCCAGTCCAGCACCGCCGCGTCGGTGAAGGCAGCACCCGGCAGCGCGGTCGCGCGCTCCATCGGCCGGCGCGTGCGCTCCAGGTCGGGAATCGACAGGGGAAGGCTCGCGTGGACCGCGGACATGGTCGGAACCGCCTCTCTTCGTCGTCGGGCGCGCTCAGCCTACCACGACTTTGTGCAACTGGGAACATGTCCAGGGCACGACATCGCGTAGGAAGGCGTGGCCGCCGCGAGGGCGAAATGAGCACCGCGCATGACCGAGCTCTTCGCAGACGTGGCGGCGAAGCCCGACGGCACCGGGCGCGTGGGCCTGTGGACGCGGCGGGCGCTGGTCTCGCTGCTCGCCCTCGCCGGTCTGCTCGGACTGCTCGACGTCTTCGGACAGGGGACGAGCGAGACGGCGGCGACGGGCCCGGCGGCGACGCTGCGGGTGTCGGCGCCGCGCGCGGTGCGTGGCGGCCTGTTCTTCCAGTCGCGCGTCGAGATCCGCGCCCGGCGCGCCGTCGACCACCCGCGCCTGGTCCTCGACGACGGCTGGGTCGAGGGCATGCAGTTCAACTCGACCGAGCCCGCGCCGGTCAGCGAGGCCAGCCGCGACGGGCGCGTCGTGCTCAGCTACGACAGCCTCGCCGCGGGCGACCGACTCGTCGTCTGGATGCAGTTCGAGGTCAACCCCACGAACGTCGGCAAGCGCTCCTACGGGATCGAGCTCGACGACGCCGTGCAGCCGCTCGCTCGAGTGCGCCGCGACATCACGATCTTCCCCTGAGCCGCCATGGACGTCGTCCTTCGCACCATCTTCGTCTTCTTCCTGATCCTGCTCGTCACGCGCGCGGTCGGTCGGCGCGAGCTGAGCTCGATGGAGCCCTTCGACCTCATCCTGCTCGTCGTCATCGGCGACCTGGTCCAGCAGGGGGTCACCCAGAGCGACTACTCGCTCACCGGGTCGACGTTGGTCATCGCCACGATCGCCGTCCTGACCGTCACGACGGCCTACCTGAGCTTCCGCTTCCGCCGGCTGCGCCCGCTGCTCGAGGGCGAGCCGATCCTCCTCGTCGCCGACGGTCGCGTCATGGAGCGCAACCTGCGCCGCCAGCGCATGACGCAGCAGGAGCTCGCGGCCGAGGCCCGGCTGGCCCAGGTCGGCTCGCTGGACGACGTGCGCTACGCCGTCCTGGAGACCAACGGCCACATCAGCTTCGTCACGCGCGACTAGCGTGCAGCGGGCGCGCCGTCGCGCGCCAGGCGCTGGTTCTTGAAGCGCGGGTCGTCGGTCACCTCGGCCCCGAGCCACGCCGGGGCCTCGAACGCGTCGGCCTCGTCCTCGGATCCGAACTCGACCTCGGCGACCACGAGGCCGCGCAGCGCGCCCGCGTAGACGTCGAGCTCGATGGTGCGCCCGTCCGGCGCCGGGAGCTCGTAGCGGCGCTTCTCGATGCGCCGGCCCTCGGTGAGGGGCCACAGGCGCTCGAAGCGCTCGGGCTCGATCTCGACCTCCTCCTCCACCCGGCTGCGGCCGCCGCCGCTCTTGACCGTCAGCAGCGCGCGCCCGTCGCGCCGGCGCACGCGCACCTCGGTGCCGTCGGCGTCGACGGCGAGGTAGCCCTGCTCGATCGCGGTCGACGGGTGGCGCTCGAGGTCGGGCGGCGGATCGGCGACGAGGAACTTGCGCTCGATCTCCGTGCCCTCGCCCGCAGGCATGGGGCGCACCCTACCGGCGTCGTGCGCTACCCGATGCCGATGCTCGCCTCGTCCAGCGACCCGTGGAAGAACTCCGAGCCCGGATGCGACCCGATGACCACCGGGGCGGTGTTCGAGATCGAGCCCACGGCGCCCGCCTTGGAGAAGACCTGGCCGTCGACGATCACCTGGATGCCGGTCGCGTCCTTCACGCACTGGACCGTGTGCCAGGCCCCGTCGTTCAGCGCGGGACCGGCGATCAGCTCGACCGTCGTTCCCGAGGCGCCGATGAAGCCGCACGACGCCTGCCCGGACGGCTGGTACTCCATCTTGTACTCGCCGCCGGCCGAGTTGAACACGCCCTTGCGGAACAGGTCCCAGTCCGGCGTCGCCGGAGCCTGGGTGGTGTTGAGGTGGATCGTGAGCGTGATCTTGCTGCTCCCGGGGTTGAGGGCGGGCGCGTCGGGAACCGTGACGGTGCTCGTGGTGAAGCCGTACGCGGTGTTCACGAAGCCCGGCACGCCGAGCTGGACCGAGCTGAGGCTGCCGTCGTTGGTCCCGACCGAGTCGTGCATGACGGTGCCGGTGGTCTCGTCCATGTGCCACAGCGCCACCGCGGCGCCCGGCGCCGGGATCGCGCTGACCACGGCCGTCGCGGCGGAGGTCGCGGTCGCCGGGCCGGCACCGTTGGTGGCGGTCACCGCGACGCGCAGCGTGCTGCCGACGTCGGCGGCGCTCGCCGTGTAGGTGGTCGCCGTGGCGCCGGCGATCGGGCCGCACGTGGCGCCGCCGGCGTCGCAGCGCTGCCACTGCCTGGCGAACGTGATCGGCGCGGTGCCCTTCCACGTCCCGTTCGTGGTCGTCAGCTTCTGGCCCTGCCGGGCCGTCCCCGTGATCTTCGGCAGGACGGAGTTCACAGGCGCCCCGGGGTTCGGAGGCGGAGGAGGCTTCACGGCCGGCGCGCTCGCGACGGCCGCCTGCGGAGCGGGAGCCGCGACCTGCGGCGGCTGCAGCGACGCGGCGACGCTCAGCACCTGGATCATGAAGCCGAGCTGCACGCCGCCGCCGCGGAGCTGGGCGGCCGACGCGCCCGCCGCCGCGCTGTCGGGCACGACGACGGTCAGCACGAAGCGGCCCCTGCCGTCGCTGAACACGGAGCGCCGGACGGTGCCCCACGTCAGGCGGATGAGCCGCCGCGGCGTGAAGCCGGCGCCGTTCACGCGCAGCGTGGCGCCGGGCACGAGGCTCGCCGGCACGACGCGCACGTGGCCTCCGCCGCTCGTCGCCACCTCCAGCACGAGCTGCGGACCGGCGGCCCGGGTCACGAACACCCGGTTGACGACGCGCAGGGCCGCGCTGTGCGACACGATCGTGCGCCATCCGAGGTGGCCGCGCGGGATCCCGAGCCGGAGCTGGAACGCCCCCTTGGACGACGCGGTCACCGTCCGCGGGCCGCGCCCGGCGGTGCTGACCACGACGTGGCGGCCCGGCGCGAACCCCGAGCCCTGCAGCAGGACGGACGTCCCCGGAGCCCCGACGGCGGGGCTCAGCGCCACCTGGCCGGCGGCGAGGGACGAGGCGGGGGCCAGCGCCAGCAGCGCGGCGGCCGAGACCAGTGACGAGGCGAGGCTGCGAAAGGACACACCGTGTGTACGGGCCTCGCGCGACGGTACTTACGCGCCACGTTCGACGCCACGGGTGAGATTTCTCACCTGGGGCACCGCGAGGAACGCCAGCGCGCACGCGACGCCGGCGACGCTCATCCCCAGGAGCGTCTCCTGGGTCCCAGCGCGGCGGCGATCGGCCCCACCAGCGCCGTCCCGACCGGCATGAGCGCGGTGCCGGCCAGGTAGTCGAACGAGCTCACGCGCGACAGCGCGTCGGCCGGCACGTGCTCCTGCAGCGAGACCTCCCAGAGGGTGAAGAACGCGGCTACCCCCACGCCGGCCACGCACTGCAGCGCCGCCATCGCGGCCAGGCCGACCCCCGACCCGTAGACGGCGGCCTGACAGGACGCCAGGACGAGCCCGAGCGCGCCCACCCGCAGGGCGTGGCGGGGCCGAAAGCGCAGGAGCAGCAGGTCGCCGAGGACCGACCCCACGCCGAAGGCGACGACGAGCGCCGCCCACGCGCCCGGGCCGCCCAGCCGCTGGGCGACCGTGACCGGTCCCAGCACGAACACGGCCGGCAGCACGATCGCGCTGTACGCGCATCCGGCGCCCAGGCCGGCGAGCAGCCACGGCCGCGTGCGCACCTCGTGCCAGCCGGCGCGGACCGCTCCCAGGAACGCGGGCGGCACCGCCTCGATCGCCGCCGCGACCACGCGCGGGCGCAGGGCGAGCAGGCACGCGACGCTCGCGGCGAACGACCCCGCGTCGAAGAGCATCGCCGCGCCGGCGTCCAGGCCGCCCACGAGCACGCCGGCGATCGCGGGTCCCGCGATGCTCGACACCGACCAGCTCAGGCCGCGCAGCGCATTGGCCGGCTGGAGCTGCCCCGGGTGCGACACGGTGTGGGGCAGCAGGCCGGTGAACGCCGGCTGGAAGAACGCGTCGGCCGTGCCGTAGAGGGCGGCCAGCACGCCCAGCGAGAGCGGGTCGGCGGCGTGGGTCAGCAGCAGGATCCCGCCCGCGGCCTGGACCACGAGCCGCGCCACGTCGGAGGCCACGAGGACGCGGCGGCGGTCGCCGCTGCGGTCCGACACCACCCCGCCGATGACCGCGAACACCAGGAACGGCACGAGCTGGGCGGCGACGACCAGGCCGACCGAGCGCAGGTCGCCGCCGGCCTCCAACACGGCGAAGGGCAGCGCCACGAGCATCACGCGGTCGCCGAGCTGCGACAGCACCTGCCCGGCGAACAGCAGCCGGAACTGCGGCTCGCTGATGAGGACCTCGGGCACCAGCGCCCGCAGACGCCCCGCGAGGGCCGTCACGACGCGCCGTGGATCCCGAAATCCCCACGCGCCCGACGGCCCCCGGTAGGCTCGCGCGCGTCGCTGGTGTCCGCCCGGGGGGGCATAGTCGTGAGCGGGCCGTGGTCCTTGCTCGGGCTCATCACAGTCGTGCTGGCGGTGCTGGGCCTCACCGTAGGGCCCAGGGAGGTCGTCTCCCATCCCGCGCCCCGGCCGGCTTCCGTCTCCCGCAGCCGGCCGGCGGACATCGACGCGGAGGCGCGCACGCTGCACGCGATCAGCGCCGGGCTCGCGCGCAACGTCACCCGGGCCGCGCGATGTGAGCCGCGGCGGGCCGGCTTCGATGCGTGCGTGCTGCCGGCGCTGCGCTCCGGCGGCATGGGCGGGCGCGAGGCCGCGCGGCTGCTCACGACGGTGGTCGCGTCGGCGCCCGCCGGATCGTGCCGCGCTTACCTGCTCGAGCTGCAGGCGGCCGACCAGGCGCTGGGCGAGCAGGTCCAGTGGCTGCTGTCGCGGCTATACGACACGCCGCGCGGCGGCGCGCGGCGCGGGGTCGCCGCCGGCCTTCGTCACGCGGCGCCCATGATGGCGCGCGCCACGCGCGCGGGTCCTCCGCGGGCGTGCGCGCCCGGCGGCTCGGGCCCCGCGATCTGACCTACGTCACGACCGCGACGCCGTCGCCGCAGGTGCGCAGCCGCGGCACCGACGCGACGACCGACTCGCGCGCGCACCAGTCGATGTCGGCCTCGAGTCCGGCGGCGGCGAGCACCTGCGCGTCGGCGCTCGCGGCGAGCGCGTCGCGCCCCCGCGCGTATCCGCGGGCCACGGCGAGGGCGACGAGCGCGGAGTCCGACCGCCGGCCGCCCAGGCGCTCGGCGATGCGCCCGGCGACGTAGACGTCCTCCAGCGCCGGCCGGGCATCGGTGCCCGAGCACAGGAGCTGGACGTCGTCGCCGTCGGTGCCCTCGACGACGGCGTCGAGGTTGAGCAGGCACCCGATCAGGACGACCGGCGACAGGTCGGCGGCGCGAACGATGGCCGGGGCCCCGTTCGTGGTGGCGAGGATGAGCTCGTCGCCCCGCGGCCCGATCGTCTCGGCCGGCGAGTTGCCCAGGTCGAAGTCGGCCGGCCGCACGCAGTGGCGCTCGCCGGCCAGGACACGGCCCGGCCCCGCCAGGCCGCGGGCGCGGTCGAGCCCGTCGGCGCACAGCACGCGTCGGTAGCCGGCGTCGAGCGCCTGCACGATCGTGGACGTCGCCCGCAGCACGTCGATGACGATCGTGACGTCGGCCTCGCGCGCGTCGGCGGTCGTGAAGGCGACGTCGACGCAGGCGACGGTCAAGCGGGCGCGGGCGTCATGGCCGCGTAGCGGTCGCGCATCTGCTCGAGCGTCAGCGGGACGTAGTCGTCGGCGTGGCCGGCCTGCCCGAACTGGCGCATCCGCTCGGCCACGACCTCGCGCATGCCCTGGCGCGCCGCCTTGGTGAAGTGACGCGGGTCCCACTCCTCGGGCTTGCCGGCGAGCGCCTCGCGGACCGCGGCGGTGATCGCCAGCCGGCCGTCGGTGTCGACGTTGACCTTGCGCACGCCGTGGCGGATGCCGCGCTGGATCTGCTCGGCCGGCACGCCGAAGCTCGCCCCGATCCGCCCGCCGGCGGCGTTGATCCGGTTCACCAGGTCGGCGGGGACGCTCGAGGAGCCGTGCATCACCAGGTGCGTCTCGGGCAGCCGCCGGTGGACCTCCTCGATGAGGTCCATGGCGAGGATGTCGCCGTCGGGCTCGCGCGAGAACTTGTAGGCGCCGTGGCTGGTGCCGATCGCCACCGCGAGCGCGTCGACGCCGGTCCGGGCCACGAACTCGACCGCCTGGTCGGGGTCGACGAGGCTGACGTGCCCGGAGCCGACGCCGTCCTCGATCCCGCCGAGCGTCCCCAGCTCGCCCTCGACCGTGACGCCGCGCGCGTGCGCGTACTCGACGACCTCGCGGGTGACCGCGACGTTGTGCTCGAAGTCCGACGGCGTCTTGGCGTCCTCCATCAGCGAGCCGTCCATCATCACGCTCGTGAAGCCGAGGTCGATCGCGCTGATGCACGTCTCGGGGCAGTTGCCGTGGTCCTGGTGCAGCACGACCGGGATCTCCGGGTACTCCTCGGCCGCGGCGAGCATGAGGTGCAGCAGGAAGCGGTCGCCGGCGTAGGCGCGCGCGCCGCGCGACGCCTGGACGATGACCGGCGACGCGGTCTCGCGCGCGGCCTCCATGATCCCCTGGATCTGCTCCATGTTGTTGACGTTGAACGCGCCGACGCCGTAGCCGCCCTCGGCGGCCGCGTCGAGCATCTGCCGCATCGAGACCAGGGGCATCGGGTCAGCTCTCCTTCGTGGTGGGGGTGGACTCGACGATCCTCCGGACGCTGCCGGGCCGGATCAGGATCGACTCGGTGAAGGTCATGGCGCCGTCGGTCCACGGCGCGCGCAGGAGCTCGCCTCCGGTCACGCCGGTGGCGGCGAAGAGCGCGGGCTCGGCCGCGAGGTCCTCGGCCGTCAGGACCTGCGTCACGTCGAGGCCCGCCGCCTCGATGCGCTGCGCCTCCTCGGAGCGCTGCGGGGCGAGCCGGCCCTGCATCGCGCCGCCGAGGGCCCGGACGGCGCAGGCGGCGAGCACGCCCTCGGGGGTGCCGCCGACGCCCATGAGCACGTCGACGCCCGACCCCGGCAGCGCCGCGAGCAGCGCCCCCGCGACGTCGCCGCCCGACGGCGTGGCCACGCGCGCGCCGGTCGCCCGCAGGCGCTCGATGAGCTCCTGGTGGCGCGGCTTGTCGAGGACGAGCACGCGCAGGTCGCCGACCCGGCGTCCGAGGGCGTGGGCGATGCGCAGGAGGTTGACCTCGGGCTCGTCGCGCAGGTCGATCGCGTCGCGCGCCTCGCTCTGCACCACGAGCTTGTCCATGTAGTGCGCGGGGCCCGGCGACCACAGCGTCCCCGCCGGCGCGAAGGCGATGGTCGTCAGCGCGCCGGCCAGGCCCTCGGCGCAGAGGCTGGTGCATTCGAGCGGGTCCACGGCGACGTCGAACGCGGGTCCGAGCGCCGTTCCGACGCGCTCGCCGTTGAACAGCATCGGCGCGTCGTCCTTCTCCCCCTCGCCGATGACCACGGTCCCCACGCCCGGCGCGGTCGCGAGCGACGCCCGCATCGCGTCGGTCGCCGCCGCGTCGGCCGCAGCGGCGTCGCCCCGCCCGACGTGGGCCCGGCACGCCAGCGCCGCGGCCCGCACCGCCGCCAGCGCAGCCGGCTCGAGCGCTTCGAGCAGCTCGACGGCGGCGACGGGCATCTCGGCGGCGACGGCCATCCCGCCAGCATGTCGGACGTCGCTTGGAAAGCAAGCAAAAGATCTTCAGCGATGCTGAGAGGAACGTCTATGGCCCACCGCGGCGAGTGAGCCCGTCAAGGTTGGCGCCTACGGGAGGACGGCACCGAGGACGTGGAGTCGGGGGCGTCCTGTGGCGAACCGCGGCTCCGCCATCGCACCTGGCGCCCGGCCTCGCGAGGGCCAGCACCAACACCACCCGCCCAGCGCCCCCGCCTGGATTCGAACCAGGGACCTGCGGATTAGAAGTCCGCTGCTCTATCCAACTGAGCTACGGGGGCCCGTCGCGGGAGTGTGACAGCGGCCGCGGCGCGCGGGCGGCGCCTTGCACGGGCGCCGCGAGCACGGCTCCTGTGTCGCAATCCCTTGCGCGCCCCGTACATTTCCTGGACACGGGGCGTAGCTCAGCCTGGTTAGAGCGCCGCGTTTGGGACGCGGAGGTTCGCCGGTTCGAATCCGGCCGCCCCGATCTCGCCGGTCGACGGCACCGCCCGACCGGGGGGCCCCGAACGTGCGTCCACGCGGCCGCAGGGCCGGGCGCGGGCCGCCGATGCATGGGGTGAGATGCGCCTCCGGTCCACCCCCAGCGTCGTCGCCGCGCTCTGCCTCGCGCTCGTGCCCGCCGCGACGGTCGCGTACGCCAACGGCGGCTCCACCGCCCCGGCCCGCGCCCAGGTTGCCTCCGACCGCTGCGCCGACGCCGACTCCGTGCCCGGGCTCGTCTCCGAGGGGACGGTGCGCCGCGCCACGCTGTGCCTCATGAACGTCGAGCGCACCGCGCGCGGGCGCCAGCCGCTGCGCGACCAGCCGGCGCTGGAGAAGGTCGCGCGCCGCTACGCCGACCAGATGGTGCGCGGACGCTTCTTCGCCCACACCTCGCCGGGCGGCTCGACGATGCTCGCGCGCATCCGCGGGACCTCCTACCTGGAGAACGTGCTCGCCTGGTCGGTGGGCGAGAACCTGGCGTGGGGCACCGGCCCGCTCGCCACTCCGCGCGCCACCGTGCGCGCGTGGATGCTCTCCCCCGGCCACCGCCGCAACCTGCTCGACCCCAGCTTCGCCGACGTCGGCATCGGGATCGTCGCCGGCGTCCCCGACCCGACGGCCGCCGGCGACAACGGCGGCACGTACGTGACCGACTTCGGGCGGCGGATCCTCCATTGACCGCTGCTAGGGTCGCCGGCGCCATGGCCGACGTCACCCCCCTGCGCGCGCTGCACTACGACCTGGCGACGGTCGGCTCGCTCGAGGACGTCGCCGCGCCGCCCTACGACGTCATCGATCCCGAGCAGCGCACGCGACTGGCCAGCCGATCGCCGTACAACGTCGTCCACGTCGACCTCCCCGACCAGGGCCCCGACGGAGAGGACCGCTACGACAACGCCGCCGCCATCCTCGCCCAGTGGCAGGACGAGGGCGCCGTCGTCCGCGACGACGAGCCGGCGCTGTGGACGCTCACCCAGGAGTACACCGGCCCCGACGGGCGCTCGCTCACGCGCCAGGGCGTCTTCGCCCGCGTGCGCGTCGAGGACTACGGCCCCGGGCGCATCCGCCCGCACGAGCGCACGCACCCGGGTCCCAAGGAGGACCGGCTGCGCCTGACCCGCGCCACGCAGGCCAACCTCTCGCCCATCTTCAGCCTCTACGACGACCCCTCCGGCGCCGCGGACGCTCTGCGCGAGCGCGCCGAGCCGTTCGCCGAGCTGCGCGACGCCGACGGCACGCTCAATCGGCTGGGCCGCGTGACCGACCCCGAGGCGATCGCCGCCTTCCGGCGCGCGCTGGAGCCGTCCGAGCTGCTCATCGCCGACGGCCACCACCGCTACGAGACCGCGCGCGTGTACGCCGAGGAGGTCGGCGGCGAGGGCGAGCACCGCTACGTGCTGATGTGCCTCGTCGCCCTGCAGGACGAGGGCCTGACCGTCTTCCCCACCCATCGCCTGATCGGCGACACCACGGCGGCGACGCAGGAGGCCCTGGCCGGCACCCTGCGCGAGCGCTTCCACATCGACCCGATCGACCAGGCCGACCTGCGCCCGCCCGACGGCGACGAGCCGCTGACCATGGGCTACATCGACAGCCACTTCCGCCGCGCCTTCCGCCTGCGCCTCAAGGACCAGGCGATCGCCGACGAGGCGCTGCGCGACATGCCCGAGCCCTACCGGCGGTTGGACACCGCGGTGCTCGAGGCGCTCGTCCTCACCGGGCCGCTGGGCCTCACCGAGGACGACATCGCCCACCTGCGCGGCCTCGGCTACAGCCGGACGGACGAGGAGGCGCTGCGGCTCGTGCTCGACGGCAGCTACGACGCGGCGTTCTTCCTGCGCGCCACCCCGGTGGCGCAGGTGCGCGAGATCGCAGCCGCCGGCGTGAACATGCCGCCGAAGTCCACGTTCTTCTACCCCAAAGTCCCGACCGGATTGCTGTTCAATCCGCTGCTATAACGGGTGATGAGGAGGTTGACCCCAGGATGAAGGCCACCGCAACCCGTGACAGCGGCTTCCGGCACGTCGTGAAGGTGCGTAGCCATGACGTCACCGTCGACGAGCCGACGGAGTCGGGCGGCAACGACGCGGGCCCCAGCCCGCAGGAGATGCTCGCCGCCAGCCTCGCCTCGTGCACGGCGGTGACGATGGAGATGTACGCCGCCCGCAAGCACTGGGACATCGGCGGCGTCGAGGTCATCTGCGAATACACCCCCGCCGAGCGCGGGTGTCCGACGCGCTTCCGGCTCGTGCTGCGCCTTCCCGAGGGCCTCACCGACGAGCAGGTCGAGCGCCTGCGCGTGATCGCCGCGAAGTGCCCGGTGCATCGCACGCTCGACGGCGAGGTGATGTTCGACGAAAGTGTCGAACGGGTCTCGCTCGCGCACTGAGGTCGCCCGGCGGCTGCGCGCCGTCCTCCTCGACGCCGGGGAGGCCGCCGCGCTCGACGTCCACGGGCGCATCGACGCGGCCGTCCTGGTCCCGCTCTACGTCGCCGACGGCGAGCTGCACGCCGTCTTCACCCGCCGCCGCGAGGACCTGCGCCGCCACGCCGGCGAGATCTCGTTCCCCGGCGGTCGTCAGGACGACGACGAGACCGACCTGCGCCTGACGGCGCTGCGCGAGGCCCAGGAGGAGATCGGCCTGCCGACGCGGGCGGTCGAGCTCGTCGGCGCGCTGCAGCCCACGCCGACGATCGCCACCAACTACGCCATCTATCCGTTCGTCGGGCTCATCGAGCCCGGGCACGAGTGGCTGCTGTCGGCCAACGAGGTCGCCGAGGTGCTCGAGCTGCCGCTGCACGCGCTGCGCGACGGCTACCGCCGCCAGCGCCTGACGCGCCGCGGCGTCCCCTTCCGCACCGACGTCTACGTCGTCGGCGACGACATCATCTGGGGCGCGACGGCGCGGATCGTCGGCGATCTGCTCGACCGCGTCCCGCCCGACCTGGCCTGAACGTGGCGAGGCCCCGCCGGAGCGGGGCCTCGGGTGCGGCGCGGTGCACGTCGCGGCGGTTTCGCGCTACACGTCCTTCTCGATCGGGACGTTGACCATGTTGCCCCATTCGGTCCACGAGCCGTCGTAGTTCTTGACGTCGTCGCGGCCGAGCAGCTCGTGCAGCACGAACCACGTGTGCGCCGAGCGCTCGCCGATCCGGCAGTAGGCGATGATCGGCTCGTCGGCGAGCACGCCCTTGGACGAGTACAGCTCGCGCAGGTCGTCGGCCGACTTGAACGTGCCGTCCTCCTGGACCGCCTGCGCCCACGGCACCGACTTGGCCCCGGGGATGTGGCCGGCGCGCTGGGCGCCCTCCTGCTCGTAGCCGGCCATCGCGATGAGCTCGCCCGAGAACTCCTGGGGCGAGCGGACGTCGACCAGGCGGTGGGCATCGTCGAGCGAGGCCAGCACCTCGTCGCGCATGGCGCGGATCGCCGCGTCGCCGGGCTTGGCCTGGAACGTCGTCCCCGGATGGCTGGGGACGTCGGCCGTGGTCGGCCGGCCCTCGCCGATCCACTTCTCGCGCGGGCCGTTGACGAGCTTGACGTCGTCGTGGCCGTAGTACTTCAGGTACCAGTACGTGTAGGCGGCGAACCAGTTGTTGCGGTCGCCGTAGAGCACGATCGTGTGGTCGTTGGAGATGCCGCGGTCGCCGAAGAGCCGGCCGAAGTCCTCCGGCCCGAGGAAGTCGCGCTTGACCGGGTCCTGCAGGTCCTTGCGCCAGTCGAACCCGATCGCCCCCGGGATGTGCGCCTCGGCGTAGAGGGCCGGGTTCTCGTCGACCTCCACGATGCGGATGGAATCGTCGTCGAGGTGGTCCTGCACCCACTGCGTGTCGACGAGCACGTCCTTCGAGTAGTCAGCCACGTCTGGCCTCCTCTGAATTCCAATCAGCTTTTAGGAAATTTGCCGTCCGAGTCTATCCGAGCCGCGGTCGGCGGTCAGGAGGCCGTCGACGGCGGCGCGGGCGGCCGGCACCCAGGCGTCGACGTCGCGCGGGTCGGCGGTGAGCACGACGTACGGGATCTCGTTGAGCTCGGCGGCGCGGCGGACCTCCTCCAGGCCGGTCGGCGCCTCGCCCTCGTAGACCACGCCGCGCACCGTGGTGTCGGTGGTCCGCTCGAGCATCATCCGCAGGCGCGAGCCGTGCAGGGCCTCGGCGTCGGGCCCGGTCGCGGTCGAGAGCAGCCAGAGCAGGACCGTGGCGTTGTCGAGCGCGTAGCGCAGCGTGCCGATCCGGTCGGGATCGCCGATCCAGCACTCGCACCCGGCGGCCTCGATCTCGGCCCGGCGGTCCTCGCTGCGGGTGACGACGCGCACGGCGTGACCGTCGGCCACGAGCTCGCGCGCCAACGCCAGGCCGCGGCGGCCGCCGCCCACCATCAGCGCCCTCACGGCCGCTCGCCGATCGGCAGCGGGGCGACGACGGGCCGGGGCGTGATGAGCGCGAAGGGGTCCACCGCGGTTGCGAGTCTACGCGGGCCGCCGCCCCGTCAGGCACCTGAGGTCCGGGTGCGCCGAAACGGCGACGGCCGGTGCAATAACGTGCCTGCCGTGGACTTCGACCTCAACGACGAACAGTCGCTCATCAAGCAGGCCGCTCGCGAGTTCACCGACAAGGAGATCGTTCCGCGGGCCGGCGAGAACTCGCGCAACCACCACTTCGACCTCGACCTGGTGCGCCAGCTCGCCGACCAGGGCTACCTGGGCGCGATCGTGCCCCGCGAGTACGGTGGCGCCGGCCTGGACTACGTGACCTACGCGATCGTGTGCGAGGAGATCGGGCGCGGGTGCTCGGCCATGCGCACGGTCATCTCGGTGCAGACCTCGCTGGTGTGCTCGACGATCCTGCGGTGGGGGACCGAGGAGCAGAAGCAGCGCTACCTCCCCCGGCTCTGCTCGGGCGAGTGGCTGGGCTGCTTCGGCCTGACCGAGCCCGACGCCGGCTCGGACGCCGCAAACCAGAAGACCCGTGCCGTGCGCCAGGACGACGGCTCGTGGAAGCTCAACGGCTCCAAGATGTGGATCTCGATGGGCAACCACGCCAAGCTCGCGCTCGTGTTCGCCCAGACCGATCCCGAGCTCAAGCACAAGGGCCTGGCGTGCTTCCTGGTCGAGACCGACCAGCCGGGCTTCGCGCCCGCCGAGATCAAGGGCAAGATGGGCCTGTGGGCGTCGGACACCGCGTCCATCGGGCTCGACGACGTCGTCGCCGGGCCCGACTCGATGCTCGGCGAGATCGGCGACGGCTTCAAGGTCGCGATGAGCGCCCTGGACTCGGGGCGCTACTCGGTGGCCGCCGGCTGCGTCGGCATCTGCCAGGGCTCGGTCGAGGAGTCGGTCAGGTACGCCACCGAGCGCCAGGCCTTCCAGCGCCCGATCGCCTCCTTCCAGCTCGTGCAGGAGATGATCGCCGAGATGGTCGTGCGCACCGACGCGTCGCGGCTGCTCGTCTACCGCGCGGGGGCGCTGAAGGACGCCGGGCGCCCGTCGACCACCGAGACCTCGATCGCCAAGCTCTACGCCACCGAGTCGGCGTGCTGGTGCGCCGACCGCGCGATCCAGGTCCACGGCGGCGCCGGCTACGTCGACGACCACCCGGTCGAGCGCTTCTACCGCGACGCGCGCGTGACCACCCTGTACGAGGGCACGTCGGAGATCCAGCACCTCATCATCGGGCGCGCGGCGACCGGCATCAACGCGCTGACCTGAGCGTGAGCGGCGCGCCGGACGTCATCGCTGTGGCGGGCGCCGGCACCATGGGCGCCGGGATCGCGCAGCTCGCGGCGGCGGCGGGCGCGCGGACGCTGCTGCACGACCCGCAGCCCGAGGCGCTCGAGCGCGGCGTGCGCGCCGTGGTCGACGGCCTGGAGCGCTGGCGCGCGCGCGGGCGCCTGGAGCGCGAGCCGGGCGAGGTCGTCGGGATCGCCGCGGTCGAGGAGCTCGCCGAGGCGGGGCTGATCGTCGAGGCGGCGCCCGAGCGCCTGGAGCTCAAGCGCGAGCTGTTCGCGCGCTTCAGCGCGGTGGCGCCCGGCGCCGTGCTGGCGTCGAACACCTCCTCGATCCCGATCACCGCCATCGCCACCGCGGCGGCGGACCCCAGCCGCGTCGTCGGCATGCACTTCTTCAACCCGCCGCCGCTCATGCGCCTGCTCGAGGTCATCGCCGGCCTGGAGTCCTCGCCCGAGGCGCTCGACGTGGCTCGCGCCACCGGCGCCGCGATGGGCAAGCGCGTCATCGACGCCGCCGACGTGCCCGGCTTCCTGGTCAACCGCTGCAACCGGCCGTTCGGGCTGGAGGCGCTCAAGCTGCTGCAGGAGCGCGTGGCCGACGTCGAGACGATCGACGCCATCGTGCGCGCGGCCGGCTTTCGCATGGGGCCGTTCGAGCTGCAGGACCTGGTCGGCATCGACACCGGGTTCGAGGTCGCGCTCTCCTTCCACGAGCTGAGCTTCGGCGAGCCCCGCTGGCGGCCCTCGCCGCTGAGCGCGCGCATGGTGGCCGCGGGGCGCCTGGGTCGCAAGAGCGGGCGCGGGTGGTACGCCTACCCCCGCGACGAGGCGCAGGAGCCCGCGGCGCCCGCGGTCGGCGGCGGCCGGGGCCGCCCGGTGGTCGTGGCGGGCGGGCTGCCCGTCGCCGGCGAGCTGCGCGAGCTGGCCGCGCGGGCGGGCTTCGACGTCCGCGACGCCGCGGGCGGCGAGGAGCCGTGGCTCTGGGTCGAGTGCGGCGGCGCGCCGGACGCCTCCGGCCCCGCGGTCCTGCTGTGCGCGACCGGCTCGCTGCACGGCCTGCAGGGCGCCGCGGGTCGCGCGGCGGGCTTCCACGTCCTGCCGCCGCTGGCCGAGTCGGCGCTGGTCGAGCTCACGCGCGGGCCCGCGACCGACGCCGAGGCGGCGGCGCGCGCCGAGGCGTTCTTCGCCGCCCTGGGCAAGCGGACCGCCTGGGTGGAGGACGCCCCCGGTCTCGTGCTCGGGCGCATCGCGAGCCAGCTCGTCAACGAGTGCTGCTTCGCCGTCGGCGAGGGCGTCGGCTCGCGCGAGGACGTCGACGACGGCATGGTCCTCGGCCTCAACCACCCGCGGGGCCCGTTCGCGTGGCTTGCGGCCATCGGGGCCGACCACGTCGTCGCCGTGCTCGACGCGCTGCGCGCCGAGCTGGGCGAGGAGCGCTATCGGATCGCGCCGCTGCTGGCGCGGATGTCTCACGAACGGGGCGCTCGGGGCGTTCCATAGGCGTGACGCCGCCGCCGTTCCAGCGCTTCCTCGACGCCCACCGCGATGACGTCTGGCGCTTCCTCGTGGCCGCCGTCGGCCGCGACGCCGCCGACGACTGCTTCCAGGAGACGTTCCTGGCCGCGCTGCGCGCCTATCCGCGGATGGCGCCGGACAACCCGCGCGCCTGGGTGCTGACCATCGCCAACCGCAAGGCGATCGACCACTTCCGGGCCCGCGGCCGGCGGGCGGTGCCGATGGGCGAGCTGCCCGAGGTCGCCGCCCCCGCCGCTCCCGAGCTCCGAGACGACGGCGTCTGGGATCGCGTCCACGGGCTGCCGCCGCGCCAGCGTGCGGCGGTGCTGCTGCGCTTCGCCGGCGACCTCTCCCACCGGGAGGTCGCGGCGGCGCTGGGGTGCTCGGAGGAGGCCGCACGGCGGTCGGCCTTCGAGGGACTGCGCACACTGAGACAGGAGCTGAGCCGATGACCGATGACCGCCTGCAGCCGCCCCCCTTCGACCCCGCCGACGCCGCGGCCGCGGCCGTCCGCTTCGCCGCCGAGGCGCCGGCCGACGTGCACTACGCCGAGGTCGACACGCCCGTCGGCACGCTCCTCGCCGCCGCCACCGCCCGCGGCCTGGTGGCGCTGAGCTACGAGGACCACGACGGCGGCGTCGACGCCGTGCTCGATCGCCTGGCGCTGCGCCTGTCGCCGCGCATCCTGCGCGCGCCGGCACGGCTGGACGCCGTCCGCCGCGAGCTCGACGAGTACTTCGCCGGGCGCCGCGAGGCGTTCGACCTGGCGCTGGACTGGTCGCTCGTCGGCCCCTTCGGCCGGCGGGTGCTGACGGCGACCGCCGCCATCCCGTTCGGCCAGGTGAGCACGTACGGGACGATCGCCGCGCTGGCCGGCAACGCCAGGGCGTCGCGCGCCGCCGGACGCGCGCTGGGCGCCAACCCGATCCCGATCGTCGTGCCGTGCCACCGCGTGGTCGGCGCGAGCGGAAAGCTGACCGGCTACGCCGGCGGCCTGCACCGCAAGGAGGCGCTGCTGACGCTCGAGGGCGTCACGCTGGGCGCCCGGCCCTAGGTGCCGACGGCCTCCGCCTCCGCCTCCGCTTCGACCTCGGCCTCGGCCTCCGCCTCGGCCCCCGCCGACGGAGCGCCCTCCGCGCGCCGGCCGTCGCCGCCCAGCGCGAGCGTTGCCCGGACCGTGACGAGGTGGTAGAGGACCAGCACCTGCACGATCGCCAGCGAGTCGGAGCGGTGCAGCTCGGTGCCCACCGTGAACTCCCCCAGGCGCTCGGAGCGCAGGTGGCTGGCGAAGTGCATGCGATCCCAGATCGCCTCCTCGACCTGCGCGGCGTGCGCCGGGTCGATGTCGCCCGGGATCCACAGCGAGCGCTCGCGGTCGCCCTCGACCAGCCGCATGCCGCCGGCGTCGGCCTGGATCAGCGGCGCCAGGTCGGGGTGGCCGAGGCCGTCGCGCAGCATCAGCTTGGCGTCGAGGTGCTCCTGGTCGCTGCGGTCGCCCGGCATGAACGACACGACGATGTCGGCCCAGCGCTGCTGGGGACGGATGAAGGTCTCGGAGTCGGGCTCGCGGCGGTCGAGCTCCTCGAGCACCTGGTCGCTCGTGTAGCCGCGGCGCGAGCAGTCGCGCTGCACCTTCCACTGGCGGCGCAGATCCTCGGGCGGCTCGAGGAAGACGCGCACGTCGAAGACGTCGCGCAGCGCCTGTGTGTGGTAGCCGAGCAGGCCCTCGACCACGGTGAACTGCCTGGGCACGACGTAGACCGGCGCGGCGAACGTCCCGTCCTGGTGGCGATAGACGGGCTTGAGGATGGCGCGACCCGTGCGCACGTGCCCCAGGTCCTGCTCCATGATGTCCATGTAGTTGCAGTCGGGATGCAGCGGCGTGATGGCGCGCTCCGCGCGCTGCCGGCGGTCGTAGCGGTGGTAGTCGTCGGTGGCGATGTGCGTGACGTGCTGCTCGCCGAGGACGCGCACCAGGCCGCGCGTGATCGTCGTCTTGCCGGCGGCGGAATCGCCGACGACCCCGAGGATGACGGGACGGGGCATCAGGGCCTCCACCGCTAGGGGGCGGGCTCGGGGACGGGATCGGGGCTGGCGGCGCGGTCCTCCGCCGCGCCGAACACGGAGCTCGCCAGGATGTCCGGCGCCTCGATGGCGGTGAGCTCGTCGCGCGACGGGGTCCCGCTGCGCTCGAACAGCCGGCCGGCCTGGCGCAGGCGCGCGCGGTCGATCGCGTTGCGGATGCTGCGGGCGTTGGCGAAGCGCGGCTGGTCGACGCGCCGCTCGATGTAGCCGCGCAGCGCGTCGCGCGCATCGGGCGTGAGCTCGTAGGCCGCGCGCGAGAGCATGAGCTGCGCGATCGCCATCAGCTCGTCGACCGAGTAGTCGGGGAAGTCGACGTGGTGCGCGACGCGCGAGCCCATCCCCGGGTTGGCGCGGAAGAACGTCTCCATGCGGTCGCGATAGCCGGCGAGGATCACGACGAGCCGGTCGCGGTCGGCCTCCATGGCCTGCAGGAGGATCTCGACCGCCTCCTGGCCGTAGTCGCGCTCGTTCTCGGGACGGTGCAGGTAGTAGGCCTCGTCGATGAACAGCACCCCGCCAGCGGCGCGCTTGAGGACCTCCTTGGTCTTCGGCGCCGTGTGCCCGACGTACTGGCCCACCAGCTCGTCGCGCGTGACCGACACCACGCGCGGCGTCTCGACGTAGCCGAGGCGATGGAGGATGTCGGCCATCCGCAGGGCGACGGTCGTCTTGCCCGTGCCCGGGTTGCCGGTGAACGACATGTGCAGGGACGGACGCGCACTGGGCAGGCCGGCATCCTCGCGGAGGCGGTCGATCACCAGCAGCGCGGCGATCTCGCGGATGCGGCGCTTGACCGGCGCGAGCGCGACCAGCTCGTCGTCGAGGTCGGCCAGGACCTGGCGCACCTGCGTGTCGCGCAGCTCGGCCGGGTCGCGCTCCTGCGTCGGGGGCTGCTCGGCGACGGCGGCCGGGCTCACGCGCTCCCTCCGTCGAGCTCGACCGCGTCGCGGTCACGGTAGCGCTGGCCGGCGGGCGCCTCGGTCGCGTAGGAGTGCAGCGTGTAGCGGATGCGGCGGTCCGAGCTCTCCTGGCGCTCGATCCGGAACCCGGGCTCGTAGGCCGGGCGGCTGACGATGAAGGCCAGCGCGCTGGTCTGACGTCCCAGCGAGCGGTCGTAGCACACGACCTTCACGTAGGCGTTCGGCTTGCCCGCGCGCGCCTCGCGCACCTCGGTCATCGGCACGTCGACCTCGCCCTCGGTGAGGTCGAACTGCGGCGGCGCCCACATCTCCCACAGCGCGTTGCGCGGGTGCGGATCGTCGGTGTACTCGACCATGATCGCCCAGCCCTGGCCCAGCGCGTAGCGGAGCTGGGCCTCGATCTGCTCGTCGGTCAGGTCGGGGAGGAAGGAGAAGGTTCCCTGAGTGATGCGCATCGTGCTCTCTCCTAGCTCAGCGTCGGCGTGACGACGAGGTCGGGGGTGTCCGTGGACTCGTACTCGAAGGTGATGTCCTTCCAGACCTCCAGCGCGGCGTCGAGCTGCGGGCAGCCGCGGGCGGCGCGCGCGAGGATGTCCGGGCCCTCGGCGTAGTAGTCGCGCCCCTCGTTGCGGGCCTGGATGATCGCCTCGACGGCGACGCGGTTGGCGGTGGCGCCGGCGGCGATGCCCATCGGGTGGCCGATCGTGCCGCCGCCGAACTGCAGGACGGCGTCCTCGCCCAGGTAGTGCAGGAGCTGGTGCATCTGGCCGGCGTGGATGCCGCCCGAGGCGACCGGCATGACGCCCGGCAGCGACGCCCAGTCCTGGTCGAAGTACAGCCCGGTCTCGGGGTTGGCCTCGTTGTGGCGTGCGCGCAGCACGTCGTAGAAGCCGCGGACGGTGCCGGGGTGGCCCTCGAGCTTGCCGACGACGGTGCCGGCGTGGATGTGGTCGACCCCGATCATCCGGCACCACTTCGCCAGGACGCGGAAGGAGACGCCATGGGACTTCTGGCGGGTGAAGGTGCTGTGGCCGGCGCGGTGCAGGTGCAGGAGCATGCCGTTCGCGCGGCACCACTTCGACATGGACGTCAGCGCCGTGTAGCCGATCGTGAGGTCGACCATGATGATCACGCTGCCGATGTCGCGGGCGAACTCGGCGCGCTCGTACATCTCCTCCATGCTGCCGGCGGTGACGTTCATGTAGTGGCCCTTGATCTCGCCGGTCGCGGCGGAGGCGCGCTGAACGGCCTCCATCGCGTACAGGAAGCGGTCGCGCCAGCGCATGAACGGCTGCGAGTTGATGTTCTCGTCGTCCTTGGTGAAGTCCAGGCCGCCGCGCAGCGCCTCGTAGACGACGCGACTGTAGTTCTTGGCCGACAGGCCGAGCTTGGGCTTCGTCGTGGCGCCCAGCAGCGGGCGGCCGAACTTGTCGAGGTACTCGCGCTCCATGACGATCCCGTGCGGCGGGCCCTGAAAGGTCTTGAGGTAGTGCGGCGGGATCCGCATGTCCTCCAGGCGCAGCGCCTTGAGCGCCTTGAAGCCGAAGACGTTGCCGATGATCGAGGACGTGAGGTTGGCGATCGAGCCCTCCTCGAACAGGTCCAGGTCGTAGGCGATGTGGGCGATGTACTGGCCGGGCGTGCCGGGCACCGGATCGACCTGGTAGGCCTTGGCCTGGTAGTGCTCGTGCGGCGTGAGGCGGTCGGTCCACACCACGGTCCACGTGGCGGTCGAGGACTCGCCGGCCACCGCGGCCGCCGCCTCGATCGGCTCGACGCCCTCCTGCGGCGTGATCCGGAACGCCGCGAGGATGTCCGTGTCCTTGGGCTCGTAGTCCGCGTCCCAGTAGCCCATCTCGGCATACGGGGTGACGCCCGCGGTCCAGCGGCCCTTCGCCGGGATCACGCCGCCGTCTGCCTGGGCCGTAGCCGAGTTCATCCGTTCCCTCTCCGTCATCGAACGCTGGTGGAACGGTCACCCTAAGTGGCTTACTGAAAAAGAGCTAGCTAAATCTTTCTCACGACGCTTCGGTTTTCGTCTATGCTTCCTGACCGTGTCGATCACCCTCACGCAGCTCCGCAGCTTCCTGGCCGTGATGCGGACCGGCTCGGTCACGTCGGCCGCGGACGAGCTCGTGGTCACCCAGCCCTCGGTGTCGGCCGCGATCACCGCGCTGTCGCACGAGCTGGGGACGCCGCTGCTGGAGCGCTCGGGGCGCGGCGTGCGCCCGACGGCGGCCGGCCGCGCCTTCACGCCGTTCGCGACCGACGTCATCGGCCTGCTCGAGAAGGGCCGCCAGGCGGCGGGCGAGGCAGCGACCTCGGCCGAGCGGGTCCTGCGGATCGCGGCGGTGACCACCGCGGCCGAGTCGTTCGTCCCCGCGCTCATGCGCGCCTTCTCGCTGAGCCACCCCGACGTGCGGCTCGCGCTGAGCGTCGGCAACCGCTCGCAGGTGATCGACCTGCTCATCAGCCACCAGGCCGACGTCGCGTTCGGCGGGCGGCCTCCGGGCGACCCGCGCATCGAGGCCCGGGCGTTCCGGCCCAACGAGCTCGTGCTCATCAGCGCGCCCGACGACCCGCTCGCGGGCGAGGCGCCGGTCGGCCCGCCCGAGCTCAACGGCCGCACGTGGCTGCTGCGCGAGCCCGAGTCGGGGACGCGCTCGGCCAACGAGGACTTCCTCGCGGCGTTCGACCTGGATGCCGAGACGCTCACGGTCGGCTCCAACGGCGCGATCCGCGAGGCCGCGCGGCTGGGCCTGGGGATCTCGTTCCTCTCGCGCGACGCCGTCGAGTCCGACCTCCACGCGGGCCGGCTGAGCGAGATCTCGGTGCGGCCTGGGCCCGCGGCGCGCGAGTGGCACGTGATGTCCAGCTCGGTCGGCCCGCCCCGCCCGCTGGTCGATGCGTTCATGCGGTTCGTCACCGCGGCGTGACGCCCGTCGCCGGACAGGGGCATTAAGGGAACGCGTTGACCCATTGAGAGATTTCGTTGGATGCCGTGTAGGAGGGCGGTGTACGGTGGGTACATCGTGGCAATCGATACAAGCATTGCAGATCTCCCTCGCATTCTCGTCGTGGCCAACCGCACCGCCGCAACGCCGGCCCTGGTCGAGGCCGTCCGCGAGCGAGCGCGGCGCGGACCGGCGCACTTCCGGCTCGTGGTGCCGGCGACGCCGCGCGGATTGCACCGCGTAGCCGACCCCGAGGACCACGGGCAGGTCGAGGCGGAGGCCAACCTCTACGCGGCGCTGCCGGTCCTCTCCGCCGCGGCCGGCGCCCCGATGACGGGCCACGTCGGCGACCCCAACCCGCTGAGCGCGATCGAGGACGCGGTGCACCTGCACAGCGTCGACGAGATCATCATCTCCACCCTGCGCCGCTCGCTGTCCTCGTGGCTGCGGCTCGACCTGCCCAACAAGGCGCGCGCCCTGGGGCTGCCGGTCACGCACGTCGAGCCCGACGCCGTCGAGGCCTGCGTCTGGACGCGCCCCGCGCTCGAAGAGGGCGTCGGGTCGCCGACGCTCGCGTCCTAGCGCACCACGACGGCGCGCTCCGCCTGGCCGTCGGGCAAGCTGTGCCCGTGTCCGCTCGGCGCGCGTCTCCGATCCCGACTCGGGTCGACCGGTCGATCTCGGCCCGGACGAAGGTCCTGGTCTCGATCGCGTTCGGGCTGGCGGTCGGCGTGCCCGTCGCCCTCCTCACCCAGGTTCGGTTCGGAGCGCTCGTGACCTGGGACGCCGCGGCCGCGTTCTACCTCGTGTGGGTGTGGCTGACGATCTGGCCGCTGGACGCCACCGAGACCTCCGAGCGCGTCGATCGCCAGGACCCCACGCGCGCCGCCGCCGACCTGCTGCTCCTGGGCGCGGCGATCGTGAGCCTGGTCGCGGTCGGGCTCGTGCTCGCCAGCGCCGCCCACGCGAGCGGCGTCGCCCAGCTCCTGCGCGTGGGCCTGGGGCTGGCCTCGGTGGTGCTGTCGTGGGGCGTCGTGCACACGGTGTACACGCTGCGCTACGCCCACCTCTACTACACGGGCGAGGACGGGGGCGTGGACTTCAACCAGCGCGAGCCGCCCGACTACCGCGACTTCGCCTACCTCTCGTTCACCATCGGGATGACCTTCCAGGTCTCCGACACCGATCTCCAGGAGCGCGAGATCCGCCGGACCGCGCTGCACCATGCCCTGCTCTCGTTCCTGTTCGGCACGGGCATCCTCGCCACGACGATCAACCTCGTGGCGAGCCTCAGCAGCAGCCACTGACGCGCGACCGCGCGCCACGGGTCCCGGGTCGCGCTTGTTGGACGCCACCGGCGCCCTACCTCGGCGAGTGTCGGCGGACGCAGGCAACGCAAAGGAGACGCGCCACATGGTGACCGTGGGACTGCTGGTTCGGATGGAGGCCAAGGTCGGGCACGAGATGGACGTCGAGAACTTCCTCAAGGAGGCGCTGCCGCTCGTCGACGACGAGCCCAGGACGCTCACCTGGTTCGCGCTGCGCCTGGGGCCGTCGACGTTCGCCATCGTCGACGCCTTCCCCGACGAGGAGGGTCGCGAGGCGCACCTCGACGGCAAGGTGGCGGCGGCGCTCATGGAGCGCGCCTCCGAGCTGCTCGCGGAGGCGCCGAGCATCGCGAAGTTCGACGTCCTCGCCGCCAAGCTGCCGGCGCTCGCGGCGCAGCGCTAGCGCGCGCAGCCGCGCGCCTTGCGCGGCCGGCCGGTCGATGCGAGGCTCGCCGCGAGATGAGCGCGCTCGCGGACGTCGTCGAGCTGGCCGGCGGCCGCCGCGCCGCCTACGAGGTCGTCGGCGAGGGCGAGCCGTTGCTGTACTTCCAGGGCGGCCCGGGCATGGGAGCCGGCCTGCTGCGCGACGACGCCGAGCTGCTCGCCGACCGCTTCGCCGTGCATCTCATCGATCCCCACGGCTCCGGCGGCTCGACCCCGCCCTCGGATCCCTCGCTCTACGACCATCTCGGCCACGCGCGCTTCTACGACGAGGTGCGCCGCGCCCTCGGGATCGAGCGCGCGACGATCATGGGCATCTCCTTCGGCGGGATCGTGGGCCTGACGTTCGCCGCCCTGTTCCCCGCGGTCGCCGAGCGCTGCGTGGCGATCTCGACGCGGGTGATCGGCGGCGACCTCGACGACAACGACGGGGCCGCCGAGACGGAGCGCCTCCTGGCCCGGCACGCCGAGGCGCCCTGGTACCCCGCCGCGCGCCGGGCGTGGGACGAGTGGACCGAGCGCGTCCTGGCCACGCAGGACCCCGCGGAGGCGGACGCGCTCATGGCAGAGGTGCTGCCGCTCTACACCGCGCACCCGGACGAGCCCCGCGTCCGAGCCGCCATCGAGACGTGGCGGCGCGATGCGCGCGGCGACCTCGCCGCGGCCAAGGCGTGGGAGGGCGGGCTGTGGCAGACCATCGACGCGCGTCCGCTGCTCGAGCAGGTCCGGTGCCCGGTGCTCGTGCTCGTCGGCGAGCTCGACCCCATCTGCGGTCCAGCGCAGGCGCGGCGCGTCGCGATGGGGCTGCCCGACGCCCAGGTCGTCCCCATCCCCGAGTGCGGGCACTTCGTGCCGATCGAGGCGCCGGAGCGGTTCCGCTCGGAGGTCGCGGCGTTCTGCGCGAGCGCCTGACGCTACGCGCCGGGGCGCGGGAACCGCGTCGCCAGGAAGCGGTCCCACATGCGATCGCTGAGCAGCGCCCGCTGTCCGATGAGCACCCGCGCGCTCGGCGTGACCCGGTAGCGGATGCGGGGCGACTCCGCCGTGATCGCCTTCTCGATCGCCTTGGCCACCGCCTCGGGCTCGCCGGCCAGGCGCGCGGCCGCGCCCTTCTCGTAGACGTCGCGCGTGGACTGCGCCAGGGCGGCGTTGAAGCCCGCGTAGGGGCCGTCGCCCTCGACCTGCTCCAGCGCGTCGGTCGCGGCCTCGGCGAAGCCGCTGCGGATGAGGCCCGGCTGGACGATGATCACGTCGATGCCGAAGCCCTTGACCTCGAAGCGCAGCGCATCGCTGATCGCCTCCACCGCGTACTTGCTCGCGTGGTAGACGCCGCCCCCCGGGAAGGTGAAGTTCGCCCCCATCGACGAGAGGTTCACGATCCGCCCGGCGCTCTGCGCCCGCATCCCCGGCAGCACGAGCTGGCACATGCGCACGAGGCCGAAGACGTTGGTCTCGAACTGGCGGCGCACGTCGTCCATCGAGACGCTCTCCACCGCGCCCGACTGGCTGTAGCCGGCGTTGTTGATCAGCACGCCCACGGCGCCGTGCCGGGCTTCCACCGCCTTGACCGCCGCCACCATCGAATCCTCGTCGGTGACGTCGCAGCTCAGCAGGCGGCAGCCCTCGGCCTCGAGGTCGGTGATCGTCGACGGCCGGCGCGCGGTCGCGTAGACGGGGTGTCCGCGCCGGGCGAGGTGTACCGCGGTCGCGCGGCCGATCCCAGACGAGCAGCCGGTGATGAGCACGGCGGTGGATGGAGCGCTGGAGTTCGGCATCGTCGCGGCTTCCTCCTCGAAGCGGTTGGTGGCGACGATAGCCGCGTGGCTCACGCGCCGCCGGGCGGCGTGGGCGGGAAGTGCTCGAGCACCCACTCGGGGCCGAGCACGGGCCGGCGGTAGGAGCGCCCGCCGACGCGGACGTAGTCGCCCGTCCGCGGGTCCATCGGGAGCTGGCGCTCGATCGGATACCAGTCGTTGTGCTGGTGGATGAGCTCGTTGAGCGCGTCGAACGGCCAGGACCGCGCCACCATGCTCCAGCGGCGGGCGAACACGCCGGGCTCGCCGCGGCAGTCCTCCTGCACCGTGCGGTAGGCGCGCTCGAGCCGGCGCCACTCGGTGGCGACGCCGCGGTCGATGTCGGCCAGGCGCTCCATCCAGCGCGGTCGGAGGCCGCTCTTGAGGTAGGCCTCGACCGAGCGGCGCGTCTGGCGGGCGCGGCTGGACAGCGGACGTCCGAGGCCGTCGCGGTCGACGCTGTGGCGCTCGATCAGGCGCTCGACCGACGAGCGCCCTTGCTGCTCGGGCTCCATGCCCTGAACTCTAGGAGCTCGGCGCGCGCGGTCCGCCGGTCGGTTTAGCGCCGCGCCGCGAAGGGAAGGAGGAGGAGGGGAG
>JAXDHQ010000081.1:0-7506 GCA_034664395.1 Solirubrobacteraceae bacterium | reverse complement strand
GCCGGCGGTGGCGATCCCGTCCGTGCTGGCGTCGATCGCCGCGTGCGAGTCGGGCGGCGACCCCCGCGCCGTCGGCGGCGGCGGGGCCTTCCGCGGCAAGTACCAGTTCGACTACGGCACGTGGGCGTCGGTGGGCGGCCGCGGCGACCCGGCCGCGGCGCCTACGCTCGAGCAGGATCGCCGCGCGGCGATGCTCTACGCGCGCGCCGGCGCCGCGCCCTGGCCGGTCTGCGGCCGGTAGGCGCCGCGGGGGCGCGGCGGCGGGTCGCCTAGGATCAGCCGCCGTGGACGCCGCCGCCCTGCGCGCCGAGTTCCCCGTCCTCGCCGGGCGGGCCTACCTCAACGCCGGCACCTGCGGGCCGCTGCCCGAGGCGGGCCGGCGCGCCGGCGCCGCGATGCTCGAGCGCGCGACGGCCCTCGGCCGCACCCACGAGTACTTCGACGCGATGCTCGACCTGCGCGACCGCCAGCGCGCGGCCTACGCCGCCGCGCTGACCGCCGACCCGGCCGACGTCGCGCTGACCACGTGCACGAGCGAGGGCGTGGTGCGCGTGCTCGCCGGCCTCGACCTCGGTCCCGGCGACGAGGTCCTCACCGCGCCCGACGAGCACCCGGGCATCCTCGGTCCGCTGTCGACGCTGCGCGCGCGCCGCGGCGTCGAGGTCCGCACCGCGCCGTTCGCCGACCTCGCCGACGCCATCGGCGCGCGGACGAAGCTCGTCGCCTGCTCGCACGTGAGCTGGGTGACGGGGGCGATGCACCCGGCGGCGCTGGCGCAGGCCGACGTCCCGGTGCTGCTCGACGGCGCCCAGGGCGTCGGCGCGGTCGACGTCGACGTGGCTGAGCTCGGCTGCGCGTTCTACGCCGGCTCCGGCCAGAAGTGGCTGTGCGGGCCGGTCGGGAGCGGGATGCTGTGGGTCGCGCCGGCCTGGCGCGAGCGCGTGGCGCCGATCGGCGCGACGTACCTGAACCTCGACGACCCCGCCGCCGGACTGGACAGCCCTCCGCGCGCCGACGCGCGCCGCCACGACGCGCCCGCCATCTCGGCCGAGGCGAGCGCGGTCGCGGTCGCCGCCCACGAGGCGATCGCCGCCCACGGCTGGCCGGAGGCCCGGGCCCGCGCGGTCGGGCTCGCCGCGACGCTGGCCGACCGCCTGGCTGCGTCCGGTCGCACGGTCGCGCCCCGCGGCCCGACCACGCTCGTCTCCTGGGAGGACCCCGACCCCGAGGCGACGCGCGACCGCCTCGCGGCGCGCGACGTCGTCGTGCGCAACCTCCCCGCAACGCCCTACGTCCGCGCCTCGGTCGGCGCCTGGAACGACGAGGGCGACCTCGAGCGGCTGCTCGCCGCGCTCTGAGGCGCCGGTCGCGGTCGTCCGGGACCGGACCTGCAAGGCGACATAACCGCGCGCGGCGCAGCCGTGCCGCGACCTTGGCCCTCCTAGCGTGTCTGCAGTGACGATGCCCTTCCGCGCCCGATCCCTCCGGCTGCTCGCTCCCGCCGCCCTCGCCCTGTCCGTGCTCGCCGCCGCCCCGGCGGCGCGGGCCGACTGCCCCGGCGCCACGCCCGACACGTCGTGCCCGTACGTCGGCACGGGCCAGATCGGCCAGCGCGGCGAAGGCGTGCTGCGCTTCCCGCAGTCGGTCGCCGTCGGGCCCGACGGCTCGGTCTACGTCGGCGACCAGGCGTCGCACGTGGTGCAGGTGTTCGACCCGACCGGCGCGTTCGTGCGCCAGGTCGGCTCGCCCGGCACGAAGCCCGGCCAGCTCACCTCGGTCGGCGGCGTGGCCGTCGCCGGGGACGGCACCCTGCTCGTCGCCGACGGCACGAGCCGCATCGACCGCTTCGACGCCGCGGGGGCGCTCCTGAACTCGTTCGGGCGCAACGGCACCGGCGTCGGCGAGTTCCGCTTCGGCACCGGCGGCGGCAACTCGGCGGGCGCCGGCGGCGGCCTCGCCGTGTCCGGGGACGTCGTCTACGTCGCCGACACCGGCAACAACCGCATCCAGCGCTTCACGATCGACGGCGGCCACGGCGCCGAGATCGTGCCGCCGGGCCAGCTCTCGGTGCCCCAGGGCCTGGCCGTGCGCGGGTCCCGCCTGACGGTCGCCGACGACCGCCACCACCGGCTCGTCGTCTTCGACACCGGCGGGCACTTCATCCGCACCGTCGGCGCCGGGCCCGGGCCGGCGCCCGGCCAGCTCACCAACCCCTACGACGTCGCGGCCGACCCCTCCGGGCGCCTGTTCGTCGCCGACGACCTCAACCACCGCGTCGTGCGCTTCAGCGGGCCGCCGGCCTACCCGTACAAGGCCCGGTGGGGCTCGTACGGGACCGGCCCGGGGCAGCTCGCCTACCCCCGCGGGATCGCCGCCGACGCCCAGGGCAACGTGTACGTGGCGAACACGGGCAACGACCGCATCGACGTCTTCGATCGCGGCGGCACGCTGCTGCGCAGCTTCGGATCCTCGGGGCGCGCGACGGGGCAGTTCGACCAGCCGCTGGGCGTCGCCGCCGACGCCAGCGGCGTGCGCGCGGTGGTCGACGCGGTCAACGGTCGCGTCCAGCTCCTCGGCCCCGACGGCAGCATCGTGGCCGTGTGGGGCTCCCCCGCTCCCGGCCCGACCCTGCTGCCGCGGCCGGTCGCCGTCGCGTTCGACCCCGCCGGCAACGCCTACGTCCTCGACCAGCGCCGGGGCCGCGTCCTCGTCTTCGACCGCGGCTCGGGCGGCGTCGCGCGGACGATCGGGGCCTGGGGCAGCGGCCCGGGGCAGATGATCGCGCCGTCGGCGCTGACCATCGATCCGTCGGGGACGATCTGGGTGGCCGACACCGGCAACGGGCGCGTCGTGCGCTTCGACCTCGCCGGCGACTACCTCGGCGCGATCACCGGCGTCGGATCGCCGCGCGGCATCGCGGTCACGCCGGACGGCGGCCGCATCTACGTCGCCGGCGCCAACAGCCGCATCGGCGTGTGGGATCCGAGCGGCGCCCAGATCGACGAGTTCGGCGGAACCGGCAACAAGCTCGGCAAGCTCCAGTCGCCGGGGCAGATGACGCTCGACGCCGCGGGCAACCTGTGGGTCGCCGACCGCGGCAACAACCGCGTGCAGGAGTTCGGGCCCAACGGCGAGCGACTGCTGGCGTTCGGCGCGCGCGGGACCGATCCCGGCCAGTTCGTCCACCCCACGGGCGTGAGCATCGACTGCAACGGCGTCCTGACCGTGACCGACAGCGACAACAACCGCGTGCAGCAGTTCGCGCTCGCGGCCCCGTCGGTGACGCCGTGCGTCGCGCTGGCGCCGCCGGCCAACCCGCCGGCGCCGAAGCTGCCCACGCTGCCCGCGCCGTTCGGCCCGCAGGTCACCCTGCGGACGCTGCGGACGACCGGCGCGCTCACCTCGCGCAACGTGCCGCTGCGCGTCGGCTGCGACACCGGCTGCGCGCTCTCGGTGACCGCGACCGTGACCCCGGCCGCGCGTCCCAAGCGCCGCCACCGCGCGGTGACCGTGACGCTGAAGCCGATCCGCCAGCAGTTCGCCGCGGGCGACACGCACGTCGTCCGCCTGACGATCACTCGCGCCCAGGTCAAGCGGCTGCGCCGGGCGCTCCACGGCCGCCGCAGCCTGCTGGCCAACCTCGAGGTCACGGCCACGCCGGCGGCGGGCCAGCCGACGCTGGTGGCGAAGGAGCTGAAGCTGAGGGCGTGAGGGCTCACCGCCGGTCGTCGCGCACGCGCAGCTCGATCGCCGGCGCCGCTGCCAGGAGCATGGTCAGCCCGGCGCGCGGATCGCGCGGCGAGCGTCGCTGCTCGCGGAGCGCCAGCGCCGACCACGGGTCTCCCGCATCGAGTGAGGGCGCCAGCTCCGCGGCGACCTCGCGGGGCACCCAGCCGACCTGCTCTCCCCCGGCGCCGTGGACGGCGATCGCGTTGGCGTCGTGGGGGTTGCCCGCGTCGCGGCGCAGGACCAGCGGGCGGCCGGGAGCGACGTCGTCGCCGGCCAGCGCCTGCGCGTGGTGCTGTCCCGCCCCCGCGACGCCGACGACGCGCAGGCCGCGCTGGCGCAGCTCCGGAGCGTCGCGGGCGAGGAAACGCCCCGACTCGGATTCGACGAGCGTGTAGCCCGAGATCCAGACGATGCCGCCGTCGTCGGGGTACCAGTAGCGCTCCTCGAAGACGACGTCGACGTTCACGGTGTCGCTCTGTCCCGCCGCATGGTCAGGCCCCGATCGCGGGGTAGTACGCGGCGATCATGCCCAAACCACCGGTCCCCCGCGAGATCGACGAGTTCCTGGCGCAGCCGAACCCGTCGGTGATCGCCACCCTGCACGCCGACGGAAGCCCGATCACCAACGCGACGTGGTACCTCTGGGAGGACGGCCGCGTCCTCGTGAACATGGACGAGGGCCGCGCACGGCTCGACCACATGCGCCGCGACCCGCGGGTCTCGATCACGGTGCTCGGCAAGGACGACTGGTACCACCAGGTCAGCCTCCGCGGACGGGTCGTCTCCGTCGAGGAGGACAGCGACTTCTCGGACATCGACCGCATCTCGCGGCACTACCTCGGCGAGCCCTACGCGCAACGCGACCGCGGCCGCGTGAGCGCGTGGATCGAGGTGGAGAGCTGGCACGCCTGGGCGGTGATCGAGCCCTGGAAGCCGGACGCGTGAGCGCCGCGACGTCACCGCGGTCGGTCCTCCCAGCCCGCCGCGCTCGGTCGCCGCGAGCGGAAGCCGAGATCCATGACGTAGGTGTAGCCGTCGGCCCCCTGGGGGGTCCCCTGAGCGATGCCTGCGCCGCCCTCCTTGTAGTCCCGGCTGAGGATCACGGCGCGATGCGGAGGGCTGCGCATCCAGGCGGCGACGATCTCCCGCGGCGTGCTCAACGAGCCCGTACCCCAGCCGATGTCCTCGCCAAGGCCCCAATCGCGTGCGCCGCGGAAGAAGCCGGCGCTTCGCACGCGGCCCTCGAGGCTGCCGCCGTCCGGGCTGACGTGCGCGAAGTAGCCGCGGGCAACCATGTCCGCCGCGTGGCCCCTGGCGGCCCGGCGCAGACGGTAGTTCGTCTTCAAGAGCGGAAGGCCGTTGGCACGGCGAATGGCGTTCACCTCGCATTTGATCGAGTCTGGGGTGATACCCGACGGACACGCCTCCGGCGGTATGCGCGAATCGAGCGTTCCCTGCCGGACCGGACCCGGTACCCGCACTATCTGCTCGTTGCGCAGGCCGGGGATGTTCGCGACCGTGCCGATCCCGACGCCGACGAGCATCAGCGCCAGGAGCCCGAGCGCTCGGGCGGTGTTGGTCTGCATCTCATCCTCCCCCTGTCATGGATCGCGATCCGCGTCGTACGTCACAGCAGTCCCGAATCCCAGCGCGGCGATCAGGTGACGCGATGGAGCGGGTGGCCGTGGCCGTGTCGAGCGTCCATGGTCGGCGGCGGGGTTTCCGTACCTTCGACTTAGGCCCCCGCGGCCGCAGGCAAGAGGCACGCCGCTCTTGGAGGGCAGGTACGGACGCGAACGCCTGCCCCGCCATGCCGCCCCCGAGAACGAGAAAACCCCGCCGGAGCGGGGCTTTCGAGATGGGCGATACTGGGCTCGAACCAGTGACCTCCGCCTTGTCGAGGCGGCGCTCTCCCAGCTGAGCTAATCGCCCCAGGGGAGGCGGACAGTGTAGCGACGGGTCACGGGAGCGTGCCTCGGGCCTGGCGCAGGGCGTCGGCCGCGCTGCGCAGCGATCGGACCGCCGGATCGAGCTCGCGGGCGGAGCGGTTCACGCGGCGCACGGAGAGCGATGCGTCGTCGGCCACGCGGTTGGCCTTGGCGACGACGCGGTTGAGGTCGCGCGTCGTCGCGATGGCCATCCAGGCCAGGATCGAGACCGAGATGGCGGCCACCGTGACGGCGAGGGTCAGGACGACGAGTGGGCGAGGAGCGGGCACGCGGCCGAGGCTACAAGCCGCCGGGCGGCTACGGTCCGCCCCGCCCCGCTCCACGAGGGCTTGCCGGGACGGCCGTCGCTAGGCTTGCTCGACGCTACGGCGACGTGGCGGAGTGGTTACGCAGCGGCCTGCAAAGCCGTGTACACCGGTTCGATTCCGGTCGTCGCCTCTTCCGGGACCCTCGCGCGTGCGGGGGTCCCGTCGTTCGAGGGAGCTGATCAGGGCCGGCCGGTCCAGCCGCGGCGCGACAGATCGAGGCACACGGCGCACGCGTCGGCCCCCGGCGACGGGGGGAGTCCGGCGATGCGCGCCCCGCACAGCGTCTCGCGTTCGCGGATGAGGATGTGCTTGATCCGGATGGCCCCGCGGGTGGCCCGGGACTGCGATCGAGGCTCCTGCTTCAGACTCATCAGGCGCTCGTTGTTGATGGGTGGCAGGACGAGCCAAACACCGAACCCGACGAGCGGATGGGGCGAAGGCTGAGGTTCGAGCTCGACCTCGACTCGAGGTTGAGCCTCGGGAACGGCGACGCGATGGACCGGTGCAGCCCTTGCCGCCGCGGGCTGTGAGCTACCTGCCGCACGACGCCTCCGCGCCTACGCAGGTGACCTGTTGCCTACGCATATCGCCCGTTCTCCTACGAGGTTTGGGGCAGTTCCTTCACCCCGGATGTCCGCCGACGGACGGAGAGCGGAAATCGGTACCCACGCGCGCGTTTCGGCGCGCCTCATGTCAGGGCACGGTCGAAGAGACAAGATTGCCAGGGGGTTGGGAAGATGGTAAGTCGGAGCGTCTGGATCGGATCTGCGATCGCGATCGGCGGCATGGTCCTCGGAAATTTGCCAGCCATGGCAGACGGACCCGCGGCCGTGACGCCTCAGGCGCCCACGGCGCAGGTGTCCGCCGCTCAGGCTGCGACCAACGCAGCCATCGCCACGGCCCAGGCGGCCGCGCCCGCAGCCGCGCCGTCAGCGCCGGCCGCGGCCCCTGCCCCCACACCCGCAGTGAGCGCTCCCCAGCCCAGCGCACCGGCGATCCCTGCCCCAAAGGCGAGCGCACCGAAGCCCGCAGCGAGCGCGCCGGCCCCGGCCGCCGCCCCGAAGGCCACCACGCCACCCGCGAGCACCGCAAGCGCGCCGGCCGCTCCCGCCCCGAAGGCGAGCGCACCGTCGGCGCCTCCGGTGACGACCGCCGCGGCCAGCGCGCCGAAGGCCGCCGCGCCTCAGGTGACCCCCGCTGCTCCGCCCGCCGCGCCCGCCGCGCCGAGCGTGCCCGAGGACAGCGCCCCGGCGGTCACCACGCCGAAGGTCACTGCACCGACGCCCAGCGCCCCGGCGGTCACCACGCCGAAGGTCACTGCGCCCACCCCCAGCGCCCCGGCGGTCACGGCGCCCAAGGTCGCCGCTCCTGCGGTGACAGCGCCGACCATTGCCGCGCCCGCAGTCAGCGCGCCGGCGGTCACGGCGCCCAAGGTCGCCGCTCCTGCGGTGACAGCCCCGACCATTGCCGCGCCCGCAGTCAGCGCGCCTGCCGTCACCGCTCCGAAGGTGAGCACGCCG